>DASXXB010000490.1:0-25059 GCA_036503355.1 Kribbella sp. | reverse complement strand
GTTCAGCCCGGACAGGCAGACCTTGTTGATCGTGATGGCCGGGACGTCCATCGGAACGCCGCCCTTGACCGCGGCCTGGCGGGCGGTGATCTGACCGCCGCCGGCCTGCAGGACCTGGCCCATGATCACGTACTCGACCTGCTCCGGCGCGACGCCGGCCTTGTCGAGTGCGCCCTTGATCGCGAACCCACCGAGGTCGGCGCCGGTGAAGCCCTTGAGGCCACCCAGCAGCCGCCCGATCGGGGTCCGTGCACCGGCGACGATGACGCTTGAGTTCCGGGTGTCAGACATGCTGTCACGATACCTGCGACCGCACTGGTACGCCGCTGCTCGCGCACGTCAGACCGGTCACACGGATCGTGTCGAGTAGGCCACTTTCGATGGTTCCCGACGGCAGGTCTGCGCAAGGCTTGGTGGATGGATCAGTTGTTCGACGCGATCGACCATGTCGGCATCGCGGTGGCCGACTTCGACGAGGCCGTCCGGTACTACGCCGACGTGTTCGGCATGACCGTGGCGCACGAGGAGATCAACGAGGAGCAGGGCGTCCGGGAGGCGATGCTCGCGGTCGGCGACTCGGGCTCTTCCCTCCAGCTGCTGGCGCCGCTGTCGGACGCGTCGCCGATCGCGAAGTTCCTCGACCAGCGCGGCCCGGGCATCCAGCAGCTCGCCTACCGGGTGCACGACCTCGACGCGGTCTCCGCCGTACTGCGGGAACGCGGCGCGCGGCTGCTCTACGACGAGCCACGACGCGGTACGGCGGGCTCCCGGGTCAACTTCATCCACCCGAAGTCGGCCGGTGGCGTACTCGTCGAACTCGTGGAGCCAGCAGCGAGCCACACCGCGTAACGGCACGCTGAACAAGTCTCGCCGCGCTGGTGTCGCGGTCTACTCTGTTCGGGTGCTGAAGGAGAGCGCCACCGGTTCCTTGCCCGGTGCGCCGGGCGGGTTCGAGCACGAGGCCTTCGTCCACGACACGGACGCGGAATTCGTGCGGCGCGCGGCCGCGTTCGTACACGAGGGCCTGGCGGCGGGGGAAACCATCGTGGCCGTACTGCCGCCGGAGCGGATCGCCGTACTGCGCGACGCCCTCGGCCCGCTGCACGAGCAGGTCCGTTTCAGCGACATGACTGTTGCCGGGGGCAACCCCGCGCGGCTGATCCCGTTCTGGCGCAGCGTGCTCGATCAGCATCCCGGACCGCTCCGCGCGCTCGGCGAGGCGGCGTACCCGGGGCGCAACGCGGCGGAGTACGACGAGGTGCAGCTGCACGAGGCGCTGACCGGCATCGCGTTCGCCGAGGACCGGTCGTTCCGGCTGTACTGCGCCTACGAGGCGTCCGTCGGCATCGACCCGACCGTGACCCATGCGGCCGCGGAAGCCCTTGCGGAGAAGACGTTCCGGACGGCGCTCAACGACGTACCGGATCGGGCCGAGCGCTGGGACTTCGGGCCGGACGAGCTGGGACAGGTGCGGCAGTGGCTGAGTGGTCAGGCTGCGTCGTACGGCGTGTCCCGCGACCGGCTCGAGGACCTGTCGCTGGCGTTGCACGAGATCTGCACGAACAGCATCCGGTTCGGTGGCGGGCGCGGGCGGCTGGCGGTGTGGGTCGCCGACGGCGCGCTGATCTGCGACGTGACCGATCACGGGCGGATCGACGACCTGCTGGTCGGGCGGGTGCTGCCGCCGCTCGACGGGCTCGGCGGACGGGGCGTCTGGCTGGCCAACCAGCTGTGCGACCTCGCGCAACTGCGGTCCGGCGACGACTTCACGCAGGTCCGGCTGCACACCCGCCTGCGCTGAGCCGGGCGCTGCGACCCGGTAAGGACTCGATAAGACCACTGACAACGGTGGACTGGAAAAGTGACGGTCGTCTCAACGGCCGTCCGCTGTGTTACAGGGCACAGCGAGGGGCGCATACTCAACGGTAAGTTCCGCTCACCAGACCCCCGCTGCAGGAGGTACTTCCGTGAAGCAGATCCTCGAGGCGATCCTCTCCGGCGACAGTGCCGCCGTCGGCGAGCTCGACGTACCGGACCACTACCGCGGGATCACCGTGCACGCCGACGAGGCGTCGATGTTCGAGGGCCTGGACGCCAAGGACAAGGATCCGCGCAAGAGCCTGCACCTGGACGACGTACCGACGCCTGAGCTCGGGCCGGGCGAGGCGCTGGTCGCGGTGATGGCGAGCGCGATCAACTACAACACCGTGTGGACCTCGATCTTCGAGCCGGTGTCGACGTTCTCGTTCCTGAAGAGGTACGGGAAGCTGTCGCCGCTGACCGCCCGCCACGACCTGCCGTACCACGTTGTCGGGTCCGACCTCGCGGGCGTCGTACTGCGGACCGGGCCGGGCGTGAACGCCTGGAAGCCGGGCGACGAGGTGGTCGCGCACTGCCTGTCGGTCGAGCTGGAGTCGCCGGACGGGCACAACGACACGATGCTCGACTCCGAGCAGCGGATCTGGGGTTTCGAGACGAACTTCGGCGGGCTCGCGGAGCTCGCGCTGGTGAAGTCGAACCAGCTGATGCCGAAGCCGGCCCACCTGACGTGGGAGGAAGCGGCGTCGCCGGGGCTGGTGAACAGTACAGCGTACCGGCAGCTGGTCTCGGCCAACGGCGCGAACATGAAGCAGGGCGACGTCGTGCTGATCTGGGGCGCGTCCGGCGGGCTGGGGTCCTACGCCACGCAGTTCGCGCTGAACGGCGGCGCGATCCCGGTCTGCGTGGTGTCGTCGCCGGAGAAGGCCGAGATCTGCCGGGCGATGGGTGCGGAGCTGATCATCGACCGGTCCGCGGAGGGCTACAAGTTCTGGAAGGACGAGACGACCCAGGACCCGAAGGAGTGGAAGCGGTTCGGGGCGCGGATCCGGGAGCTGACCGGCGGGGACGACCCGGACATCGTGTTCGAGCATCCCGGGCGGGAGACGTTCGGGGCGTCGGTGTACGTCGCCCGGCGCGGCGGGACGATCGTCACGTGTGCGTCGACGTCCGGGTTCATGCACGAGTACGACAACCGGTACCTGTGGATGAACCTGAAACGGATCATCGGCTCGCACTTCGCCAACTACCGCGAGGCGTGGGAGGCCAACCGGCTGATCGCCCGCGGGATGGTGCATCCGACGGTCAGCAAGGTCTATCCGCTCGAGGACACCGCGCAGGCGGCGTACGACGTCCACCGCAACCTGCACCAGGGAAAGGTCGGCGTCCTCACGCTGGCGCCCACCGAGGGCCTCGGCGTCCGCGACACCGAACTGCGCTCCCGGCACCTCGACCAGATCAACCGCTTCCGGGACAGGTAGTTAGTTGCTTCCGGGTCAGTAGTTCGTTTAGGCGTTTGAGCGGGGTTCTGACAGGCTTAAGCTGGGGGATTCACGCTGAGCCGCCAGAAGGGAATCTCGGGAATGCCTGACGAGTCGAGCCTGCCGTTCTTCGACCGTACGGCGACCGCGGCCGGGGGCTTCCCGGTCAGCCGTCGCGGGTACGACAAGCAGGCCGTGGACGATTACGTCCGCGCGCTGGAGATGCAACTCGTCGAGGCGCGGCAGCGAGCCGACGAGCTGCAGCGCAACGTCGCGCCGCTGCAGCACCAGCTCGAGGAGACCCGCCGGCAGCTCGAGGCCAGCGCCAACCCGTCGTACGCCGGGCTCGGCGACCGGGCCGCGCAGATCCTCCGGCTCGCCCAGGACCAGGCGTCCGAGGCGCTCGAGGAGGCCAAGCGCGAGGCCGACGAGCTGCGCGCGAACGCGGCGAAGGAGGCAGCCGCCGCGCGGGCGACCGGTGAGCGCGAGGCCGAGGACATCCGGACCGTCGCGCTGAACGAGGCCGACAGCATGCGGCGTACCGCCGAGGGTGACGCGGCCGAGCTGCGGCGTACGGCGGAGACCGAGGCGGCCGAGGTGCTGCAGGCCGCGCGGCGCAAGGCGGAGCAGCTGCAACTGACGGCCGAGTCGCAGGCGAGCACCCTGAAGAACGGCGCGCTGCACGAGGCCGAGAAGATCCGCACCGCGATCCAGCGGGAGTCGGCGGCGCTGCGGGCTCGGCTGGCCGACGAGCGTGAGCAGCAGGCCAAGGAGCTGGCCGACAAGCATCAGCAGATCGCGGCCGACACCGACAGCCTGACCACCCAGATGAAGGAGGCCGCCGAGGCGTCCGAACGCCGGGTGGCCGAGGCGACCGAGCAGGCCCGCAAGATCCGCGCCGAGGCCGAGCAGTCGGCCGAGCGGACGCTCACGCGCGCCCGGCGAGAGGCCGAGCAGCTGCTGACCACGGCCCGGACACGTTCGGAGGCCGAGCTGGCGAACGCGGCCGACGAGGCGGAGCGGTCGCGGACGGTCGTGGCCCGCGAGACCGAGCGGCTGGCGAAGCGCCGGGACGGCATCCTCACCCAGATCGCCGGGCTCAACGAGATCGCCAGCAACATCGCGCGGCAGGCCGCGGAGCTCGACTCCGAGACCGCCGCCGTGCCGTACGTGAACCCGTTCGCGCGCCCGGCCGCAACTCCCGTGACCGGTGCTGGTGATGCTTCGGGCGAGGCGGGTCAAGGGGCGTTCCCGGCAGCGACGCCGGCTGACAACCCGTTCCCGGGTGCGACGCCCGGTCCGGTCGCCCGGGCCTCGAGCGAATCGTCGTACGGCGAGGACGAAGGGCCGTTCACCGGCGCCAGCCCGTTTGTCGGCACCGGCGCCGGGGATGCGCGGGTCGACGAGACCCGGATCGACACCGGCCTGCGCGTCGACGCGAAGGACGCCGGAGACCTCGCGGACAAGACCAGCAGGACGGCCGGCGGTCCCGCAGAGGATGCGGACACCGCGTCGGCCTCACCGCAGTCGTCGGCCTCCCCGCAGTCGTCGGCGGGCCCGACGTCCTCGAAGGCCGCGGTCTCCGAGTCTTCCTCCGAGTCTTCGGCGGATTCCGCCGTGGCTGGTGAGGAGCCGAAGGATTCGACGATGGTCGACGAGTTCCGGCTCGGTGACCTCGCGAGCGAGGACACTCAGGTCCAGACGCGGCCGGCTGCCTCGGCGAAGTCCACCCGGGGTACGTCGTCCGCCGACACGACCGATGCGGCCAGCTCGCGCGCGCGATCCCCGAAGGGCAAGATGTGACGCCATCCGGCGACGACACCTCCACAGCGACCTCCGAAGCGAAGTCCGCAGCCGCTGAGGCCGAGGCGAAGTCCGCGGCCGCTGAGGCCGAAGCCGCCGCCGGAAAGAGCGAACAGTCGGCCTCCGAGGCAGCGACGGCCGCGTCGGCTGCGTCGGCTGCGTCGGCTGCGTCGGCTGCGGAGGACTCCAACCTCGCCGACGAACTGCTGATCGAGCAGCGGCACCCGTCCGAGGGGATGGGCACGCCCGGTCCGCCGATCCGGCGCGGGAACCCGTTCACGTTCGGGTTCTTCGCGGCGCTCGGCGTACTGGTCGCCTGGGGCCTGTGGAACGCCCTCGGCCAGGCCCGCTCGGTGCTGATCCTGCTGCTGGTCTCGATCTTCATCGCCGTCGGCCTGAACCCGCTGGTCGAGTGGTTCATGCGCCGCGGCCTGAAGCGCGGGCTGTCGGTCGGCGTCGTCTTCCTGCTGATGATCCTCGCGGTCGTCGGCGTCGGTTTCGCGATCGTGCCGGTCGTCAGCGACCAGATCAACAGCCTGATCAAGAACGCTCCGGGCTACCTCGACCTGCTGGAGAAGTCGAAGACGCTCAACCAGCTGAACACGAAGTACCACTTCATCCAGAAGGCCCAGGAGTACATCCAGGACCCGGCGCTCGCCCAGCGGGCGTTCGGCGGCATCCTCGGTGTCGGCAAGGTGGTCGCGAACGCGCTGTTCAACACGTTCACGATCCTGGTACTGACGCTGTACTTCCTCGCGTCGCTCCCGTCGGTCAAGCGGGCGGCGTACAGCCTGGTCCCTGGCACCCGGCGCCGGCGAGTGTCGATCCTCGGCGACGAGGTCCTGGGCCGGGTCGGTGGTTATGTCAGCGGCCAGTTCATGGTGGCGCTCTGCGCGGGCGTGACGATGTTCATCTTCCTGGAGATCGTCGGGCTGCGTCAGTACGCCGTGGCGCTGGCGATCGTGGTGATGTTCTGCGACTTCATCCCGATGGTCGGCGGGTTGATCGGCGTCGTCATCGTGTCGCTGATCGGCTTCACCGGCGGCCTGTGGATCGGCATCGCCTGCCTGATCTACGGCGTCATCTACCAGCAGATCGAGAACTACGTGGTGGCTCCGCGCATCATGCGCCGCGCCGTCGACATCCCCGGCGCCGTCACCGTCATCGCCGCCCTCCTCGGCGGCGCCCTCCTCGGCGTCGTCGGCGCCCTCCTCGCCATCCCCTCCGCCGCCGCCCTCCTCCTCATCATCCGAGAAGTCTGGGTCCGCAAAGCCGACGCCTCCTGACAGACGTCAGCTCGTGACGTCGAGGATGAAGTGTTGGGCGGGGGTCAGGCGGTTGTAGGTGTTGATGCGGATGTGGGTCTGCTGGTCGAGTTGCTGGGGTAGGTGGCGGAGGGCGAAGTAGGAGTGCAGGGCCCGGCGGGGTTTGGTGGTGCGGTTCTGGGTGCCGCCGTGCCAGAGGTGGCTGTTGAAGACGACGACCGTGCCTGCGGTGCCGGTCAGCTGGATCTGGTCGGGGTGGGGTGCGGCGGGGTCGGGCATCTCGTCGGCGGGCATGGTGCCGCGGCGGTGGGAGCCGGGGACGACGCGGGTCGCGCCGTTCTCCGGGGTGAAGTCGTCGAGGAGCCAGATCGAGTTGCAGACCTCGTACGCGCCGGGCTCGACCGGATGGCCGAAGTCGGCGTGCAGCGCCTGGTGACCCTCGCCGGGTAGCGCCGCGCGGCTGTTCAGCGACGACAGCCGGAACTCGCCCAGCACGTGCTTCATCGCAGCAAGCACCCGCGGGTGACTGAAGCACACCTCGAACAGCGGGTCCTTGTTGACCAGATCCGCGAGCCGGTCGGTGCCCTTCTCCTGGTGTACTTCGAGGCCGGCCCGATCGCCCTCCGCCGCGGTCAGCTCGGCCAGCCGCTTGTTGATCGCGGACACCTCCTCCGCGGACAGGATCCCTTCCAGCGGCAGGAATCCGTCGCGGTCCAGCTGGTCCTTCTCGGCCTGCGTGAGTAGGTCGTCGGTGACGCCGAGGTCCCGCAGCGCGGTCGACATATCCATAACGGGCTCCTTCACAAGATGCACGAATCGATGCAAGCATCGTGGCGACGTACCCGGGAAACAATGCAGAAGGCGACAGGGCTTGTGCACAAATCGCCACGACTCCTCGGCTCCGGCGTCCACACCGCCGCGCCGGGCAAGGACTACCCGACGCACGCGCACACGTCGTGGGAGCTCGTGTACTACGTTCGCGGCCGCATCACCTGCCCGGTCGGCGACGAGACGTACGACGCCACGCCGGGCACCGTCCTGCTGACACCGCCGAACACGTGGCACGCCGAGCAGAGCCGCACCGGGTACGCGAACCGTTTCCTCCAGGTCGATGCCGCGGCCACCCATCCCTGGCCGCGGCTGTGCTATGACGACGCCGACCACACCCTGCGCCGGGTGTTCGACGCTCTGGTGCGCGAGACCGAGAGCGACGAGCTCCGCGCGATCCTCCTCGCCGAGCTCGACCTCCGCCTCCGCCGCGCCGCCGCGACCCCGCCCGCGTCGCCGGCCGAACAGCTCGTCATCCAGGCGGAGCAGCTGTTCGAGGAACGCTTCGCGACCGGCCTGCGGATCGCGCAGGTCGCGGCCGAGCTGGGCATCTCGCAGTCCGGGCTGCGCGCCGCGTTCACGCGCGTACGTCGTACCAGCCCGCAGGCCGCGCTACAGTCGGTCCGCCTGCGCCACGCGCTCGCCCACATCCGCAACTCGACGCTTCCGCTGCAGGTCGTCGCCGACCTCACCGGGTACCACTCGGTCAGCCACCTCACCCGCCACATCAAGGCCGCGACCGGCTCACCACCCGGTGCTCTCCGTACTACGGAAGCTCGCCCTTGATCAGCGACCCGATCCACGCGTCGACGCGCTGCCCGCGATGCACCAGGCGCTGGCGCAGTGAGCCCTCCAACACGAACCCAGCCTTCTCCGCCACCCGCCGCGACGCGAAGTTGCCGATCTCCGCCCGCCACTCGATCAGGTCGAGCCCGCGCTCCTCGAACGCCCACCGGCAGATCGCCCGCACCGCCGCGGGCGCGATGCCACGCCCGCGGGCGGCCGGCGCGGTCCAGTACCCGACCTCCGCCGTACCGTCGCCTCGCATGCCGAGCCCCACCCGCGCGAGCCGCTCCCCCGTCGCCGCGTCCTCCACGACGAACTCGGCCCGCTCGCCGCGCTCCCCCAGCTCGATCGCCAGATGCTCGACAAAATGCCGCGCATGTTCCATCAGGTACGGCGAGGGGATCTGGACGAACTGCTGCAGCGCCGCGTCCTGCGACACGTCGTACACCCACTCGACGTCGTCGACCGTGAACGGCCGCAGCACCAACCACCCCGCCTCGATGATCACGCGGAGAACGCGGCCTGGACCGTCGTGAGCGTGATGGCGCGGTCGTCGATCGCCTGGCGGATCTCCGGGTCGGTGACGATCGCCTGGTCCGACAGCCGGTACTCCTCGGCCCAACGGTAGGTGTCCGACCCGGGCCGGTGCAGTGCGCCGAGCTCCGGCTCCGCCGCGGCGCAGTGCGTCACCAGCAGATGTACGCCGGGTGCGAGCTCGTCGAGGTACGCGAGCATCCACGTCTTCTTGTCCGCCGCGTCCCGATCGCTCAACGTCCGGATCGACGCGAACCGCGACGACCACTCGGGCCCGTAGATGAACGGCTTCCCGATCGCCGCGGACACCTCGTCGTACGCCGACGGTACGGACGACCCCATGTGAAGATCGAGGTACTCGACGGTCAGCCCCTCGGCCGCGAACTTCGCGACCTGCGCGGACAACTCCCGCACGGCGTCCTCGTGCGACACCGCCGCCGACGCCTCCGCCACCGTACGCCGGAACGTGCCGTCCTCCCCCACCAGCGACGCTCCGTCGGTCAACGGCCGCCACCGCAGGAAGTCCCACTCGCACGTCAGCGTCTGATGAACGCCGACCGGAATCCCGTACTCCCGCGCCAGCGCCGCCGCCTCGGTGAACCACGGGCAGGCCGCCATCGTCGCCGCCTGCGTCACGATCCCGTCGGTGAACGCCTGCACGGTCCCGACGTTCACGGCATGGCACATGCCGAAGTCGTCGCCCTGCACGACCAGCTGCACTCCACTCATACCCGCACCCTACGGGCCCGCGAGTTTGCTGACCTCTGGGGTTGGGTTGGTGTGGAAGGCGCAGGCGCGCGGGTAGCCGGCCAGGCAGCCTCGGGTGGTCATCAGGGCGGTGTAGTAGTCGATGTAGCGGAAGCCGTACGTCTCGCCGCGGGCGAAGGCCTGGTGGCGGATCGCGGAGACCCAGCGGTAGAAGGCCTCGTCGGAGATCGGGACGTAGCGGGTCGGCGTGAAGCCCTCCATGTCCTCCCAGTTCTCCGCATGCATGAAGGTCCGTACGCCGTGCCGCGGCAGCTCGGCCACGCGAGCGGCCAGCTCGGCGTACGGCGTCAGCGCCTTGAAGTCCTCGTCCGACTCGATCGGCAGGCCGGCCAGGAAGCGGGCCCGTTCGGCGACCTGAGCGGTGTTCTCGTGGTCGCTGTGGATCGAGTGCTTCCAGTGCGTGATGATCGTGTCGGGCTGCTTCTCGCGGATGATCCGGGCCAGCTCCAGCGCCACGTCGTCCGACGCCGGCAGGAACCCGTCGCTGTGGTCGAGCACGACGAAGTCCGCACCGATCGCCTCCGCGAACGCCGTACCCTCCGCGATCTTCTGCTTCTTGTACTCCGCCGGCGTCATCCGCGGATGCCCGCGCTCGCCCGGCGTGAGCGCGACGATCGTCGCCGACGCGCCCTCGAGCACGAGCTTCGCGAGCGTCGGCCCCGCGGTCAGATCCATGTCGCCGATGTGTGCGCCGATCGCCAGCACGGAATTGGTCATAGCAGGCTCCTCATTTCAGGCCACTCAGTACGACGCCACGCACGTAGTACTTCTGGAACAGCAGGAACACGACCAGCACCGGGAGCGTGCTGATCACCAGGCCGGCCATCACGATCGGCATCGTGCGGTCCGGGTCGAGGAAGCTCTGCAGCAGCTGGATCCCGACCGGCAACGTCTGCAGCGACGGGTCGGACGACGAGATCAGCAGCGTCCAGATGTACTCGTTCCAGGTCCCGATGAACGTGATCAGGCCGAGCGTGATGGCCACCGGCTTGGTCTGCGGCAGCACGATCAGCCGCCAGGTCTGCCACTGGTTCGCGCCGTCGATCTTGGCCGCCTCGAGCATCTCGTCCGGCAGCGAGACCATGAACTGCCGCATCAGGAAGATCCCGAAACCGGACACCGTGAACGGCAGGATCAGCGCAAGCAGGCTGGTCGTCAGCCCGCCGTCGCCGCCGCGCCCGAGGATGTCGTTGCCACCGGCAAGCGGCCAGTTGAGCATGATCAGGAACGTCGGGATCAGCAGCAGGAACGGCGGCAGCATCATCGTCGCGAGGATGAACCGGAAGATCACCGCCCGCCCGCGGAACCGAAGCTTCGCCAGCGCATACCCCGCGAGCGAGGACGTCACCAGCACCGAAACGGTCACGGACACCGTGACGATCACGCTGTTGCGGAACAGGCGCGGCAGTTCCAGCTGCGAGAACGCCTCGCGGTAGTTGTCCAGGTTGAACGATTCGGGCAGGAACTTGTACGGGATCACGCCGTACTCCCCCGCACCCTTGAACGAGCTCATCACCATGTCGAGGAACGGCATCACCATCGCCACGCCGCCGAGCACGACGACCAGGTACGCGAACCACGGGGTACGGCGTTTCACGAGGTCTCCTCCCCACGCCGCCGGGCGATCCACAGCTGCAGCAGCGTGATCGCCAGGATGATCACGAACAGCACCATCGCCATCGCGCTCGCGGTCCCCCAGGCGCCGTACTTGAAGGCCCGCTGGTACATCTCGAACGCCGCTACGTTGGTCGCGTTCACCGGTCCGCCGTCGCCGGTCATCACGATGATCAGCGCGAACGACTGCAGCCCGCCGATGAACTGGGTGATCAGCACGAACAGCAACGCCGGCCGCAGCAACGGCAACGTGATCGACCAGAACAGGTGCCACGAGTTGGCGCCGTCCACTTCGGCGGCCTCGTAGTACTGCGTGGGGATCGCCTTCAGTCCGGCGGTCAGGATCAGGACGGCGCCACCGATCGAGGCCCAGGCCTGGACGACGGTCACCGACGGCAGCGCGTACGACGCGTCGGATAGGAAGCCGATGCTGTTCACGCCGAGCTTGTTGAGTACGCCGTTGATCAGCCCGGCCGGCTGGTACATCATCTTCCACACGTTGCCGATGGCCACCACCGTCGCGACCACGGGCAGGAAGTACAGCACCCGCCAGAACCCCTGGAACGCGAGCCGGTCGATGCAGTAGGCGACCAGCACCGACCCGAACGTGGCCAGGAACACCGACCCGAACGCGAACAGCAGCGTGTTCACCAGGATCGGCTTGACGAACGTCCCGTCGAAGCTCAGTACCTCGCGGAAGTTCGACGTACCGGCCCATTTCAGGGTGCCGAGGTCGAAGCCGCCCCAGTCCGAGAACGCGAGCACGATCGCGAAGATGAACGGCAGGATCAGGAACACGCAGAAGAACAGCAGGGCGGGTGACAGGAACAGGTATGCCGCCCGCCCCTCGCGATGCAGCTTCCCGAGCGCCCGGGACGGCGCCGCAGCCATGCTGTCAGGGCCGACCCGGGAGACAGCGGTCGTCATTGCGGCTTGACGGCCTTCGCCGCCTGGGCCAGCGCCTCGTCGGGATTCTTGCCATCGGCAAGCACTCCCATGATCGCGTTGTGCAGCGCGGTCTTCGCCTCGTACGCGCCCGGCTGGTTCGGCTCTGCCATCGCGTACGTCGCCGCGTCGTAGATCGGCGCGAGGTTCGGGTCGGACAGCGACTTCTTGTACTCCGCCTGGTCAGCCGTCCGCGGTGGGAGCAGGCCCTGGTCGGCCAGCCACTTGCCGGTCTCGGTGACCTTCCCGTCGGAAGTCTTGTGCTCGTTCATCCAGGTAAGGAACTTCCACGCCTCGTCGGCGTGCTTGCTGCGCTGGTTCACGCCCATGAAGAACCCGTATGCCAGCGAGCCCTTGCTGCCCGGCGTCGGGCCCGGGATGGCGGCGACACCGACGTCAGTGGAGTACTTGTCCTTCATCTGGTTCTTCAGGCTGCCGATCCACCATCCGGCCTGGATCGCCATCGCGACCCCGCCGCTGCGGAACTGCTTGGTCGGCATGATCGACGGGTTGGTCGCCTTCGCGGCGGCCAGGTCGGCTTCGAACTTCAGCGCCGCCTTGCCCGCGGCGTCGTCGAACTGCGCCGTACCGTCCGGACCGAGGAACTTCCCGCCGGCGGAGTCGAGCAGCGACAGGAACGGGTGCACCGACTTGTTGTCGCCGTCCTGGATCAGGCTCAGGCCCTCGACCTGGATGTTGCCCTTGGCATCGCGCTTCACGGTCTTCTTGGCCGCGTCCGCGAGCTCGGCCCAGGTCGACGGCGGCCTGGTGATGCCTGCCGCGGCGAGGATCTTCTTGTTGTAGAACAGCACATACGTGTTCAGCTCGGTCGGGTACCCGAGCAGCGTGTCGCCGGTGGTCACCGCGCCGAGCGCCGCCGGGCTGTACTCCGCCTTGATCTTGGTCGCGATGTCGTCCGGCACCTTGGCCACGACGTTCGCCTTCATCAACTGGCCGCCCCACAGGCCGTACGCGCTGACGATGTCGGCGCCACGACCACCGGTCTGGCGGACCGTCATCGTGGTCAGCAGGTCGTCGAACTTGACCACCTGCGCCTTCACCTGGATCTTCGGGTTCTCCTTGTTCCACTCCTGGATCATCTTGTCCAGGCCTTCCTTGGACGGCCCGTCGCTGTAGTGGCTCAGCAGCGTCAGTTCGACCTTGTCGCCGCTGCCACCAGAGCCACTGCCGCCGCCACAGGCGGCAGCACTCGCGAACAGACCGAGGGCAACAGCAAGCCGCAGAATCCTCATGATCATTCCTTCTCGCCGGCCGGGTGCAACGGCGCCCGGAGAATGGTGAACGTGCGGGTCATGTCGAACCCCGTCTTCAGGTACAGCTGTCCCGCGGCCGACTTCTCGCCGGTCCACAGGAACCAGGCGCTGTGCGCGCCGGCCGCGACCATCCGCTCGAGCGTCAGGTGCAGCAGCACCTTCCCGAGACCGGTGCCGCGGGACGCCGGCAGTACGCCGAACGGGCCGAAGCGGTCGACCACGCCTTCGTAGGTCCCGTGCATCGCCCAGCCGAGGATCGCCCCGCCAGGCTCGCGTGCGACCACGATCCGATCGAGCGGCAGCCCGGACACGACGCCCTCGCGGATCGCGCGCGCCCAGTCCGGGTTGAACTCCGCGCCCGCGATCGTGATCAGCGCGGTCAGCTCGTCGCCGGACGGCGTACCGAAGCTGTAGCCCTCGGCCGTCAGCGCGTCGATCCGCTTGCGGACCTCGTCCGGTACGGCGTACCCGACGAGGCTCCGGTCCATCGCGACCGCGTCGTACCCCCGTTGGAAGCCCAGTCCACCGAGCAGCCGAGACGCCTCGGGGTAGCGGGCCGCGTCGAGACCGGGGAGGAAGTAGTTCGGCGTGTACGACGAGAAGAAGACCTCGGACCGCCCGTGGGACCGCAGCCAGTCTATTGCCGTGGACAACAGCTCACGCCCGATCCCCTGGCGCCGGTACTCCGGATGCACGAAGAAGAACGGGATCCAGCCGGACCCGCGCTCCAAGTCGTCTGCGTCGACGGCAATCAGCCGGCGGACGGCGTACGCGGCGCCGACGATCTGATCATTGATCACGGCCACCTGGAGACCGGCCGCGTCGAAGTTGCGATCGAGCAGGAACAGGTCACGCAACCGCTGGTAGGAGATCGGGTCGGCCGGCGCCGCCGCGGTCCACGCGGCGGCGATCGCCGGCCCGTCACCGACCTGGAAGGAACGGATCATCGGGCATCCCCTTCATAGAGCAGTACGTCGGAGCGCACCCACTCCGCCGGAGTGGTTGTCGCGGGCAAGAGAGCCAGCGGGTCGTCGCCGGCCTCCAGCGTCTTGCGCAGCGAGTCCGAGCCCCACAGCTTGTCGAGCGACGGGAGCAGCGCAAAGTCGTCCGGATACAGCTCGTTCAGCACCCGCAGCATCACCAGCGCGGTCCGCACCGGCTCGAACGCCTCCCGGTCCACCACATGCAGCTGTACGCCGGAGATCGCCTGGCCGGCGTACTTGCTGAACACCGGCTCGAACCAGGTCCGCCGGAACGTCACCCCCGGCAGCTCCTGTGCGCGCAGCGCCGGCACGAGCCGGTCGTCGACGTACGGCGCCCCGATCGTCTCGAACGGCCGCGTCGTACCGCGCCCCTCGCTGAGGTTGGTGCCCTCGAAGAGCCCCGTCCCTGGATAGACGAGTGCGGTGTCCGGCGTCGGCATGTTCGGCGACGGCGGCACCCACGGCTCGACACCGTGGACGTCCCGTGTCCAGCCCTCGAGCTCGACGACCGTTGCCGTACCCAACTGACGGGCCAGTTCGCCGACGGTCAGCCCGTGCCGCAGCGGGATCGGCGCCCGCCCGACGAAGCTCTCGAACCCGGGCTGCAGCGTCGGCCCCTCGACCCGGACGCCGCCGAGCGGGTTCGGGCGGTCCAGGACGACGAACGGCTTGCCGAGCCGGGCGGCCGCCTGCTGGCAGTCGTACATCGTCCAGACGTAGGTATAGAACCGCGTCCCGATGTCCTGGATGTCGAACAGCAGTACGTCGACGCCGGAGAACAGGTCGTCGAGTTCGCGCCCTTTCCGCCGGTAGGTGTCGAAGACCGGAAGCCCGGTGTCCGGATCGACTCCTTCGCCCTCGCTCGCACCCGCTTGCGCCGTACCGCGGAGGCCGTGCTCGGGACCGAACAACGCCGTCAACGGCAACCCTGCCGCACGCAACGCGACCGAGGCCGGCGTCAGGTCCGGCAGCACGCCGGTGAAGTTCGTGATCAGCCCCAGGCGCCCGTCCGGCACCAGCCCCGGGTCCTCGGCCAGACGCTGTGCGCCGGTCCGGACCACCATCGCTACCACCAACCCAGATCGTGGATCCTGCAGGAACTGGGTTGAAAACTTACCGATGAATTCAGGCGAAGGTCAATGGATTACGGACAAACGTTTACCGCAAGAAGGGCGTCAGTGCCGCGAGGAAGTCGTCGAGCCGCTCGGCGTGCACCCAATGACCGGCCTCGGGAACCTCCGCGTACTGCACCTGCGGGAAGTACGACGCGATGGTGGCCCGGTGGTCCTGCCGGACGTAGTCGGACTTGCCGCCGTAGACGAACAACGTCGGCCCGTCGTACACCAGCCCCGCCGCCTCCGCCGGCCAGCCGGAGATGGCCGGCAGCGCGGCCTCGATCACCGGCAGGTTCGGCCGCCAGCGCGCGCCGTCGGCGTCGAGGATCAGGTTCTGCAGCAGGAACGCGCGCGTCCCGGGCGTCGGTACGGCGTCGACGAGCTGCGCGTCGACCTCGGCGCGCCGGGTCACCGACGACAGGTCGGCGTTCCGCATCGCCTGCGCGTAGTCGACGAAGGCCGGTGGGTACGCGACCGGCGCCGCGTCCACGACGACGAGCCGCTCCACCACCGCCGGGTACCGCAGCGCGGTCAGCATCGCGGTCTTGCCGCCCATCGAGTGCCCGACCAGCGCGACCGGCCCGACCCCGAGCGACTCGATGGTCTCGCGGACGTCGTCGGCCATCTCCGGGTAGCTCATCGTGTCCACATGCGGCGATCCGCCGTGGTTGCGCAGGTCGAGCGCGAACACCCGGTGCCCGTCCGCGAGCCGCCGGGCCGCGGTCATCCAGTTCCGCCCCGAGCCGAACAGCCCGTGCATCACCACGACCGGCCTGCCAACCTCGCCGTACGACGTGACCGGAAGCTTCATGACCAACCTTTCACCGACTGCGCTGCCAGCAGGCAGTGTGCCAGTGGCGCCGCTCGTCGAGGGACTGCGCACCGCCGATCGCGCCGAGCAGACTGGGGTTCTCCGGCCAGACCACGACATGCGGGGTGACCGGCGGGATCTGCTGGTCGCATCCCGGGCAGCGGTACGACTTCGCCGAGGCGGAGCCCGACACCCGCCGGACGTTCCACTCCCCGTCCGCCTTCACCTCACGGGACTGGGTACCACCGAGCAGCGGCCGGTCGCCGACCGGTCGCTGCCACTTGGAAGGCTTCCGGCGCGACATAGCGTCTCAAGGCTAGTCGTATGACCCAGGTCACCCGGCCCGGAGCTCCGCACCGACGGCGTGCATGTGGCGCAGGCCCATCCGGTACGACTCGATCAGACCCGTCGAGACGTAGGGCATGCCGATGCTCTCGCAGTACCTGCGCACGATCGGCTGGGCGAACCGGAGGTTGGCCCGCGGCATGCTCGGGAACAGGTGGTGCTCGATCTGGTAGTTGAGCCCGCCCATCATCCAGTCGGTGACCAGGCTGCCGTTGACGTTCCGCGAGGTCAGCACCTGCTTCTCCAGGTGACCCCAGTTGCTGTCGTCGTCGGGCATCTCCATGCCCTTGTGGTTCGGCGCGAACACGCTGCCCAGGTGCAGCCCGAAGACCATGTGGTGGATCAGCGCGAACAGCACCGCCTGGCCCGGCGACATGATCAGGAACAGCGCACCGAAGTACAGCACCAGGTGGGCGGCCATCAGAGCGATCTCGACCTGCTCGGTACGGCGGCGGGCGAGCAGGAAGCGGATGCTCGACACCTTGAGGTTGAAGCCCTCCAGGGTGAGCAGCGGGAAGAAGATCCGCGCCTGGTTGCGGCTCAGCCAGCCCTCGAGACCCTTGCGTCCCTCGGCCTGCTCGAGCGTCCAGACCAGCACGCCCTCACCGACGTCCGGGTCCTTGTCGGTGTGGTTCGGGTTCGCGTGGTGCCGGTTGTGCTTGTCGTTCCACCAGGCGTAGCTCATGCCGAGCAGCAGGTTGCCGTGCAGCATCCCGATCCAGTCGTGCAGCTTGCGCGAACCGGCGATCTGCTGGTGGCCGGCGTCGTGCCCGAAGAAGGCGGCCCGGGTGGTCAGGACGCCCAGCGGGAGCGCGAGCAGCAGCACCCACCAGGAGGCGCCGATCACGGCGATGCCCGCCCAGGTGAGACCCATTAGCGCCACGTTGATCCCGATCGCCATCGCGTACGCCGCGGTGCGCCGCTCCAGGAGTCCGGCGGCCTTGATCTCGCGCAGCAGCGGCGAGAAGTCACTGCCGCGGGTAGGGGGAAGCAACACAGTTGGCTGAGCCATCAGGTCCTCGTCTCGGGTCGGTGGAGGCCTAGGCGTACAGCCACGGCCAGCGTACGGCATCAACCCTCTGCGGCCCAACCGCTGAAAACATGAGAGCTACTACCCAAATACCGAGGGGTGACAGCCCTCCGGCCAGAGGGGAGTTAACTCCACCGCGCCTGAGCGCACGCTGAGTCATGATGGATGGCATGAGCACCGTCGCCACCACTACCGAAGCGCCGCCGCTGCGGTACCCGAAGTTCGCCCAGCCGTGGATCGCCCTGTTCCTCGCGATCCTGGCCGAGCTGGGCATCGCGCTGTTCGTGCTCAGCGTGGTGTCGGTGCCGCTGATCGCGGTCTGGGTCGGCATCCCGCTGCTGCTGGTCGTCGTACCGACCGCCCGCTGGTTCGCGAACTGCCACCGCACGATCCTGGCCGGCTTCCTCGGCGAGCGGATCCCGCGCCCGTACAAGCAGCCGCCGATGCCCGGCATGCTGATGCGGCTGCGGACGATCCTCACCGACCCGCAGACCTGGCGCGACATCGCCTGGCTGCTGGTGAACGCGGTGATCGGTTTCACGCTCTGCCTGCTGAGCGCCGTACTGTTCCTGGCCGGGCTCTTCTATCTCGTCTACCCGCTGCTCGTCGGCGTCACGCCGGAGGGTGTCTTCACCGAGCCGTTCGGCGGGCTGTTCCACGTGAACTTCTGGACCAGCTTCCTGGTGATGCCGGTCGCGCTGGTGGCGTTCCTGATCTGGCAGGCGGCCGGCGAACGGCTGCTGAAGGCCAACGCGTTCCTGGCCCGCTCGCTGCTCGGCCCGACTGAGAGCGCGAAGCTGGCGATGCGGGTCCGCGAGCTGTCCGAGTCGCGCGCCGAGACCGTCGACACCCAGGCGGCCGAGCTGCGCCGGATCGAGCGCGACCTGCACGACGGCGCTCAGGCCCGGCTGGCCGCGCTCAGCATGAACCTCGGCATGGCCGAGGAGATGGTGGCCCGCGACCCGGCCCAGGCCGCCGCACTGCTCACCGAGGCCCGGCAGTCCGCGAGTACGGCGCTGTCCGAGCTCCGCGACCTGGTCCGCGGCATCCACCCGCCGGTGCTCGCCGACCGCGGCCTCGAAGGGGCCGTCAAGGCGCTCGCGCTGACCTGCCCGTTCAAGGTCGACGTCACCTTCGACGTCCCCGGCCGTCCGCCCGCGCCGGTCGAGTCCGCGGCGTACTTCGCGATCGCCGAATGCCTCGCGAACGCGGTCAAGTACTCGGCCGCGACGAACGCCTGGATCCAGATCACCCACGAGGACGAGAGGCTGCACATGATCGTCGGCGACGACGGTGTGGGAGGTGCCACGGTCACGCCGGGTGGGGGTCTGTACGGTATCGAGCGGCGGCTGGCCGCCTTCGACGGTACGTTGACCGTGGTGAGCCCGAGCGCCGGGCCGACCACCGTGATCATGGAGCTGCCTTGCGAGTCCTCATCGCTGAAGACCACGCCCTCCTCCGGGACGGCCTGATCCGCCTGCTGGAGGCGCACGACTTCGAGGTCGTCGAGGCGGTCGACAACGGCCCGCGGCTGGTGCCCGCGCTGGTGGAGCACCGGCCGGACGTCGCCGTGTGTGACGTCCGGCTGCCACCGACGTTCACCGACGAGGGCCTGAAGGCCGCGATCGAGGCCCGCGAGAAGGTCCCGGGCCTCCCGATCCTGGTGCTGTCGCAGTACGTCGAGCAGCTCTACGCCCGCGAGCTGCTCACCGGCGGCGGAGGCGGCGTCGGGTACCTGCTCAAGGACCGGGTGTCGAACGTGGCCGAGTTCCTCGACGCCGTACGCCGGGTCGCAGCCGGCGGCACCGCGATGGACCCGGACGTGATCAGCCAGCTGCTGGCCCGCAACACCAAGGACTCCCCCGTCAGCCGGCTCACCCCCCGCGAGTCCGAGGTCCTCGGGCTGATGGCCGAAGGCCGCTCGAACGCCGCGATCGCCGCCGCCCTGTTCGTCACCGAGAAGGCCGTCAGCAAGCACACCAACAACATCTTCGCCAAACTCGACCTGCCGCCGTCCGAGGACGACAACCGCCGCGTGATGGCAGTCCTCACCTACCTGTCGTCCCGCTGATCCTGCTCAGGAACTCCCGGGTCCGGGTCTCACGCGGGCTGTCGATGACCTGCCGTGGCGGGCCGGACTCGAGGGGCCGGCCGTGGTGCAGGAAGCAGACCTGGTCGGCGACCTCGCGGGCGAAGGCCATCTCGTGGGTGGAGACGAGCATCGTCATGCCCTCGGCCTTGAGCTCGCGGAGCAGGTCCAGGACCTCGCCGACGAGTTCGGGGTCGAGCGCCGACGTGACCTCGTCGAGCAGCATCAGCCGGGGCGAGTTCACCATCGCGCGGGCGATCGCGGCGCGCTGCTGCTGACCGCCGGACAGCTCGTCGGGTTTCGCGGCCGCCTTGTCGGACAGGCCGACCCGGTCGAGCATCTCGCGCGCACGGTCCTGCGCGACGTCCCGCGGCACCCGGTGCACGCGGATCGGCGCCAGCGTGATGTTGTCCAGCACGCTCAGGTGCGGGAACAGGTTGTACGACTGGAAGACGATCCCGATCCCCGAGCGCACCTTGTCCGCGTCGACGCGCGGGTCGGTGATGTCCTGACCGTCCAGATCGATGACGCCGTCGTCGACGGTCTCCAGCAGGTTCACGCAGCGCAACAGCGTCGACTTCCCGGACCCTGACGCCCCGATCAGTACGACACACTCCCCCGCCGCGACGTCCAGGTCGAACCCCTCCAGGACGACGTTCTCGCCGTACGCCTTCCGCACTCCGCGCAACGTCAGCAGACTCATACCGGTCCGCCTCCCCCGCCGTACCAGCCCTGCCGCCGGGCGACGTAGTCGGTCAGCCGCGTCAACGGGATCGTCAGCGCGACGAACAGCAGCCCCGCCACGACGTACGGCGTGAAGTTGAAGTCCTCGGCCGTCTCCAGTTGCGCGGCCCGGATCGCGTCGATGACGCCGAGGACCGCGATCAGCCCGGAGTCCTTCTGCAGGCTGACGAAGTCGTTCAGCAGCGGCGGCAGCACCCGCCGTACCGCCTGTGGGAGGACGACGAAGCGCAAGGTCTGCCGGTAGGTCAGTCCGAGCGACCGCGCCGCCGCTCGCTGCGACGGATGCACCGACTCGATGCCCGCGCGGAACACTTCCGCGACGTACGACGAATAGGTCAGCACCAGCGCCGCGCCGCCCCAGATCACCGCCTGGTTGGGTAGGCCGCGCAGCTGCAACGCAGGTACGCCGAAGCCGAGCAGAAAGATCACCAGCAACAGCGGCAGGCCGCGGAACACGTCGGTGTAGGCGGCCGCGAAGATCCGCAGCGGGAAGAAGATCGGTCCGCGCAGCGTCCGCATGATCGCCAGCGTCATCCCGAGTACGACGATCAGGACGGCGCAGACCAGCATCACCCGGACGTTCAGCCAGAGGCCGTGGGCAACGACCGGCAGCGCCTCCCACCCGCGATGGACGTCGAAGAACGTCGCCCGGACCCGCGGCCAGCCCGGTGTCGAACCGACGCCGACGACAACCAGCGCGACGAGTACCACCGAGCTGATCAGTGCGAGCAGCGTCGACCGCCGCGCCTGTCTGCGCCGGTACGCGATCCGCTCGCGCTGCAGCTCCGACGGTTGCCAGGTACTCACGAGAGTTCGGGAGCGCCTGACTCGGTCAGGTACTGCTTCTGCAGGTTGGCGAGCGTGCCGTCGGCCTTGAGCGCGTCGACGGCCTGCGTGACACACGCGGTCAGCTTCGAGTTCTTCTCCAGCACGAACCCGAACTGTTCGGCCTGCCCACCGGCCGGCAACTGCCCGACGATCTTGCCGTTGTCGAGCTGCGCCGCGGTCATGTAGAACGCGGTCGGCAGGTCCACCACGATGCCGTCGAGCTGCTTGTTCTTGAGCGCCTGCACCGCGAGGTCGTTGGAGTCGAACACGCCCGGCGTCTGCTTGGGCTTCACGACGTCGCGCAGCGCGGTGTAGCTCGTCGTACCGACCTGGGCCCCGAGCTTGGCGTCCGCGAGCTCGGCGACGGACTTCGCGTTCGCGATCTTGCTGCCCGCGGTGGTGATGACGGTCTGGCGTACGTCGTAGTACCCGGACGAGAAGTCGACGGCCTTGCGGCGGTCCTCGGAGATCGACACCTGGTTCACGTCCAGGTCGAACGCCTTCGGGCCGGGTGCGAACGCGGCGTTGAACTGCACCGTCTCCCATTTCACGCCGGCCTGCTCGAACCCGAGCTTCTTCGCGACCGCATAGGTGACCGCCGACTCGTACCCCTTGCCGTTGCTCGGGTCGTTGGCGCTGAACCACGGCTCGTACGCCGGCTTGTCGGTGCCGACCGTCAACGTACCCGGGGTCTTGACCGCCAGCTTGTCCTTGGCACAGTCATCCGCCCCAGCCGTACTCGGCGACCGCGCCGAGTCGTCCTCCGGTGCGCACGCTCCGAGCCCCACAACCGCCAGCACCGCCAGCCCCACCACAATTCTCATGCGCAGAACTCTAAGACCTCTTCCGGTATGTCGTGGGGCTTGATCCGGTGTGCAGGCGGAAGCGGGTCGAGAAGTAGAGCGGGTCGGCGTACCCGACCTGGGCGGCGATCGATGCGACCGGACGGCTGGTGAGTTCGAGCAAGCGGGCGGCTGCGTCGAGGCGGCGGCGTTCGACGAACTGCTGTGGCGTGACGCCGAGCTGGTTGCGGAACAGGTGCGCGAAGCGGGAGACGCTCAGGTTCACGGCTCTCGCCAGGCGCGGTACGTCGAGGTTCGCGGTCAGGTCCTGGTCGATCAGCTCGATCGCACGCAGCAGACGGTCGTCGATCTGCACCGCCTTCGGGTTCTGGGTGTCGCACCACAGCAGGGCGGCCTCGAGCGAGTTCGCGCTCAGCTGCTCGGACTGCGGAAGCACGCTGCCCTGATGCCGTACGGCGTCGCGCAGGTGGTCGGCGATCCGGTCGAAGGTGGATCCGGCGGGATGGAGCTGAACGATGCCGGGAGCAACTTCCGGCCAGTCGAGCAGCGGCAGCCAGTCGGGCTTCGGGTTCACGTGCGCGTACAGGAAGTGCCAGCGGTCGCCGACCGTGGCGTAGTCGTGCAGCGTGCCGGGCCGGACCAGCGTGACGCTCCCGGGCGTCGCCGCGACCTGACCGAATCGTCCCTGTCCGTCGAGCGTCTGCACCAGCAGCCAGTCCGTCGTACCGCGCCGACGAAACGTGGCGTACTCAGGGCCTTCGTCGAACTCGCCGGTCACCAGCCGGCGCACCGCCGGGTGCGGCGCCTCAGCAGGATATCGAAGGTTCACAGCTCAATAGGCTATCGCTGCCGCTGCCCGCGGCGCCGCATCCTGGTGCCATGACTGTGACCGACATTTATCAGCGCGACGGGATCGTCCAGGTGCCGGGGTTGCTCGAGCCGGCCGAGGTCGAGCGGATCAAGAACGTCTACATGGAGCAGGTGGCCGCGGACCTCTCGCTCGGCCACGACGACGGCGTACCGGACGACGACCCGCTGGCGAAGTACCCGCGGTTCGTGCACCCGCACCGGACCGACACCGAGGCCGGGAAACTCGCGCTCGAGCTGATGCTCGATCCCCGGATCCTCGATGTCGTCCAGGCGCTGATCGGGCCGGCGCTCGGCGCCCAGTCGATGTTCTACTTCAAGCCGCCGGGCGCCCGCGGGCAGGCGCTGCACCAGGACAACACGTTCCTGCGTGCCGACCCGGAAACGTGTCTCGCGGCCTGGATCGCGATCGACGACGTCGACTCGGCGAACGGCGGTCTCAAGGTCGTGCCCGGCTCGCACCGCACCGAACTGCTCTGCCCGGAGCCCGCCGACCTGACCGAGTCGTTCAGCACCGCCCAGGTCGCCGTACCCGAGGGAATGTCCACGGTCCAGACCAAGATGACCGCCGGCGACGTGCTGTTCTTCCACGGCAGCGTCGTCCACGGCTCCCGCCCGAACTCCACCACGGACCGCTTCCGCCGCGCCCTGATCTTCCACTACATCCCCGAGGACAGCGTCGAGATCGCCGCCTTCTACAACCCCCTGATCCGCCCCGACCGCCGCGAAACCGTCCTCCCCGAAGCCATCGGCGGAGGCCCCTGCGGCGACTACGCCGAAATGGAACCGTAGGCCCGACGGATCTGGACGTCTCAGCTGTAGTCGCGGAAGCCTCGGCCGGTTTTGCGGCCTAGGTAGCCGGCCGTGACCAGGTGTTCGAGCAAGGGGGCCGGGGCGAAGCCTGGTTCGCGGAATTCGAGGTAGAGGGTGCGTTGGATGGCGAGGGAGACGTCCAGGCCGACGACGTCGAGGAGAGCGAAGGGGCCCATCGGGAGGCGGCAGCCGAGTTTCATCGCGGCGTCGATGTCGTCGACGCCGGCGTAGTGCGCCTCGAGCATCCGGACCGCGTCGTTCAGGTACGGGAAGAGCAGCGCGTTGACGATGAAGCCGGCGCGGTCACCGCAACGGACCGGGTGCTTGCCGGCGGCAACGGCCACGGCGGCGACCGTGTCGGCGACCTCGGGCGCGGTGCTGACCGTGCTGACCACCTCGACCAGCTGCATCACCGGCGCCGGGTTGAAGAAGTGCAGCCCGACCACGTCGGCGGGCCGCTTGGTCGCCATCGCCAGGTCGATCACCGGCAGCGACGAGGTCGTGGTGGCCAGGATCGCGCCCGGCTTGCAGATCTCGTCGAACGTCTCGAACAGCGCCTGCTTGACGCTCAGCTCCTCGACCACAGCCTCGATCACCAGATCGACCGACGCCAGGTCGTCGAGCTTCGCCGTACCGGTGACCCGGCGCAGCGCGGCGTCCCGCTCGTCCGACGAGAGCTTGCCGCGCTGGACACCCTTCTCCAGCGAGCGTTCGAGCACGCCACGGACCCGCTCCACCTTTTCGGTACCGCGGGCGACGTACAGCACGTCGTACCCGGCCTTGGCGAGCACCTCGACGATGCCGACCGCCATCGTCCCGGAGCCGACCACGCCGACCTGCTTCACGGTGCGTACGGCGATCTCGTCGCCGTTCACGTGTGGCGTGTGCTCGTCGTCCACCACGACCGGCGAATCAGGCGCCTCGTAGGTGTAGAAGCCGCGCCCGGTCTTCCGCCCGAGCAGCCCGGCGGTGACCATCTGCTTGAGGATCGGCGCCGGCGCGTGCAGCCGGTTCCGGCCCTGCTTGTACATCGTGTCGAGAATCTCGTACGCCGTGTCCAGGCCGATCAGGTCGAGCAGCGCGAGCGGACCCATCGGATACCCGCAGCCGAGCCGCATCGCCGCGTCGACGTCCTCGCGCGTGGCGTAGCGGGACTCGACCATCGACACCGCGTGGTTCAGGTACCCGAACAGCAGCGCGTTCGCGATGAACCCGGCCCGGTCGGCGGCGACCACCGGGACCTTGTCGAGCCGGCGAGCCAGGGCCTGTACGTCGTCCACCACGTCCGGCTCGGTGACGACGGTCTTGATCACCTCGACGAACTCCTGCACCGGCGCCGGGTTGAAGAAGTGCATGCCGACCACGCGCCGCGGGCGCTGGGTGGCGACCGAGATCTCGGTGACCGACAACGACGACGTGTTGGTGGCGAGGATCGCGTCCTCGCGGACGATCTTGTCCAGCGCGGCGAAGATCTCGCGCTTCAGCTCGAGCCGCTCGACGACCGCCTCGATCACC
>DASXXB010000489.1:0-14656 GCA_036503355.1 Kribbella sp. | reverse complement strand
ATCTCCGCCGGGCTGGGTGCGATGTGCCTGCTGCTCGCCGTGCTGGCGCTGACGTCCGCGGGCGGGCAGATCTCCGAGGTACTCACGGGTTCCCGTGGCAACGCCCCGGTCGCGGTCGCGGCGGCGCTGGTGTGCGCGGTCGCGTACGTGGTCCCGGCGTTCTACGTACGCAAGCGCCACGCGTGGGCGCGGTACGTGCTGATCGCGGTCGCCGCGATGGGGATCGCCGGCGGGCTGATGGCGCTGCCGGCCAGCCTGCTGGGCCTCGCCGTGCACGTCACCCTGCTGATCCTCATGCTGCAGCGACCCACCAAACTGTGGTTCAACCACCGCTGACGTCTCGGGAGTCCTCCGTGGAGATCTGGATCAACCCCGCCTGCTCGAAATGCCGGGCCGCCACCAAGGCCTTCGACGAGGCCGGCGTCGCCTACACGGTACGGCGGTACCTCGACGACCCACCCACCGCCGACGAACTGGCCGCGGTACTCACCCGCCTGAACCTCGAACCCTGGGACGTCGTCCGCCACAACGAGCCGGCCGCGAAACCCCTGCGCGACCTCCCCCGCGACGCCGCCCACCGCCCCGACTGGATCCGGGCGATGGTCGCCGACCCCATCCTCATCCAGCGCCCCATCATCACCGCCGACGACCAGACCACCGCCATCGCCCGCGACCCGGAAACCCTGGCGACCTTCCTGCCCTAGAGTTTCCGCAGGCGCTGCAGAGCCTCTTGGAGCACCGCGGGTTGTTTGCAGAAGGCCCAGCGGACCAGGGGTTTGCCGACTGACTGGTGGTCGTAGAAGACCTGGGTGGGGATGGCGACCACGCCGGCCTTGGTGGGGAGCTCGCGGCAGAAGTCGATGCCGTCGGTATGGCCGAGCGGGCGGATGTCGGTCGTGACGAAATAGGTCGCGGCGGGGCGATGGACCTCGAAGCCGAGTGCGGTCAGGCCGTCGCAGAGGAGGTCGCGGCGGGTGCGCAGGCCGGCGCACAACGTCTCGTAGTAGTCGTTGCCCAGGGCAAGCGCGTTCGCGACGGCCGGCTGGAACGGGGCACCGGAAGTGAAGGTCAGGAACTGTTTCGCGGTGGTCACGGCGGTCACCACCGAAGGCGATCCGGTGACCCAGCCGATCTTCCATCCGGTGACCGAGAACGTCTTCCCGGCGCTGCTGATCGAGACGGTGCGCTCCGCCATCCCGTCGTAGGTCGCCAGCGGCCGGTGCGTCCCGTCGTACACCAGGTGCTCGTAGACCTCGTCGGTGATGACGACCAGGTCGTGTTCGAGGGCGACGGCGCAGATCCCGCGCAGTTCGTCGTCGGTGAGGACGGTGCCGGTCGGGTTGTGCGGTGAGTTGATCAGCAGCACCTTCGTCCGCGGCGTGACCGCGGCACGCAGTTCGTCCAGGTCCAGCCGGTACGACGGTGCGCGCAGCGTGACCGGTACGCGACGGCCGCCGGCGAACGCGATCCCGGCCGCGTACGAGTCGTAGTACGGCTCGAGCGCGATCACCTCGTCGCCGGGCTCGACGAATGCGAGGAGCGCGGCGGCGACGGCCTCGGTCGCGCCGGTGGTGATCAGGACCTGCGTGTCCGGGTCGTACTCGAGGCCGTAGAACCGCCGCTGGTGATCGGCAACCGCCTGCCGGAGCGCCGGGACGCCGCGGGCCGGAGCGTACTGGTTCGCGCCGCCGCGGATCGCCGCGATCGCGTCGTCGAGCAGCGAGTCCGGCCCGTCGCTGTCCGGGAAGCCCTGCCCGAGGTTCACCGACCCGGTCGCCACCGCGAGCGCGGACATCTCCGCGAACACCGTCGTACCGAGTCCGTCCAACCGCTCAGCGTGTGCGCGCATGGGTCTAACCCTCGACGGCGGTGACCATGTGTGCAAGCCAGGCTCGCGCGGTGGCGCGGTCGGGCTTGCTGAAGGCGGCCTCGAGTTCGTCCTCGACCTTGCGGATCGCGGGGGCCGCCTCGGCCAGTCGGCGTTCGCCGCCCGCGGTGAGGTGGATCTGCTGGGTACGGCGGTCCTTCGGGTTCGGCCGCCGCTCGACGAGCCCGGCGCGCTCCATCCCGGTGATCAGTTCGTTCGCGGACTGCCGCGTCGTACCGACCACCCGGCCGACCTCGGCGACGGTCAGGCCGGGATCCTCCCGGACGCACAGCAGCGTCCCGTACTGCTGCACCGACAGCCCGTGCTCGTCGAGCGCGGCCGCGAGCGCCGACCGCATGCTCAGCCACGCATGCCGCACCAGAAACGTCACGCACCCGGTCTTGTCGCTGGGATCCATACACCACATTCTGCCGAAAAGGCGATTGACAGGTTCCTGTCAATCGAGGACGATGGGAAACCTCGTCAGGGTCCTGTCAATTATAGGAGACCTCGTGTCCACGATCGACCCCCCACGGCAACGTCGCATCCTGTCCGTCCTGGTCGTCTCGGCCGTGCTGATCTGGATCGACTCGACCGTTCTCGGTATCGCACTCGAACGCCTCGCCGATCCCGTCGACGGACTCGGCGCCACGCCCGGCCAGCTCCAGTGGGCGGTCGGGATCTACTCGCTGCTGTTCGCGACCGCACTCTTCCTCGCCGGCGCGCTCGGCGACCGCTACGGCCATCGCACCGTCCTGATGCTCGGCCTGCTGATCTTCGGCGGCGCCTCGGCCTGGGCCGCGTGGACCACCGGCCCGGTAGGCCTGATCCTCGCCCGCGCGACGATGGGTCTCGGCGGCGCGCTGATCATGCCCACCTCGATGGCGATCATCGGCTGGACGTTCCCGCCGGAACGCCGGGCCGGCGCGATCGCGATCTGGTCGTCCTCGGCAGGGGTCGGCGTCGCGATCGGCCCGGTGCTCGGCGGACTGTTGATCGACCACTTCTGGTGGGGTTCGGTCTTCACCATCAACCTGCCGATCGTCGTGTTCGGCCTGATCGGCGCGGCCGTCGTCCTCCCGAATCCGCGCAGCCCGCAACGGCGCCGGCTCGACCCGCTCGGCCTCGGCCTGTCCACCCTCGGTCTGCTCGGCCTGTCGTACGGCCTGATCGAAGGCGGCCACCAGGGCGGCTGGGACCGCTGGCAGGTGTGGGCGAGCATCGCCGCCGGCCTCGTACTGCTCGCCGGATTCCTGTACTCCGAGGCGCGCGAGCGCGAACCGAGCTTCGACCCCCGGCTGTTCCGGAACCCCCGATTCGCGGCCGGCAACTTCTCGCTGGCCGCCGTCTTCCTCACGATCACCGGGCAGAGCTTCTACCTCGCGTTCTACCTGCAGGGTGCGCGCGGGATGAGCGCGCTGCACGCCGGCCTGATGTCGCTGCCCGGCGCGTTCGGTGTGATCGTCGGCGCTCCGCTCGGCGCCCGGCTGGCCGCGCGCCTCGGCGTCGCCAGGGTCTCGGGTACGGCGATCCTCACGCTCGCGGCGTGCTTCGCCGCCAACCTGCTGTACGACGTCGACACCTCGCTGATCGTCATCGGGATCATCGGCGGCCTGGCCGGGCTCGCGATCGGGATGACCGTCGCGCCGACCACCGCGGCCGTGATGGCGACGCTGCCGATGGACCGCATGGGCGCCGGATCCGCCGTCAGCAACGCCCTCCGCCAGGTCGGCAGCGTGCTCGGGGTCGCCGTACTCGGGACCGTGGTCTCGTCGACGTACCAGCACCGGATCGCGCCGTCGCTGGCCGGTCTGCCGGACGGCGATGCCATCGGTACGTCGGCCGAAGCGACCCGGCACGCGGCCGGCGTACTGCACCGGCCCGACCTGGTGCAGACCGCGAACGACACGTTCGTCCACGCGATGCATGTCGCGGCCGCGGTCGCCGCGGGCTTCGTGCTCACCGGCGCGGTCGTGCTGGCGCTGGCGTTCCGGATCGCCAGGCCATCACAATCGGCCGGTTCGGGGACGGCCGAGCGGGAGGCCGCCGAGATCAGCTGATGGTGATGGCCTGGGGATTCAGTTCCAGGGCGACGGCGGCGGGGGTGGCACGACCGCGGGCCGGTCCTCGCACCAGCTCGCGGCGTTCCAGCTGCCGTCGTTGCCGCCCAGGTCGCGGACCTCGAACTCCGGCGGGCCGTCGAAGTGGAACGTCCCGCAGTTGTTCACGAACGGTGCCCCGACGTTCCGCGCGTCGACGTTCTCGAACGTCGCCCAGCCGCCGACCCGCGCATTCACCACATTGGTCCCGGTGCCGTCGACCTTGATGTTGCGGACGGCAACTCCGCTGATCGCGTAGTCGTCCTTCACCGGCCAGTCGACGACGAACATCATCGCGTTGTACGTCGAATCCAGGAACGAGCTGTCGGTGATCTCGATCGTCGCGGACATCGTGGACTGCAACGCGTACAGCCAGATCGCGCCGAGCCCGATGTCCCAGTTCAGGTCCCGCGGGCCGCCGCGGACCGTGGTGTTCCGCGCGAACGTCAGCGTGCCCTCGAACGGCGTCGCGTTGAACCGTGAACCCGCGTGCAGAGTGCTGCCCTCACGGATGGGGTCCGCGACCAGGTTGTCCGTGACCGCGTTGTCGCGCCCGCCGTAGATCGCGATGTCGTTCGCCAGAACCGGCGTCTGGACGGTGTTGTGGTCATAGACGTTGTCGTGGTTGACCAGGCCGGCGGCGTTCGACTCCGACCACATCGCGAGCCCGTCGTCGCCGGTGTTGCGGACGAAGTTGCCGGTCGCCCGGACGTTCGACACACCGAGGTGAAGGTTGATGCCGTCGGCCACCGCATCGGTGATCACGTTGTTGCGGATCAGCAGGCCGTCCATCGGGCCGTCGAGCCAGATCCCGACCTTGGTGTGGTGCAGGTACAGGTTCTCGATCGTGGAGCCGCCGCCGATCGCGCCGCCGATCCCGTTCACCTGGTCGGTGTCGATCCGCTCGCGGACATCGCTCTCGATCGCGAAGTCGGACAGATGGACGTCGGTGCTGCCCGTGTACTTGCCGTAGAGCCCGGGCGCGCTGTGCGTCGACTTGTCCGGCGCGGGTTCGGCCAAGGGCAGGACCTTGCCCTTGATGATCGTCCACCAGTTGCCGGCGCCGCGGATCGTCACGCGATCGACGACGATGTGACGGTTCACCTGGAAGGTTCCCGCAGGGATGAACACCGACCGGCCGAGCTTTTTCGCGGCCGCGATGGTGCGCTCGATCGCCGGGGCTGCGTCCCGCCGCCCGGTGGGATCGGCTCCGAAGAGGCGTACGTCGAGAGACCGGGTCGGCTGCCGCAGCGGAGCGTTGACGAGTTCGAAGTCGGCAACGTCCACGACGGTCCAGGCGGCCGGTGTGTTCCGCGGTACGGCGAAGCGCACGCGGTCACCGGTCTGGTAGGTGCGGCCGAGTAGCACGCGTTGCTCGTCGTAGAAGTGGTTCGGGCGGAACGGCTTCGCGACCGGGTCCGGCTCGGGCTTCCACCAGCCCGGGGTCGGGTCGACGTTCGGGTCGTTCGAGAACGGATACATGCCGTAGAGCCAGGCGTACTGCGACGTCAGCGTCATGGTCTGCTTGCGCTTCCCGTTGACGGTCACGTCCAGCGGTGCGGTGATTCCGCCACCACCCGGCGCGTCCGGGATGCTGTAGCGCAGGGTGAACGCGTTCGCGGGGCCGGTCAGCGTGAATTCGACGTACTGCTTGGGTTGCAGTCGTACGGCGGTGCGCCCCGACGCCTCGGCGGGCAGCGTGTACGCGTCGCGCCCGGGGCCGATCCGTTCGCCGGTGAAGGCGGCGTTCTCCGCCTCCTGCTCGACGAACGGTACGTCGGCGCCACGGCCCGTCACGAGCGCGGGGTCGAGGCCGGCGCGGGTGATCCGGGGTGCCGGCTGCGCGGCCGCCGGTTGGGTGGTCAGGAGCGCGGCGGTCGTCAGTACGGCGGCGAGCAAGGGCAAACGGGACATCGGCGGATCCCCTCCCGGACGAATGTGTCTGGAGGTTATGCATCCGACGACTGCTGCGCAAGATCTCGACAGGTCAGAGAAATTTCCGGACCATAAAGAGGTCGACAGGGTCCTCGCTTTCGACGACGAAGCCGTGTCGTTCGTAGAGGCTTCGGGCCGGACTTCCTTGCAGGACGTTCAGCCTGAGAGTGGCCTGATCCGCATCCGCGGCGGCCAGCACGGTCCCCAGGACCGCGGTGCCGAGGCCGCGGCCCTGATGGCGAGGGTCCAGATAGAAGTGCTCGAGCCATCGAGACTCGGCCGGGCGACCTTCGACCGGTGCCGCGGCTGGCCGAACAGTGATCGAGCCCGCGAGTTCGCCGTCGACCTCGATGATCTGGGTGTGCTCGGGGTCGTAGCCGTCGCGCAGCCGCTGCCGGACGCGATGTTCGTCGTACCGTCCTAGACGTTCCAGGTCCGGGCGCATGACGACGGCCCGGAGCTCGACGAGATCCTCGAGGTCGTCCGCGGTCGCGGGTCGGAGGGTCCAGTTCACGGCAGCGCAGGTTGCGGGTCGGGGCGGAGGGCGCGCAGCCAGAGCTCGGTCTGGGCGATGTGGGCCGAGGCGGCGGTCGCGGCGGCCGCGGGGTCGCGGGTGGTGATGGCCGAGAGGATCGCGCGGTGGCCACGGTCGCTGGTCTGCTTGATCGCGTCGAAGTCGGCGCCGGGCTCGAAGATCCGGTAGTGCCCGCCGCGGCCGCGGATCACGTCGGTGAGCGCGGTGACGGTGGAGTTCCCGCCGGCCGTGCAGATCATGCTGTGGAACTCCCGGTCGAGATGCTGGATCTCGGTCGCGTCGGTAGTCGACTCGAGCCGGTCCAGGACCGCGCCCAGTGCGGCCGCCAGGTCCGGGTCCTGGCGGGCAGCCGCGGCGGCGGTCGCGTGCGCCTCGAGCACCCGTCGTACCTCGAGCAGCTCGAGGACTCCTTCGAGCGGGATCAGCTCGACCGACAACGAGAACCGGCTGATGATCGCCGCCGGCTCCAACGCCGAGACGTAGGTCCCCGAGCCGTGCCGGGACTCGATCACGCCGAGCGCGCCGAGCGACCGGACCGCCTCCCGCAGCGAACTCCGGGACACCCCCAGGTGGTCGCACAACTCCGGCTCCGGCGGGAACTTCGCCCCCGGCCCGAGCTCCCCGGACGCGATCATCTGCCGCAACCCGTCCAGGGCCTTGTCCGTAGCAGCCATCCCCTCACCTCCCCCCGAAGCGTAAGTCCTCAGACCACTCCGGGTCACATCGCCACACTTTCCGCGTGGTGCGCCGCGCTAGAGCGGCAATTCATCAGATGTTTGCGCGGAGGAACTGCGGCACGTCCGCCGCCCGCCACCGCCGGTCCGCGAGTTGTTCGTACGGCGTGCCCGCCGACACCCAGACGGTCGTCATCCCGCGCTCGTGCGGCAGCGTGAGGTTCACCTCGAGATCGTCGAACATCGCCGCCCGCGCCGGGTCGACCCCGAATCGCGCGAGGAACGCGTCCAGGCTCTCGGCGTACGGCTTGGGGATCAGGTCGGCGGCGAGGATGTCGAACACGCCGTCGATGCAGCTTTCCAGCCCGAGGCGACCGAGCACCTGCTTCGCGTGGTACGCCGACCCGTTGGTGTACACGTACCGCCGACCCGGCAACGCGCCGAGCACCTGGGCGAGCGCCGGATCGGGACGAAGTACCGAGTAGTCGATCGTGTGCTCCCACTCCAGGTAGTCGTGTGCGTCGATCGACCGGGTGTTCATCAGGCCGCGCAAGGTTGTCCCGTGATCGGCGACGAGCTGCGCTTGCAGCAGACGGGCGCCGGCTTCGTCGGTGCCGAACAGGTTTGCGAGATACGCCCGGATGCGCGTGTTCATCTGGGCCGCCAGGCCGGTGCCGGCGGGGTACAGGGTGTTGTCGAGGTCGAGGACCCAGGTGTCGATGTCCGCCAGCATCCGGCCAGCGTAGGTGACAGACTGGGGGTGGTTGGCGATGGGAGGATTGCGACGATGGCGACTGCGCTCGTGACCGGGCCGGCGACCGGGATCGGCCGGGCGTTCGCGGAGAAGCTGGCGCTGGAGGGGTACGACCTGGTGCTGGTGTCGCGGGACGAGGCGCGCCTGAAGGAGGTCGCGGCCGACCTCACCCGGCTGCACGGTGTCGAGTGCGAGGTGCTGGCCGCGGACCTGACCGACGCGGGCGACCTGGCCCGCGTGGAGGAACGCTTCCGGACCGGGCCGATCGAAGTACTGGTGAACAACGCCGGCTACGGGCAGAAGAAGCCGTTCTGGGCGAACCCGATCGAGGCCGAGGAGAAGCAGCTGGATCTGCTGGTCCGGGTCGTACTGCGGCTCACGCATGCCGCCGTACTCCCGATGATCGAGCGTGGTTCGGGTGCGGTGATCAACGTCTCGTCCGTGTCCGGGTACCTGCAGCGCGGGACCTACAGCGCGCACAAGTCCTGGGTGACGAACTTCTCCGCCGCGCTGGCCACCCAGCTCCATGCCAAGGGTGTCGCGGTGATGGCGCTGTGCCCGGGGTTCGTGCACACCGAGTTCCACGACCGGATGGGGATGGACAAGTCGCTGATCCCGTCGTTCATGTGGCTGGACGCGACTGATCTGGTCGACGCCGCCTGGAAGGACCTGATGCGCGGCAAGGCGGTCTCGATCCCGAGCCTCCGCTACAAGTTGCTGATGACGGCGGCGCGCTTCACGCCGCAGGCGCTCGTCGCGCGCGTGTCAACGGTTGGTCTCGACGGCCGCCGCCGGGCGCAGTGACTCGTAGAGCGTCTTGCTGAGCGCCCCGGCGTACCGGCTGATCTCCTCGTTCGACGGTGCCGTCCCGGTGAAGTTGACCTCGAATCCGCGCTGGAAACACGCTCCGAACAGCAACGCCGCCGCCGCGGTGACATCAGCGGTACGCCGGATGCGCCCGAGCTTCTGCTCCTCGCGCAGGTAGCGGACCAGGCCCTCCTGCGCGCGGTGCGGGCCCGCGTTCAGCTCCTGCAGACGTCGGCGATGTGCGATCAGCAGGTCCTGGGACGAGAACAGCGAGACCAGGATCGGGAAACCCTCGACGTAGAAGTCGATCGCGATCCGGGCCAGCCGGGTCAGGTTGCCGCGGACCGTCCCGTTGCCGGGATTGCCGATCAGCTCCTTCAGGGAGCCCGGGAGCTCGGGCATCCGCTCGTGCATGACCGCGAGCAGGATCGCGGCCTTGTCCGCGAAGTGCTTGTAGAGCGCGGCCTCGGAGTACCCGGCGATCTGCGCGATCGACTTCGTGGTCGCCCGTGAGTACCCCTGTGTGCGCAGCACCTGCGCCGCCGCGTCGAGAATCTCGTCCCTGGTGCCCACCCGGGCAGCCTACCTTGACAGGTTGGTGAGTGTTCACTAACCATGGTGAGTGAGTGTTTACTAACCAGGAGGGGTGACGATGAAGCTGGTGGTGTTCGGGGCGTCCGGGCGGATCGGGACCGAGCTGGTGCGTCAAGCGGTGGCGGCCGGGCACGCGGTCACGGCCGTCGTGCGTGAGGGGTCGAGCCTCCAAGTCCCGCTGCCCGAGCTCCGGCTGGTCGCGGCACGATCCGGCGTGGCCGGCGGGCGCGCGGAGGTGGTGACCGCCGACGTGATGGACCCGCGTTCGATCGCACCGATCCTGTCGGGCCATGACGCCGTACTCTCCGCGCTCGGCCCGCGTCCGAAGGGTCCGAGCGACGTCCTGGCCAGGAGTGCGCGGAGCGTTCTGCAGGCGATGGGGGACAGCGACGTACGCCGGTTCCTGGTGGTGAGCGTGGCGGGGATTCACTCGGGCGGAGACGGGCCTGTGACGAAGTACGTCGTGAAACCGATCATCCAGCGCATCCTGCGGGAGTCGTTCGCGGACGCCCGGCGAATGGAGGAACTGGTCGGCGCAAGCCCGCTGGACTGGACGATCGTCTGCCCGCCGCGGCTCACCAACGGCACCGGCAAGGGCACCATCCGCAGCAACACCGAGGGCACGGTCCGCGGCGGATTCACCATCACCCGCGCCGACGTCGCCACCTACATGCTCACCGCGATCGAGGACGCCACCCTGATCCGGAAAACGGCGCTGATAGCCAACTGAGCCCAGGTTCTAGGCGTATCGCCGAGTTTGTGCGATCTTGCTGGTAGTTGGCACTTGGGGGGCCGCCGGGGGAGGCGGGCAAGTGCCGTTGGGGGCGTCATGAAGATCTGGAGTTTCTCCCCCGTACGCCGCAAGTGCGTCGCGGGGATGACGGCGGTCCTGCTGGCGGTGTCGATGATCACCGCCGAACCGGCGTCGGCAGTCGTGGCCGGCGTCGCGATCACGGGGACCGTGGCGTCGAACGGCACCACGACCTTGAGCTACCGAGCCACGGCGACCCGGGCCGGAACGCTGCGCTACATCGTCGTCTCGATCCCGCCGGGGTCCGGTGGGCGGGTCACGTCGGTCAACGGCTCCGTTCGGACGGTCTCACCGGGTGTGCTGCTGTGGCGCCCGACCAAGACCCTGCACATCGTCGTCGGTGCTCGCTTCTCGATACCGTTCTACGGCGTCCGGCTGCCGAGCGGCGGACCGTGGACACTGAGCTTCAGGGCGACGAGTACCACTGGGAACGTCCTGTCCGCGGGCAGCGCGACGTTCGTCCGCCCTGCCAACGTCCGCATCACCGCGACCCGTCCGATCCCCGGGCAGAGGACGACGCTGACCTACGCGGGAACCGTCGGCCGCGCGGGCGTCCTGGCGTCCGTCCGGATGAAGTTACCGACCGGCGCGAGGGGCACCCTGACGAGTGTCAACGGGACGCTGAGAATCTCCAGCGGGTATGCGATCTGGCGGCCGCGCGCCCGGATCAGTGTCCGCGGCGGCGCCCGGCTCGCGATCCCGGTCTACGGCGTCGCGCTGTCCAAGTACGGCGGCATCATGAGGCTGACCATGTCGGCGACCTCGTCGACCGGTGTCACGTTGATGGCGGGTACGGCGAGCCTGGCTTTGATCGCACCGCCCGCCCCGATGCCCACGATCCTGGCGGACTCGTTCCCGGCGCGACCGGCGGGCTGTCCGACGGCCTGGCCGGCGACGGTCGCCGAGAACGCGAAACCGGGAACCGGCGCCTGGGTCATCCCGGCCTCGATGAGCGGTCCGCTCGCGGCGTACCTGACCAAGGTCTCCGCGACCTGCGGCAGCACGGTCGGCCTGAAGGTCACCTCCGGCAGACCGGTCAGCGTCGTCGCGTACCGGATGGGGTACTACCAAGGTCTTGGCGCGCGGGAGATCTGGCGGCGTACCGGCGTACGGACCGTTGTCCAACCTGCGCCGACGATCGGTGGGACGGCCAACGGTCACCCGCTGCGGATGGTGTCCGCGGCGAACTGGTCGACGACGTTGACCATCCCCGTGGATCGGAACTGGGTACCGGGCACCTACCTGATCAAGGTGAGCGACGGCAGGTACGCCGCGTACGCGCCGCTGACGGTCCGCGACGACACCGGTCACAAGCACGCGCTCCTCATTCAGCAGGCGACCACCACCTGGCAGGCGTACAACCGGTACGGCGGCAAGAGCTTCTACAGTCCGGTGACGTCCGGCTCCGGCCGGCTGACCTTCGACCGCCCGTACGGCGACGGCCAGGGGTCCGGGCAGTTCCTCGGGCTCGAGCAGGGCCTGGTGTTCTGGGCCGAGTCGCGGGGCTTCGACGTCACGTACTGGACGGACAACGACTTGGATCAGTTCGGTGGTCAGCTCGCGGCGCGAGCCGGGACGATCTTCCTGCCGGGGCACGACGAGTACTACTCACTGCGGATGCGTGCTTCGCTCAGTCAGGCGATCAAGCGTGGCGTGAATGTCGGCAACTTCGGCGCCAACACGGCGTACCGGCGGATCACCTTCACGAGCAGCACCCGGCGGAGCTGGGACATCGACCGGTACACGGCCGGCTTCAACTCGACGCTCTGGCGCTACCTGGGTGATGCCTACGCGTCGCAGCCACTACTCGGGGCCGAGTACGGACTGTGCAGCGTCTACGGCGGTTCCCTGGTCACCGGACGCAGTTGGCTGTTCCGTGGCATCCCGGCCGGAACCGTGCTTCCAGGCTTCCTCGCGGGCGAGGTCGACTTCGTCTGGCCAGGTCTGTACAAGCATCCAGGGCTGGGTATCGTCGCCGGCGGTACCACTCGCTGCCATGGCAACGGCAGACCGGCACCGATGCATGCCACCGCCTTCATCGCGCCGTCAGGTGCCCGGGTGTTCAACGGATCGACCTTCACCTACAGCTGCTTCCTGCTGCGCCGGTGCGCGTCGTTCCTGGCCATCCCTACACCGTCGGTGGCGTCGCGCCGGGCCGTGACCGTCATGGTCGGCAACGTCACGAACTGGGTCGGCCGCGGGACGATCCGGACACCGGTAGGTGTCGCGGCGACCTCCGAGCTGCGGGTGGCCCTTCCCGACAAGGCGTTGCTGGTGGAGGACGAGTGAGTCAGAGCTTTTCGGCGACCTCGGTCAGTACGTCGAGGGTTGCGGTGATCAGGGGGTGTTCGGCGCGGCTGGTGCGTACGGCGGCGTAGACGCGGCGGGTAGGAGCGGGATCAGGGAGGGGGAGGATGCGGGCGAGGGTCGGTTCGGGGACGGCGAGGCGGGGGACGAGGGAGACGCCGGCGCCGGCCGCGACCAGGGCGGCGACGGCCCGGAAGTCGTCGGACTGGTGGACGATCCGCGGCTGGAAGCCGGCCTGTTCGCAGGCGAGCAGTACGACGTCGCGGATCGGGTTGCCGGGGGCGGGCATCACCCAGTCGTCGTTCGCCAGCACGCCCAGCTCGAGCATCTCGTGCTCCGCCGCGGGGTGTGCGGGTGGGAGGACGGCGACGAAAGGCTCGGCGTACAAGGGGATCCGAGCCAGCCGCTGGTCGTCAGGGCGCGGGGAGCCGCGGTGCTCGACGGCGATCGCGAGGTCGGCGTCGCCGTCGAGAAGGTAGGTAATGCCCTGGTGACCTTCGGCGTCGCGGACGACGAGGTCGAGGCCGGGGCTCGTCGCGCGCAGCCGGGTCAGAGCTGGTGCGACCAGGAGCGTGATCGCGGTCGCGAAGGCGACGATCCGGACCTCGCCGTTCGTACCGTTCGCGTGCAGCCGCATCGCGTCCTCGGCGCGCTCGACGTCGGCGAGGATCGTGTCCGCGTGGGCGAGCAACAGCCGGCCCGCAGAGGTGATCGCGACCCGGCGGCCGCGGCGTTCGAGTAGTTCCTGGCCGACCTCGGTCTCCAGCGCCGCCAATTGCTGGGAGACCGCCGAGGGCGTCAGATGCAGCACCTCGGCGGCCGCGGTCACGGTCCCGTGGTCAGCAAGCGCGCGCAACACCCGCAGGCGTCGTACCTCGATCACGGACCTCAGCTTGGCACAGGTCCCCGGCGCGGTGGATCACGACCGGTTCAGTCACGGCTGCGGTCGGTGCGGTCGGTGCGGTCCGTGCGGGCGGAGTACGGCGGGCGCGCCACCGGCGTACGGCGTCGCGGATCGGGTGACGTTTCGGGACGTGCGGACGGATCGGGGCGTCGGGCATCGCGGAGTGGGTCTGTTCGTGGATCGACTTGATCACGGAGAAGGGCACGTAGTGCACGGTGGTTCCTTTCGACCCTTCGACGGTAGGAACCAGGACGTTGATACGTCCAATGAAAGTTGTGGGCGGAGTTGATGCGTCTGGTGCATGATTGAGGTCATGGAACTCCGGCAGCTCAGGTCGTTCGTGGTCGTTGCCGAGGAGCTGAACGTCGGGCGTGCGGCCACGCGGCTGCACCTCACGCAGCCCTCGCTCAGCCGGCAGATCGCCGCGCTCGAGCGCGATCTGGGCGTCGAGCTGTTCGCCCGGGTCAAGCGCCGGTTCGTGCTGACGGCGGCCGGTACGACGTTCCTCGCCGACGCGCAGGATCTGCTCAGGCGGTCCGACGAGGCGGTCCGGACGGCGCAGCGGACGCAGCGTGGTGAGCTCGGGATGTTGCGGCTGCGCTTCGTGCAGTCGGCGACGTTCGAGGCGCTCCCGCGGCTGCTCGGCGCGTTCCGGCGGGCGTATCCCGAGGTGGTGCTGGACCTGGACTCGTGGACGACGCTCCGCCAGACGGACGCGTTGCGCGACGGGCTGATCGACGTGGGGCTGTTGCGGCCGACCGCGCCGGCGCCGGTGACCGGGGCCGGCGGGAAGCAGTCGACGACAGTGGTGCGGCTCGCGCCGGGGCTGTCGTCGCGCGTGGTGGCCGAAGACTCTCTGGTGGTGGCGTTGCCGGCGCGGCATCGGCTGGCGCGCCGCAAGCGGCTGCGGCTGGAGGAGCTCGCGGACGAGCCCTTCGTGTTCTACTCGCGGCCGAGCGGCCCGGCCGTCTACGACACGATCGTCGGGTTCTGCCGCGCGGCCGGCTTCACGCCGCGGATCGAGCAGGACGCTGCCGGCGTACAGACGATCGTGTCGCTGGTCGCGTCCGGGCTCGGCATCTCACTGCTGATCGGCCCGACGCCGCCGTCGAACCCGGACGCGGTCGTGTACCGCGAGTTGTCCGACGACCTGCCCACCTGGCAACTCTCCGCCGCCTGGTCCCCGGACAACCACTCGCCCGTACTGTCCCGCTTCCTGGACCTCCTCTGACCAGCTGAGCTGGAGAGCGGTTCAGCCGAAGACGTCCGGGTCGCCGCCGGTGCGGGTGCCGGTTTCGAGGTCCGCGATCGCGGCCATGTCGTCGTTGTCCAGCCGGAAGTCGAAGACCTCGAAGTTCTCCTTGATCCG
>DASXXB010000488.1:0-3164 GCA_036503355.1 Kribbella sp. | reverse complement strand
GCCGAGGGCCTCCTGGTAGAACGCATACGAGCGCGGCCGGTCCTCGATCGGGAGGCTGATGATCATTCCAGCGTTTCGGATGTCCGTCATACCCGACCGACGAACGACTCAGCCGCGGACAGACACCTCGTGCAACCTCTTCTGCAGATAGAGCCGTTCCGCGTCGGTGGTGGCCAGGCCGAGAGCTTCGTGGTACGCCGTGACCGCCTCACGCCAGCGCTCCAGGCGGCGGAGGAAGTCGGCGCGGGTGGCTGGGAGCAGGTGGTAGCCGGTCAGCGGCCCGGCAGCGAGCTGGTCGACGACGCGCAGGCCTGTAGCCGGACCGTCTGCCATACCGATCGCCACCGCGCGGTTGAGGGCCACTACCGGGGTCTGCGGTAGCTGGGAGTACAGCGCGACGATCTGGTGCCAGTCGGTGTCCGCCGCGGTGCGAGCGGTCGCGTGGCAGGCAGCGATCGCGGCCTGGACCTGGTACGGGCCCGGCTCACTGCTGCGGAGTACGGAGTCAAGGAGCTGCACAGCTTCGGTGATCTGCGTGTGGTTCCACCTGGTGCGGTCCTGGTCGTCCAGGGTGACCAGTGCGCCGTCCGGCGCCAGGCGGGTGTTGCGGCGTGCGTCGTGCAGCAGCATCAGTGCGAGCAGTCCTGCGGCCTCAGGCTCGTCCGGCATGAGCTGCACGAGCAGCCGGGCCAGTCTGATCGCTTCAGCGGTCAGTTGGCTTCGGACAACGTCGGAGTACCCCTCGTTGAACAGCAGGTACAGCACAGCCAGTACGGCGGGTGTCCGCTCCGGCAGGAGGTGTGCGGGTGGTACGCGGTACGGGATGCCGGCGTGCTGGATCTTCTGCTTCGCCCGGGTCAGCCGCTTCGACATCGTCGTCTCCGGCACCAGGAACGCCCGCGCGATCTCCGCCGTACTCAGACCGGCCAGCGTCCGCAGGGTCAGCGCTACGCGTGCCTCCATGGCCAGCGCCGGGTGGCAGCAGGTGAACATCAACCGCAGCCGGTCGTCAGGTACGTCGTACGGCGGCTCCTGCTCGAAACCCACCGCGGCTACCTGTCGCAGCTTGGCCGCACCGACCGCCTCTCGACGCAGCCAGTCGATCGCCCGGTTGCGTGCAGTCGTGGTCAGCCAGGCACCAGGCCGATCCGGTACGCCGTCGTTCGGCCACCGCTGCAGGGCCGCGGCGAACGCTTCCTGTGCGCACTCCTCCGCGAGCTCCCAGTCGCCGGTCACCCGAATCAGGGTGGCGACCACTTGGCCCCACTCCTGGCGGTAGATGTCCTCGAACGTCACACCGGTGGTTCCAGGACCGGCCGGATCTCGATCGTGCCGTAGCCGGCGGCCGGGTGCTTCGAGGCGATCTCGATCGCCTCGTCCAGATCGGCGCAGTCGATCAGCACGAAGCCCCCGATCTGCTCCTTCGTCTCCGCGAACGGCCCGTCGGTGAGCAGCAGCTCCTGATTGCGCACCCGGACGGTCGTCGCCTCGTGCGGCGGCCGCAACCCGGCCCCGCCGGCCACCACGCCGCGCGCTTCCATCTCCTCGGACCAGCCACCGCAGCCGTCGTCGGCATGCGCGGCCGCCGACTCGTCGCCGGCAATCATCAACAGGTACTTCACGCCCTCATCCTCGCAGGTCTAGCGTCGGCAGCAAGGAACTCTTTGGGGGAGGTACGGCGATGACTGGTCGGATCGTGCACTTCGAGGTGCCGTACGACGACGGGGAGCGGGCGCGGGCGTTCTACCGCGAGGCGTTCGGGTGGAACCTGATGGAGATGCCCGAGATGCAGTACACGATGGTGTCCACCGGGCCGGTGGACGACAAGCAGATGCCGGCCGAACCGGGCTTCATCAACGGCGGAATGTTCCAGCGCGGCACCGTCAACGCCGACCTGACCCGGCCGGTGCTGACCGTCGACGTACCGGACATCGATGCCGCCTGGAAGACCATCGAGAGCCTCGGCGGCGAACGCGTCGGCGAGAAGCTCCCGGTCGGCGACATGGGCTTCGCGGCGTACTTCAAGGACCCCGAGGGCAACATTCTCGGGCTCTGGCAATCAGCCTGACGCCTGGACGTCACCGGGGCGACCTAGTGCCCTGCGTCGGAGGTTGTTCGAGTGATTGCGGTGGTCAGGTGCGTGCATCGCGGTGGCGGAGGAGCGGCCTCGATGCTTTTCCATCGTGGCCGTTCCTCCGCTGCCGCGAGGTGCGTGCCTGGGCGCCGCAAGCGCCGAAGAACCTCCGACGCAGGGCACTAGACTGCGAAGTGTGTTGCTCCGGTGGCGTCCTCGGGAGGACTGAATGCCTGACCGTACTCAGACCATTGCGTATCCGGCCCTCGGATCGCGGCCGTCGCGGCGGGACCCGGAGCCGCTGGCGCCGCATGTGATCGTGCTGTTCGGCGCGACCGGCGACCTGGCCAAGCGCAAACTGCTGCCGGGCCTGGCGTACCTGCAGCAGTCCAAGTTCGCGCCGGACGTGCGGATCATCGGCACCGCGACCGAGGACCTGAGCTGCGACGAGTTCCGGGACCGCGCCCGGCAGGCGGTCGAGAAGTTCGGCACCCACAAGATGACCGACGAGCAGTGGGCGCAGTTCGCCGACCGGATCGAGTACGTGCCGGTGACGGCCGGCCCGGACGCGCTCGCGGCCGCGGTGAAGGCCGCCGAGGAGCTGCTCGGCCCGGACACCCGGCGGCTGCACTACCTGTCGGTGCCGCCGAAGGCCGCCCAGGCGGTGATCGCGATGCTCCGCGACGCGGGCCTGGTGGAGCGCGCCCGGGTGGTGATGGAGAAGCCGTTCGGCGACGACCTGGCCAGTGCGATCGAGCTGAACGACTTCGTCCACGAGACGTTCGACGAGTCGCAGATCTTCCGGATCGACCACTTCCTCGGCAAGGAAGCCGCGCTGAACATCCTCGCGTTCCGGTTCGCGAACGGCCTGTTCGAGCCGATCTGGAACCGCAACTTCATCGACCACGTGCAGATCGACATCCCGGAGTCGCTCGGCCTGGACCAGCGGGCCACGTTCTACGAGCCGACCGGCGCGTTCAAGGACATGGTCGTCACGCACCTGATGCAGGTGATGTCGTTCGTCGCGATGGAGCCGCCGACCGCCCTGGAGCCGCGGGCGATCTCGGAGGAGAAGAACAAGGTCTTCCGG
>DASXXB010000487.1:0-9074 GCA_036503355.1 Kribbella sp. | reverse complement strand
GCATCGTCCTCGGCGAAGCCGCGCGCGTGGATCTCCGGGCCGGCGGTCAGCTTGCCGGTCACCGAGTCCATCACCGCGATCACCGAGATGAAACCCTCGTCGCCGAGGATCCGGCGGTCCTTCAGCGAGGTCTCGGTGATGTCGCCGACGGTCGAGCCGTCCACGAACACGTACCCGCAGTCGACCTTGCCGGCCACCACGGCCTTGCGGTCGATCAGGTCCACGACCACGCCGTCCTCGACCACGACCACGTTCTCCCGCGGTACGCCGGTCTGGACCGCTAGGTCCGCGTTCGCGTGCAGGTGCCGTACCTCGCCGTGCACCGGCATCACGTTGCGCGGCTTCACGATGTTGTAGCAGTACAGCAACTCGCCCGCGCTGGCGTGCCCGGAGACGTGCACCAGCGCGTTGCCCTTGTGGATCACGTTCGCACCGTGCCGGATCAGCCCGTTGATCACCCGGTACACCGAGTTCTCGTTGCCGGGGATCAGCGAGGAGGCCAGGACGACGGTGTCGCCCGGCTGCAGGTGGACGACGTTGTGGTCGTTCGCGGCGATCCGGGACAGCGCCGACATCGGCTCGCCCTGCGAACCGGTCGACACCAGCACCACCTGCTCCGGCGGGTAGTTGTCCAGGTCGCGCATGTCGATCAGCGTGTCGCCGGGCACGCTCAGGAAGCCGAGGTCGCGGGCGACGCCCATGTTGCGGACCATCGAGCGGCCGACGTAGGCGACCTTGCGCTTGTGCTTCACCGCCGCGTCCATCACCTGCTGCACCCGGTGCACGTGCGAGGCGAAGCAGGCGACGATGATGCGCTGGTTCTTCGCCTTGGTGAACACCCGGTCCAGCACCGGCGCGATGTCGCGCTCGTGGGTGGTGAAGCCGGGCACCTCGGAGTTCGTGGAGTCGACCATGAACAGGTCGACTCCGTCCTCGCCGAGCCGGGCGAACGCGCGCAGGTCGGTGATCCGGTTGTCCAGCGGCAGCTGGTCCATCTTGAAGTCACCGGTGTGCAGCACCACGCCGGCGGGCGTCTTGATCGCCACCGCCAGCGCATCGGGGATCGAGTGGTTCACCGCGACGAACTCGCACACGAACGGGCCGATCTGCAGCTTCTCGCCCTCGACCACGGTCTGCTGCGGCACGTTGCGGTGCCGGTGCTCCTTCAGCTTGCCCTCGAGCAGCGCGAGCGTGAGCTGCGACCCGACCACCGGGATGTCGCCACGCTCACGCAGCAGGTAGGGCAACCCGCCGATGTGGTCCTCGTGGCCGTGGGTCAGAACGACCGCGACCACGTCGTCGAGCCGGTCCCGGATCGGCTCGAAGTCCGGGAGGATCAGGTCCACGCCGGGCTGGTTCTCGTCCGGGAACAGTACGCCGCAGTCCACGATCAGCAGCTTGCCGTCGTACTCGAACACCGTCATATTGCGGCCGACCTCGCCGAGGCCGCCGAGCGGGATGACCCGCAAAGCGCCCGGAGCGAGAGGTCCGGGCGCGTCGAGATCTGGATGGGGATGGCTCATGCAATCAGTCCTGCCTGTTTCAAGTCGGTGGTGAGCCGGTCGACCTGCTCGGCCGTCGCCTCGATCAGCGGCGACCGCATCGTCGCGTGCTCGAGGACACCGGCCAGCCGGAGCGCGGCCTTCACCATGATGGCGCCCTGGGTCCTGGTCATGATCGCCTCGACGGCGGGCACCAGCCGTCGGTCGATCTGCTGTGCGGTGGCGAGGTCGCCGGCCACCACGGCGTCGATCAGCTGCCGGTACTCCCGGCTCGCGACGTGCGCCACGACACTGGCGATGCCGACCGCACCGATCGCCAGGGAGGCGAGGTTCAGCTCGTCGGCACCGCAGTAGTAGAACAGATCGGTGTTCGCCAGCACCTTGGTGGTCCCGGCGAGGTCGCCCTTGGCGTCCTTCACCGCGACGATCCGCGGGTGCGCGGCGAGCGCGATCAGCGTCTCGGTCTTGATCTCGACACCCGACCGGGCCGGGATGTCGTACAGCATGTTCGGCAGGCCGGTGGCGTCGGCGACCGCGGTGAAGTGCGCGCGCAGCCCGTCCTGCGGAGGCTTGTTGTAGTACGGCGTGACGACGAGCAGCCCGTCCGCGCCGGCGGCCTCGGCCTGCTTCGCGCACTCGATCGTGTGCGCGGTGTCGTTGGTGCCGACTCCTGCGACGATCCGGGCCCGGTCACCCACGGCCTCGCGCACGGCCTGGACGATCCGGACCTTCTCCTGGTCCGACGTGGTCGGCGCCTCACCCGTCGTACCGTTCAGCACGAGGGCGTCGTTACCGCCGTCGACGAGGTGGGCCGCGAGCTTCTGGCAGGCATCCAGGTCGAGGGATCCGTCAGGCTGGAACGGGGTGACCATCGCGGTCGTCAGGCGGCCGAACGGCAGTGCCGACGACGGGGCCGGCGAGTGGGCCGGCGAGGGCGTGGATGGTGGCGAGGACATGGGCCTCAGATTACCGCTCCCGCCCCCTGAAGAAATGGGTAGGCCTGGTGGCTGTCCGCTCGGGGGTCCGGGCAGCCACCAGGCTCACTCGTCCTATCGGGCCTGCCCCCGGAGTCGTTACAGCTTCCACCAAAAAAGTCCGGAAAAACTTCTGCGAATACTTTCTGTGAGCAAATGGATGCAGTGTGTTGCGATTCGGATGCTCTAGTCTCGTCCGCGTGTCGACACCTTCAGCCACTCCGGTCCCGTCCGCCACCCGCCAGAGTCTGACGATGGCGATGGCCACGATGGCGGGCGCGATCCCGATCATGACCCTGGTTCTCTGGTTCGTCCTCGGCACCGACGGGATCGGCGCGTTCCCGAAGAGCTGGCCGCCGCTGGTGGTGCTCGCGGTCGCGGTCGGCGCGTACTCGTTCTGCGAGTTGATCGGCTTCCGTACGCCGCCGATCGAGCACTCCAACCGCCCCGCCGTCGAGGTCCAGGCCGACGCGTGGCGCCGCTTCACCGCGTCGACGTACACCCGCTTCGCGGTCTGCGAGGGGGTGTTCCTGGTCTCGGTCGCGCTGGCCTTCGTCGCGGAGAGCTTCTGGGTGGTGCTGATCGGCGCCGTCCTCGCGCTCCCACTGTTCTTCTGGGAGGCCTGGCCGGGCGAACGCAACCAGCGCCGCTTCGCCGCGGCACTCGAGTCCGGCGGCGTCCCGTCATACCTGATGGGCCGTCCTCACGACTGACCGGCGAGCCAGACGGTTGTCGCGTCGAACAGGCGCTCGACCGCGGGGAGCGCGCCGGGGAGAAGCAGTACGCCGCCGATGGTCAGCGCGGGGACGATGATCGCGTGCTCGAACCAGTGCCCGGTGCTGAACCGCAGAGGCTTGGGGAGGCGGAGCTCGTACCAGGTCTCGCCGCGGATCGGCAGCGGCCACAGCCACGGGCAGCCGGAGCGGGTGAGGCTGTCGCCGAGGCAGTGGACGAACATGCCGACGGCCACCGCCGCACCGATCCAGCCACCGATCTGACTCAGACCGGCCTGTACGGCGTCGGCTGCAGCTGAGCCCGGCCCGACACCCGCGACCGACCAGCCGGCCGCGGCGAGGACCGCGAGAACGATCCAGTCCCCCAACGCATCTGCCGCCAGCACCAGGCCCGTGACCGCAACGGCGAGCACTGCCCACTTCCCGCGGTCACCGAGACTCGCGGCGAGAACGCCGAGCAGGACCGCCGCCGCCAGCGTGTGCGTCGCGTGGCGGTGCTTGCCGGTGCCCTCCTCGTCCCGCGGGCCTTTCGTCAGGTTGTAGAGGACACCGGAGAACGCCCGTACGACTCCTGACACCAGCCGCGTCACCGGCCCGAGCAAGCGCGAGGCGCTGGCGCCTGGGTGATCCAGGTCCGGCAGCAACGCGTACCCGGCCGTGGCCGCCGCGAACGGCACCACCTCCGCCACCGTGGTCAGCCCGACCAGCGGCGCCACCGCCAGCCCGGCGCACCACCCCGACAACGCATGCGAACGCCCCATCATCCCGCGCCTCACTCCCTCCGGCCGACCCACATCCTCCCCCACCACCCCCATCAGCCCCACCAGCCACGCTGACCACCTCGCCGTCTTTGAGCACCCACCAACCAGAAGTCGCCAAGGGATTTGGTTGGTGGGTGCCCAAGGACGCTGCCGCTTTGCATAATCATTCAGAGTGGTGCATACTTTTCCTGTGTCCAAGGTGCTTACTTCTTTGCCGGTCGGTGAACGGGTCGGGATTGCCTTCTCAGGCGGTCTCGACACGTCGGTTGCGGTTGCGTGGATGCGGGACAAGGGGGCGATCCCCTGCACGTACACCGCTGATCTCGGGCAGTACGACGAACCCGACATCGCGTCGGTCCCCGGGCGCGCCACGGCGTACGGCGCGGAGATCACCCGGCTGGTGGACTGCCGCTCGGCGCTCGTCGAGGAAGGCCTCGCGGCGCTCGCCTGCGGCGCGTTCCACATCCGCTCGGCCGGCCGGACGTACTTCAACACCACCCCGATCGGGCGGGCGGTGACCGGCACCCTGCTGGTCAAGGCGATGCTCGACGACGACGTGCAGATCTGGGGCGACGGGTCGACGTTCAAGGGCAACGACATCGAGCGGTTCTACCGGTACGGCCTGCTCGCGAACCCGCAGCTGCGGATCTACAAGCCGTGGCTGGACGCGCAGTTCGTGCACGAGCTCGGCGGCCGGAAAGAGATGTCGGAGTGGCTGGTCGCCCACGGCCTGCCGTACCGGGACAGCACCGAGAAGGCGTACTCGACCGACGCGAACATCTGGGGCGCCACCCACGAGGCGAAGACGCTCGAGCACCTCGACACCGGGCTCGAGACGGTCGACCCGATCATGGGCGTCGCGCACTGGGACCCGAGCATCGAGATCCCGGCCGAGGACGTCACGATCGGGTTCGTGCAGGGCCGGCCGGTGACGATCAACGGCAAGGAGTTCGGTACGGCGGTCGACCTGGTGCTGGAGGCGAACGCGATCGGCGGCCGGCACGGTCTCGGCATGTCCGACCAGATCGAGAATCGGGTCATCGAGGCGAAGTCCCGCGGGATCTACGAGGCGCCGGGCATGGCGCTCTTCCACGCGGCGTACGAGCGGCTGGTGAACGCGATCCACAACGAGGACACGATCGCCAGCTACCACAACGAGGGCCGCAAGCTCGGCCGGCTGATGTACGAAGGCCGTTGGCTCGACCCACAGTCGCTGATGCTGCGGGAATCGCTGCAGCGCTGGGTCGGTACGGCGGTCACTGGCGAGGTCACGCTCCGGCTCCGGCGCGGCGAGGACTACTCGGTCCTCGACACCACCGGCCCGGCGCTCAGCTACCACCCGGACAAGCTGTCGATGGAGCGGATCGAGGACTCGGCCTTCGGCCCGGTCGACCGGATCGGTCAGCTGACGATGCGGAACCTGGACATCGCGGACTCGCGCGCGAAGCTCGAGCAGTACGCCGGCCTCGGGATGTTCGGCTCGTCCAACCCGGCCCTCGCGTCCTCCACCGAGCTGATCGGCGAGCTCCCCAGGGGCGGCGCCGAAGCCATCGCCTCCCGCGGCGAGGCCACCGAAGAGGACGAACTCCTCGACCGCGCCGCCATGGAGTCCGGCACCGACTGAAAGCTGGTCGCCCCCTCAGGCGTCGTAGTCGAGGGTGACGGTCGGCGTGGTGGGGTGCGACTGGCAGGTGAGGACGTAGCCCGCGCGGATCTCGTCCGGCTCCAGGGCCCAGTTGGTGTCCATGCGGACGTTGCCTTCGAGGACCTTGGCGCGGCAGGTGCCGCAGACGCCGCCCTTGCAGGCGAACGGGGCATCCGACCGTACGGCGAGCGTCGCGTCCAGCACCGCCTTGGAGTGCTCCCCCAGCGTGAAGGTCGATCGCCGGCCGTCGAGGATGACTGTCACCTGGGCCGCGTCCTCGTCCGTGACGGCCTCCTCGACCGGTGCCTTCGGGGCCTCGTCGCCGACGTGGAACAGCTCGGCGTGCACGTGTTCGCGAGCAACGCCCTCGGACAGCAGGAGGTCCTGCGCGCCGACGACCATCGCGTACGGCCCGCACAGGAACCACTCGTCGACCGATTCCAGCGGCAGGATCGTCGCGAACATCCGCCGCAGCCGGTCGTTGTCGATGCGGCCGCTGAACAGCTCAACCTCGGTCGTCTCGCGGGACAGCACGTGGACGAGGTGGAAGCGCTCGGCGTACCGGTCCTTGAGGTCGGCCAGCTCGTCGGCGAACATCACCGACCCCGCGCTCCGGTTGCCGTACAGCAACGTGACCCGGCTCGACGGCTCGACGGACAGAATCGTCGCGACCAGCGACAGGACGGGCGTGATTCCGCTGCCTGCGGCAACGAACGCGTAGTGCTTGGCGTTGGCGGCGTCGAGCGTCGTACCGAAGCGGCCGAGCGGGGTCATCACCTCGAGCTCGTCGCCGACCTTCAGGTCACGGGCGGCGTACGCCGAGAACTCGCCGCCGGGGATCCGCTTCACGCCGATCCTGAGCACGCCGGAGCCGGCGGGCGAGCAGATCGAGTAGCTGCGGCGTACCTCCTCTCCGGTACGGCGGATGGTGAGGTGCTGGCCTGCGGTGAACTCGTAGTCGTCGGCGAGTTCGGGTGGTACGGCGAAGGTGATCGCGACCGCGTCGTCGGTGATCGGGTCGATCGCGGCGACCTTCAAGCTGTGGAAGGTGGCGCGGCGCCTGGGGGCGACGGTCGTCATGTCAGATCGCCTTGAAGTGGTCGAAGGGTTCTTTGCAGGAGTTGCATCTCCACAAGCTCTTACAGGACGTGGAGCCGAAGCGGCTGAGCTCCGTCGTATTCGGAGAACCACACAAGGGACACCGAACGCTCAACTGCAGCAGAACCGTGCCGTTCGAGATCGAGGGTGGGGCTATGCCGTACTCGGTGAGCTTGGCTTTGCCTGTTTCCGTCATCCAGTCGGTGGTCCAGGCGGGGGCCAGGACGGTTTCTACTCGCCCGGGGACGTGCAGCGACTGCAGGGTGAGTTCTACCTCGTGGCGGATGAGGTCCATGGCGGGGCAGCCGGAGTAGGTGGGGGTGATGGTCACGACGACCTCGCCGGCCTCGTGGCGGAGGCCGCGGAGGACGCCCAGGTCCGCGATCGTGAGGACTGGGATCTCCGGATCGGTGACCTCGCCGACGGCTTCGAGGATCGCCTCGTCGGTCACCATGTCGCACCCGGATGGGATCGCGCGACGTGCTGCAGTTCGGCGAGCAGGTAGCCCAGGTGTTCGGTATGGCGGCCCGCGCGACCGCCGGTGTGCTGGTAGGTGGACGAAGGCCGCTCGCAGGTGGACTCGTCGATGACGGCCAGCACTCGGCCAAGCCATGCGTCGTGCAAGCCGGCCGGGTCGACGGCTACGTCCAAGCGCTGAACCAGCGCGTCCGACTCGAACATCTCGCCTGTGTAGGGCCAAAGGGCGTCCAGGGCCGCCTGCATGCGACGGTGGCTCTCGTCGGTGCCGTCGCCCAGCCGCAGCACCCACTGCGTCGCGTGGTCGACGTGGTACGCGACCTCCTTGACCGCCTTCCCCGCCACGCCGGCCAGCGTCTCGTCGGCACCGGCCCGCAGCTCGTCGTACAGCAGCTGCTGGTACGTCGCGAAGTACAGCAACCGTGCCATCGCGAACGCGAAGTCGCCGTTCGGCAACTCGCACAGCTGCAGGTTCAGGAACTCGCGCTCGTCGCGGAAGTACGCCAGCTCGTCCTCGGTGCGGCCGTCCAGCGATCCGGCGTACTGCAGCAGCGACCGCGCCTGTCCCAGCTGGTCGAGGCCGATGTTGCCGAGAGCAACGTCCTCCTCGAGCTGCGGCGCGGCCGCGATCCACTCGCCGGTGCGCTGCGCCGCGATCAGCGCGTCGTCACCGAGCCGGAGCACATAGCTGAACAGGTCGCTCACAGGTGTTCCACGCCTTCCGGCACCTCGTAGAACGTCGGGTGCCGATACACCTTGTCGCCGGCCGGGTCGAAGAACTCGTCCTTCTCGTCCGGCGACGACGCGGTGATGTCGGACGCGCGGACCACCCAGATCGACACGCCTTCCTGACGGCGCGTGTAGACGTCGCGCGCGTTCCGCAGCGCCATCGTCGCGTCCGGCGCGTGCAAGCTGCCCACATGGGTGTGCGACAACCCTCGGCGCGACCGGACGAAAACCTCCCACAGCGGCTCGATCATGCCGCACCCGCCTTCAAGGCCTGCTTGGAAGCGTAAGCAGCCGCGGCCTCCCGCACCCAGGCACCGTCCTCGTGCGCCTTCACCCGCCGCGACAGCCGCTGCTGGCTGCACGGACCGTTGCCCTTGACAACCTCATACAGCTCCGCGTAGTCCGGCTCGGTGAACCGGTAGTGCCCGTCCTCGTACACCAGCCCGTCGTCTGGGACCCGCAGACCCAGTACGTCGGCCTGCGGCACGGTCATGTCCACGAACCGCTGCCGCAGCTCGTCGTTGCTGTGCCGCTTGATCCCCCACGCCATCGACTGCTCCGAATGCGTGGACGCGGAGTCCGGCGGGCCGAACATCATCAGCGACGGCCACCACCAGCGGTCCAGCGCGTCCTGCGCCATGGCCTTCTGCGCCTCGGTCCCCTGCGAGAGCGTGTAGAGGATCTCGAATCCCTGGCGCTGGTGGAACGACTCCTCCTTGCAGACCCGCACCATCGCCCGCGCGTACGGACCGTACGAGCAGCGGCACAGCGGCACCTGGTTGACGATCGCGGCGCCGTCGACCAGCCAGCCGATCGCGCCGATGTCCGCCCAGGTCAGCGTCGGGTAGTTGAAGATGCTGGAGTATTTCTGCTTCCCGCTGTGCAGCAGGTCGAGCAGGTCTGCCCGGTCCACACCGAGCGTCTCCGCGGCGGCATACAGGTAGAGACCGTGGCCGGCCTCGTCCTGCACCTTCGCCATCAGGATCGCCTTGCGGCGCAGCGACGGCGCGCGACTGATCCAGTTGCCCTCCGGCTGCATGCCGATGATCTCGGAGTGCGCGTGCTGCGCGATCTGCCGGATCAGGGTCTTGCGGTACCCGTCCGGCATCGCGTCCCGCGGCTCGATCCGGCCGTCGGCGTCGATGGTCGCCTGG
>DASXXB010000486.1:0-33648 GCA_036503355.1 Kribbella sp. | reverse complement strand
CGACGTACGGATCGGTCATCGGTTCGGGGCGAAGCACCTCGAGCAGTTCCTGCAGTGGAGCGCGGACGCCGGGATCACGTGTGTCACCGCGTGGGTCGCGTCGGCCGACAACCTGCGCAAGCGCGACTCGGCCGAGGTCGGCTACCTGATGGAGCTGACCGAGAGCGTCATCGCGGAGCATGTACGCCGGGACCAGCGCTGGCGGCTGCACGTCGCGGGCCAGCTGGATCTGTTGCCGGATTCAACGGCTCACGCCTTGAAGGAAGCCGTCGAGCTGAGCCGCGACCGCAGCGGTGGGGACCTGACGCTGGCGATCGGGTACTCCGGCCGGCTCGAGGTGGTGGACGCCGTCCGGTCGGTGCTCGACGAGGCGGCCGCCGAGGGACGGTCACTCGACGATGTCGCGGACGCGTTGACCGAGGAGCAGATCGGCCGGCACCTGTACGTTCCCAGGCTGCCGGACCCGGATCTCGTCATCCGGACGAGCGGCGAACTGCGGATGTCGGACTTCCTGCTCTGGCAGGCGACCCGTTCGGACATCGAGTTCTGCGACCTGTATTGGCCCGCCTTCCGCGAGGTCGACCTGCTCCGCGCCCTCCGAACGTACGGTCGCCGGAGACTGCAACGATTCAGTTGAATACTTTTCTGCCCGACCGGGGCACTATGGAGGCATACCGACTGGTAAGCACCGGAGGTGGCACGATGTACGAGGTCGTACTACTTGTCGAACAGGAACTGTCCGAACCCGACGCGCGGCGCGTCGTCGAACTCCATCAGGACATGCCCGAGCCGGTCAGGTACCACGTGCTCGTGCCCTGCCACAACGCCGAAGCCGGCGTCGAGGCCTCGATCAGCGCGCTCGGTACGGCGGACCTCTACGGTCCGGGTCTCGCGGGTCAGCGGCAGGACCTCGCCGAGGCGCAGAAGGCGATCGACACCGAGGCGAAGGGCTGCAGCGGCCGCAGTGTGCAGCGGCTGCGCGATCTCGGCCAGACCGCGGAGGGCGGCATCTCGCACGACCGGCCGATCGACGCGCTGGTCGCGACCGTCCAGCACACGCAGGGCCAGGAGGTCATCATCCTGACCCGCCCGCACATCGTCGCGGAGTTCTTCCACCTGGACTGGACGAACTCGGCCCGCCGGCACCTCGGCGTCCCCGTGCTCCATCTGCTGGAGCACGATTCACGCCCCGCTAATGCTGGAGCAGAACCGCGTAAGTGAGGCCGCCGGCAAGGCTCGCGATCAGCAGCGACAGCGTCGTCCTGATCGCGCGCTCGCCGGTGCGGCCGTAGTGCCGCCCGTCCTCGGAGTGGTACGCGACCTTGAAGCCGGCGTACCCGGCGACCAGAACCAGCCCAAGTTTGATCATCAGACACCTGCCGCTGTGCCGGACTCCGCGAACTGCGTGTGGTACAGCTCAGCGTACTCCCCGCCGGCTGCCAGCAACTGCTCGTGCGTGCCGCGCTCGATGATGTTGCCGTGGTCAACGACCAGGATCTGGTCGGCGTTCCGCACCGTCGACAGCCGGTGCGCGATCACCAGCGACGTACGGCCTTCCAGCGCGGTGTCCAGCGCCCGCTGAACGGCGACCTCCGACTCCGAGTCCAGGTGCGCGGTCGCTTCGTCCAGTACGACGATCTTCGGCGCCTTCAGCAACAACCTGGCGATCGCCAGTCGTTGCCGCTCGCCACCGGACAACCGGTGCCCGCGGTCGCCGACGACCGTATCGAGTCCGTCCGGCAACGCCGACACCAGCTCCCAGATCTGCGCTGCCCGCAGCGAGGCGATCATCTCGTCCTCGGTGGCTTCCGGCTTCGCGTAGAGAAGGTTCGCGCGGATCGTGTCGTGGAACATGTGCGCGTCCTGCGTCACGTAGCCGATCGTGGCGTGCAGCGACTGCAGAGTCACGTCGCGTACGTCGTGCCCGCCGACCCGCACCGCTCCCCCGGTCACGTCGTACAGCCGGGCCACCAGGTTGGTGATCGTGGTCTTGCCGGCCCCCGAAGGCCCGACCAGCGCGATCATCTGACCGGGCTGTACGGCGAAGCTCACATCCTCGAGGACCTGCGCCGACGCCCGCTTGTCGAGGACCGCGACGGACTCCAGGCTGGCCAGCGAGACCTGCTCGGCCGTCGGGTACGCGAACGCGACGTGCTCGAACTCGACGCTCGCCGCGTCGTCGGGAAGTGCGCGGGCATCGGCCGCGTCCTTGATCATCGGCTCGAGGTCGAGCACCTCGAAGACCCGCTCGAACGACACCAGCGCGGTCATCACGTCGACGCGCACGTTCGACAGCGCGGTCAGCGGGCCGTACAGCCGGCCGAGCAGGGCGACCAGCGCCAGCAGGGTCCCGACGGTCAGCGTCTGACGGACGGCCAGGTTGCCGCCCACGCCGTACACCAGGGCCGTCGCGAGTGCGGCGACCAGCGTCAGGGCGGTGAAGAACACGCGCCCGAGCATCGCGATCCGGATGCCGAGGTCGCGGACCCGCCCGGCCCGCTCGCCGAAGTCGCGCTCCTCGATCACCGGGTGCCCGAACAGCGTGACCAGCAACGCGCCGCCGACGCTGAACCGCTCGGTCATCGCGGTCGACATCTCGGCGTTCAGGTTCATCTGCTCGCGGGTCATCGCGGCCAGGCGACGGCCGAGGATGCGGGCCGGGATCAGGAAGATCGGCAGCATCAGGATCGCGACCAGCGTGAGCTGCCAGCTCAGCGCCAGCATCGCGCCGACCACCAGGATCAGGCTGATGATGTTCGACACCACGCCGGACAGCGTGCTGGTGAAGGCCTGCTGCGCGCCGATCACGTCGTTGTTGAGGCGAGACACCAGCGCACCGGTCTGGGTGCGGGTGAAGAACGCCACCGGCATCCGCTGCACGTGCGCGAACACCTTGGTCCGCAGGTTGTAGATCAGGCCCTCACCGATCCGCGCGGAGAACGAGCGCTGGACCAGGCCCAGGCCGGCCTCCACGAGCGCCAGGGCCGCGACCACCAGGGCGAGAGCCGTGACCAGGCCCGCGTTCCCCTTGGAGATCCCGTCGTCGACGATCTTCTTGAACAGCAGCGGCGACGCGATCACCAGGAACGCGGACAGGATCACCAGCAGCAGGAACGCCGTGATGTGCCACCGGAACGGCCTCGCGAACTTCAGGATCCGGCGCAGCGTGCCCTTGGTCAGCTTCCGCCCGACCACGGATGCGTCCTGGCGCCGCCAGCCGAACGCGCCCATCCCGCCGCCCATCATCGACATACGGCTCCCTCCCTTTCCACAGATCATCTCAACATTCGCGCCCGGCCATCGCTTCCCGCAACTTTTGGTTGCGCATCCACGGGAGATGGTCTAGATTGATGAGCAACCAAAGGTTGCGAAAGGATGAGGGGCATGAGCAGGAGCATCGAGCGGGAGATCCGGATCGCGGCCGCGCCGGACGTGGTGTACCAGGTGATCAGCTCGCCCGAGCACCTGCGCGAGTGGTGGCCGGACGAGGCCGACCTGGACGCGACTCCCGGTGCGACCGGGACCATCGGCTTCCGGCAGGCCGACAGCACGATGTACCAGTCGCTCACCGTCGTCGAGGCGGACCCGCCGCGCCGGTTCTCGATCCGGTGGGCGTACGACGGCGACGCGGCGACCGTGCAGAACTCGGTGCTCGCGACCTTCGACCTCGTCCCCCACGACGGCGGCACGCTGCTGCGGTTCGCCGAGACCGGGTTCGACGAGGCGAACTGGTCCGAGGAGGCCTACCAGGACCACGTCACCGGGTGGAACTACTTCCTTCCGCGACTCGCGCCGTACGCCGAGCGGCAGGTCGCCAGGCCGTGATCGACGACGAGCTCTGGTCGGCCATCGGGGACCCCACCCGGCGGCGGATGCTCGACCTGCTGCTGGCCGACGGCGGCGGTACGGCGACCAGTCTCAGCGAGCGACTGCCGGTCACCCGGCAGGCGGTCGCGAAACACCTCGGCGTACTCGACCGGGCCGGCCTCGTGCACTCCGCGCCGTCCGGGCGCGAACGCCGCTACACCGTGGACGAGCGCCGGCTCGCCCGCGCCATCGACCAGCTGTCCGACGTCACCCAGACCTGGGACCGCCGGCTGCAGCGCATCAAGCGGATCGCCGAGGCGATCGAACAAGCAGAAAGGCAACAACCATGAGCGAGCGCAGCGAGCGAACAAAAAGCAGAGCCGACACTGTCGTTGACGCCGGAGCCGAGCGAAGCGAGGTGGAGGCGTGAACGACATCCTGCACAGGGTCGGCATCGTCGCCCCGCAGAAGGACGTGTACGACGCACTCACCACGATCGACGGGCTGGCCGGATGGTGGACCGAGGACACCACCGGCGACGTCGACGGCGTGATCCGGTTCCGCTTCGCCAGCGCCGGCGGTGACGGGTTCGACATGAAGGTGCTGGAGACCGACCCCGCGCTGATCCGCTGGGAGGTCGTTGGCGGCCCCGACGAATGGATCGGCACCCAGGTCAGCTTCACGCTGTCGCGGGCCGACGACTTCACGATCGTGCTGTTCAAGCACGAGGGCTGGCGGGAGCCGGTCGAGTTCATGTACCACTGCAGCACCAAGTGGGCGACGTTCCTGATGAGCCTCAAGCAGTACGTCGAAACCGGCAAGGGCGACCCGGCCCCGAACGACGTACTGGTGAGCAACTGGCACTAACCGAAAGCGGCCAGGAGTTCCTTCAAGCGGCGCTCCTGTGCTGAGCGCTCGGCCTTGAGTTGGTCGTCGTACGAGCGGTCCGCGGCACCGAGGAGCAGCGCCTTGGTCTCGCGGATCGCTCCGGGCAACGGGCCGAGCAGCGCGTCGGACAGATCCTTGACCGTCGCCTCCAGCTCGTCCGCCGGTACGACGATGTTCGCGAGGCCGAGCTCCTTCGCCTCCACGGCCTCGACCCAGCGGCTGGTCGCGCAGATCTCCAGCGCCCGCGAATAGCCGACCAGCTCGACGAGCGGCTTCGTACCGCCGAGGTCGGGCACCAGCCCCAGCGCCGGCTCCCGCATGCTGAAGCGAGCGTCGGGCGTCACGACCCGGAGGTCACACGCCAGGGCGAGCTGGAATCCGGCACCGATCGCATGCCCCTGCACCGCCGCGATGCTGATGATCTCCGGCCGGCGCAGCCAGGAGAACCCGGACTGGAAGTGCGCGATCAGTTCCAGCACCTCGTCGGTCGGCTTGGCGCCGAGCGAGAGCAGCGGCTCCTCGCCCAGGTCGTTCTCGCCCATGATCAGCCGGCGGTCCAGTCCGGCCGAGAACGACGGCCCCTCCCCCGACACGATCACCACGCGGACGTCGGCCGGCAACGCCGTACCGAAGTCGGCCAGTGCGCTCCACATCGCGGGCGTCTGCGCGTTGCGCACCTCCGGCCGATCCAGGACCACCCGGGCCACCGCACCGTCGACACTCAGTCGCAGACCAGTCATGCGACGGATATTACTCGGAAGTAATCAGGCGAGCGAGACCAGGTCGGCGTAGTCGTTGGTCCAGAGGTCCTCGACGCCGTCCGGGAGCAGGACGACGCGCTCGGGCTCGAGGGCCTCGACGGCGCCCTCGTCGTGGGTGACCAGGACGATCGCGCCGGTGTACGAGCGGATCGCGTTCAGCACCTCGGCGCGAGACGCCGGGTCGAGGTTGTTGGTCGGCTCGTCGAGCAGCAGGACGTTCGCCGCGGACACCACCAGGGTCGCCAGCGCGAGCCGGGTCTTCTCGCCACCGGACAGCACGCGAGCAGGCTTGTCCGCGTCGTCGCCGGTGAACAGGAACGAGCCCAGCACGCTGCGGGCCTGCGTCTCGTTCAGGTCCGGGGCGGCGGACTTCATGTTCTCCAGGACAGTCCGGTTCACGTCGAGCGTCTCGTGCTCCTGGGCGTAGTACCCGAGCTTGAGGCCGTGGCCGTCGATCACCTCGCCGGTGTCGGCCTTCTCGATGCCGCCGAGGATCCGCAGCAGGGTGGTCTTGCCGGCGCCGTTCAGTCCGAGTACGACGACCCGGGAACCCTTGTCGATCGCCAGGTCGACGTCGGTGAAGATCTCCAGCGAGCCGTACGACTTCGACAGCTCCCGCGCCATCAGCGGCGTCTTGCCGCACGGCGCCGGGGTCGGGAACGCGATCTTCGCGACCCGGTCCTGGGCGCGCACCTCGTCGAGCGACGACATCAGCTGCTCGGCGCGGCGGAGCATCTGCTGGGCCGCGGTCGCCTTGGTCGCCTTGGCGCGCATCTTGTTCGCCTGGTCGACGAGCTGGGTGGCCTTCTTCTCCGCGTTCGCCCGCTCGCGCTTGCGACGGCGCTCGTCGGTCTCGCGCTGGCTCAGGTACGCCTTCCAGCCGACGTTGTAGATGTCGATCTCGGCGCGGTTGGCGTCCAGGTGGAACACCCGCGTGACGGTCTGGTCGAGCAGGTTCACGTCGTGGCTGATCATGATCACGCCACCGGCGTACGACTTGAGGAAGTCGCGCAGCCAGATGATCGAGTCGGCGTCGAGGTGGTTGGTCGGCTCGTCGAGCAGCAGCGTCTCGGCCTGGGCGAACAGGATCCGGGCCAGCTCCACGCGGCGGCGCTGACCGCCGGACAGCGTCGCGAGCGGCTGGCCGAGGACGCGGTCCGGGAGGCCCAGGTTGGCCGCGATCCGGGCCGCCTCGGACTCGGCGGCGTACCCACCGGCGGCATGCAGGTCCGCCTCGGCCCGCTCGTAGCGGCGCATCCCCTTGGCGCGGGTCTTCTCGTCCGCACTGCCCATCGACTTCTCGGCGGAGCGCATCCGCCGTACGACGTCGTCCAGGCCGCGCGCCGACAGGATCCGGTCCCGGGCCAGTACTTCGAGGTCGCCGGTGCGGGGGTCCTGCGGCAGGTAGCCGATCTCGCCCGAGGACGTCACCGAGCCGCCCGCCGGCAGGCCCTCGCCGGCGAGGATCTTGGTCAGCGTGGTCTTGCCGGCCCCGTTCCGGCCGACCAGCCCGACCTTGTCGCCGGGGCCGACCCGGAACGACGCGGGCGCGAGCAACTGGCGGGCACCGACGCGAACCTCGAGATTGGAAACAGTGATCATCGGGGTTCGCAGGCGTCCTTACGCTGGGGTACAGGCTGAGTTTGCTGCTCTAGTGTAGGTGCCGTGAAATTCAATCCGGATGCGGATCTCGACACCAGCGGCGTCGAGGACACCCGCGGTAGTGGCGGCGGACGCGGCGGTGGGCTGCCCGGCGGGATGATCCCGGTCGGTGGCGGCATCGGCGGCCTCATCCTGCTGGTCGTGATCCTGCTGCTGACCGGTGGCCTGCCAGGCGGAGGTGGCAGCGACGAACCGGTCACGCAGAACACGGCTCCCGGGAACCTCAGCTCCTGCAAGAAGGGCACCGACCTGCAGTCGAACTCCGACTGCCGGTTCGTGTTCTACCAGAACTCGATCCAGAGCTTCTGGGCCGCGGAGCTCCCCCGGCGCGGCAAGAAGTACACGCCGGCCGCGATGCGGGTCTTCGACGGCTCGGTGAACACCGGTTGCGGACCGGCGACCAGCGCGGTCGGCCCGTTCTACTGCCCGCCGGACCAGCGGGTCTACCTGGACATCGGCTTCTTCCAGACCCTGGAGCGCGACCTGGGCGCGAAGGGCGGGTACTTCGCCGAGGCGTACGTCGTCGCGCACGAGTACGGCCACCACGTCCAGAACCTGTACGGCATCCTGGACCGGATCAAGACCCGGAACGGCCCCACCTCGGACTCGGTCCGCTCCGAACTCCAGGCCGACTGTCTGGCCGGCGTCTGGACCAACCACGCCACGACGGTCCCGAACAAGAGCGGTCAGCCGCTCATCACCGAGCTCACCGACGACGACATCGCCCGCGGCCTGGACGCCGCCGCGTCCGTCGGCGACGACCGCATCCAGCAGAAGACCCAGGGCCAGGTCACTCCCGAGTCCTTCAGCCACGGCACCGCCGACCAGCGCATGAAGTGGTTCCGCACCGGCATGGACTCCGGCGACCTGACCGCCTGCGACACCTGGTCCGCCCGCACCCTCTGAGAGGCTGCCCCCTCAACTGGAGGGTTGCCCCCTGGAATTTTCAGCAGGCAACCCCCCAGCTCGGGGGATATCCCCTGAGCTGGAGGGTTGTGCGGTAAGCGTCAGGCGACCTGGGCGGGGCGGTGGTAGCCGGGGAGGAGTTCGTCGACGAGCGCGTCGGTTTCGGCTTCGGCGCCGCGCGGGCCGCCGTGCTTGGTGAGGGCGGCGTACAGCTGGCCGGCGACGTTGGTGACGTCGGCGGTGGTGCCGAAGTGCGCGGCGAGGCGGAGCGTGGCGCGCCACAGTTCCTCCGAGGCCGGCGAGAAGCTGAGGCCGGTCTGCAGCGCCGTACGGGCGAGGTTGCCGTCATTGTGGTTGAGGGCCGCCTCGGCAAGCCGTAGCGCGGCGTCGACCACGGCCTCCACCATCCGGCGCTCGATCCCCGACGCGGCGAGCCACGAGTAGCGGCCACCGGGCAGGTTCGACCAGGCGGGACCGTGCACCAGGCTCAGCGCCGTCGACAGCGGACCACGCGGGTCGTCCACCATCGTGGCCTGCTTCGCCAGCGTGCGGAACACGTCCCAGTCGACCCGGACCACGCTGCGGTTCAGCATCCAGCGGCCCGACTCGTCGGCGTACATCGCGTCCACACCGACCCAGCGGCGGGTGTGGTCGAGCGCCGCGTCGCGCAGCTCCTGGCTGATGCCGCGCGGCCAGATCGCACCGGCGAGCACGTTCGGGTGTACGCCGTAGTCCTGGCTGGCCAGGAACGCGATGATCTCGGTCGACAGCGCGATCCGGCCCTCGTCGATCGTCCCGCGGGCGTCCACCTCGACCGGGCCGAGCAGGTCGACCTCTACCGGCGCCGCGACGCTCAGATCGGTCGTCGAGAACTCGTACGCCGGCATGTCCTGCTCCGAGCGGCGCTTGTCGCGGGCGTCCGCCTCGGCCGCGTCGAACAGCTGGACCAGGTCGGCGAACTGCTCCGGGTTGATGCTGTGCGCATCGACCTCGAGACCGAGCAGCCGGCAGACGGCCTGGAACTTCTCGTCGACGACGAACCGCCACGGCGAGTTCATCACGTCGCCGACCACGACCACCGAGATGCTGCGCTTGGTGTCCGCGGCCAGGCGGTTCAGCTGGTCCTGCTCCTCCGGTGACGGCGGCGCGGACACGAAGATGATCTCCGCGCCCCACAGCGCCGCGTCCGGATGCGTCATGCGGGCCTCGGCGACCGAGCCGGCGTTCCGCCGCTGGCAGGCGTGGACCTGTGCCTCGGTACGGCGTGCCACCTCGGACATCGCGTCGTCGAGCCGGACCCAGTAGCTCAGCCGGGTCGGCGACAGCGAGGACAGGTCGTCACCGAACCCGACCATGCTGATGTGCGCGCCCTCGGACCACAGGTTGGTCGCGAGCTCCACGGCCAGTGAACCGACCACGTCGCGGGATGCGTTGCCGACCCCGCCGAACGCGACGATCCCGTTCGCGGTGTCGAGGTCGATCAGGACCGTCGCACCGTCCGCGTTCTGGCCGACCGTGACGAGTGTCGGGTACGGCGCCGGCGCGTTGACGTCGGCGTTCGGGCCGTACGCCCTGCGCAGCGTCCACCGGGTGCCCTCGGCGATCGCCTGCCACGGACCGGGCGGGGCGGGCTGCGTCTCGTACGGATCCAGCACCAGGGTCAGCGCTCGGTCGGTCACCAGAGCCGCGACCACCTTCGGCATCGGCCGGCCGAGCTGGGTCATGTCGGAGCCGAGCTTGCGCAGCGAGTTGTCCACGAACTGCGCGGTCGGCACGTCGGAGGCCATCCGCAGGCCGATCTCGGTCTGCCGGTGACCGGCGGCCTTCGGGCCCGGGCCCTGCGCCCAGCCGCGGCGCCGCTTCAGCGCCAGCGCCAGGCCGGCCGCGAGCAGCGTCGCGCCGAAGCCGAAGATTCCGGCCTCCTGCAGGCTGATGCCGCTGTCCGTGGCCACCGGGGCCGCGACCGGCACCTGGGTGCCGCCGCCGACCGGCTCGCCCTGCTCGTTGGTGCCCGTGCCCGGCTCGTGCGGCTCGGCGATCACGTTCGGGCCGCCCGGCTTGACGTTCTTCGCCCCCGGGTCGGTCTTCGAGCTGCCGATCGACAGCGAGGAGCCGCGCTCGACGCCCGTCTCCGAGTAGCGGCCAGGGCTGTTCGTCCCGCTCTTGTGGTCGACCGTGACCTTCGACGGCTTCGGGGTCGTCTTGGTCTCGGTGGTCGTCGTCCTGGTGTTCGTGCTCGGCGTTGTCGTCGTGGTCGTCGTGGTGTGGTCGCCGATGCTGACCCGGACGGTGTGCACGCCCGCGCCCTTGGCGTCGGCCGGCAACCGGACCTGCCAGCCCGGCATGATCAGGTCGGGATTGGTCAGCCGGCGGCCGTCCGGCTGCAGCTTGTTCTTGTTGAGGTCGTAGATCTCCTTGTACCGGCGGCCGTCGCCGAGATGCCGCTCCGCGATGTCCCACAGGCAGTCGTAGTTGCGCCCGTGCGGCGGACGGACCTCGGTGTACTTGATGACCTGACCCTTGTGGTCGTTGTTCGTCCGTACGCCGGTGGTGGTCTTCGTCGCCTGCTGGTTGCTGCCGCTGAGGATCGTGCTGGCCGCCTCGGTCTGGCGGAACTGGGCCGTCACGGACTGCTCGTTGCCGTGCCGCGCGGTCACCGCGGCCGGAGCGGCCGGACCGCTCGTCGTCACCGCGCTCGCGACCGGCAGGCTGACGCCCGCGCCGGCGGCGATCAGTACGACGGTGCCGATCAGCCGGCGGGCCAGCGCCTGCGAGCCACCGCCGAGCGGGACCCGTGGGGACAGGCCGTGGCCGCGGACCTCCGCGACCGCCTCCGCGATCAGGCAGACGACGAAGTGCAGCCAGGCGATCCAGATGAAGAAGGCGATGATCCCGAGCACGGTCCGGATGCTCAGCTCACTGAGCAGCATGCTCTTGGTGGGCATCTCGTCCGGCCACGGCGTACCGAAGAAGCGCAGCAGTACGTACGGCACCCCGCCGACGATCGCGAGGATCGCGAGCAGCGCGACGAAGCCCTTCAGCCGGTCCGCGCCGGGGCTGCCCGACCGCCCCTGCGGCAGCCGCGCCGCCTGCACCGGCTCATTGGTCCTTACCATCGCTCCTCCATACCCCCACCGTCACCCATCCCGTCAGCCACCCCGTCAGCCACCGATGGCCTCGACTTCCTGCACCGGCAACCGCTGCACCGCATGGACGTTCGCCTTGCCGATCGAGTTCCAGCCGCCCTGGTCCTTGCCGATCCAGTACGCCACGTCCCAGGTGATGGTCAGCTTGACGGTGTACATGCCGTCCGGCTGACTGGCACTCGACTTCTTGTACACGTGCTTGCACGGGTTGAGCTGGTGATCCGGGTCCTTGGTCTGGTCGTACCCGTCCGGGTCGTCCAGAGGCGTGGTGCCGGTCAGGCACGTGAACGGCGCGGACCCGTCACCTGGGTCGATCGTCATCTCCACGACCATGCCGCGCATCGTCAGGTTGTGCCCCGGGCTGTAGTAGCTGCTCGTCGTCCCGTCGATCTCGTAGATCTCGGAGCTCTCCGGAGTCAGCGTGAAGTAGGCCGGGACGTTCACCCGCGGCGTGAAGGTCGGCATGATCTGCAGCGCCGGCGCCGGATAGTTGGTCTGGAAGCGGTACCAGAACTGCTCCATGTACGGCGGGAACGGGCACTGCGCTTCCTCGGCCGCGTCGACCGGCATGTAGGCCCGCTCCAGGTGAGCGCGCGGGCCGCCGTTGTAGGTGTCGAGGTTGTAATCGGTGATCGTCACCCGGAGCACCCACTTCTTGCCCTCCGGTGCCTTCGGCAACCCGACACCCGGCGGGATCTCGAAGTTCCGGCAGGGCACGAACGGCCTGCCGTCCAGACGCTCGCGCCAGGTCGGCGGCGGCGGGCCGTCACCGACGTACGCCTTGCCGGAGCTGCAGTACGAGCCGAAGCCGACCGAGTTCACGTACATGCTGCAGACCGAGTTGCCGGACTGGATCGTCTCTGCCGTGGCAGTGGCGGGGATGGCCAGGAGCAGTGCGAGTACGGCGCTCAGGGCGAGCAGTGTGCGACCTACTCGGTTGTGCATCCTCACTCCCCAGACTCGTCTTCGGGCAGATTATCTTCGACCAGGGGCATCATGCCCGGTACCCAGTTGCCCGTCACCTCTTCGCAACCTGAATTCCACTGTTCCGGCCTAGGCCGGATAGTGCACCCCTGCGCAGTTGACGCCCTTGCTGGTGGCCAGCCGGTACGGCATCCAGCCCATGCCGGTCTTCACCATCTCGATGACCTCCGGCGAACCCTGCGGCGCGACCACGGTCCACTTCCGCGCCTTGGGGTCCCAGTACTGCGTGGTCTGCGAGCGGCAGGTCCGTACGGCGACGGTGCCGTCCGGGGTGTTGCTCGTGCCGACCACGACCACGCTGCCCGGCGGCTTCATCACCCAGCCGTTGCGCTTGGCATCCTGGATGCCCTGCGCGACGTCGGCGTAGAAGAACGACGGGAACCGCTTCTTCAGGATCGTGTCGTCGCGGTCGACGAGCGCCTTGAAGTAGAGCGGGTAGCTGGTCACGAGGCCTTGGACGGCCGCGTTCGACGCGAAGTTCCCCGCTTGCACGATGACCTGCTGCTTCGCGGTCGGCCCGGTGGGCTTCGCGGTGCTCGCCGGCGCAGTCGGCGCGCTGGAGGTGGACCTGGTCGGCTCCACGGACGGCGTGCTCGACGTCGTCGTACCCGAATCACCGCCGACCGGGACCGGGCGGCCGCCGTCGCTGGAGTCCTTGCCGCAGGCACTCAGCAGCAGCACGCCGGCGAGCGCGAAGACCGCAACGGCCGGGATGGCCGGAATGGCAAACCTACGCACGAACACAGTCCTCCGGTCTCTAGCGCCCGCTCGTCGGCGCACTGGTGGGGCCTGACGGCTCGCCGGTCGGGGGCGTGCCGGTGGGCGGGGTGCCGGACGGGTCCGGCGTCGGGGTCACGTTCGGCGAGCAGGTCCGCGGGAACGGGAACGGCGACAGCGTCCAGACCGGGGTCGGCGAGCCGACGGTCCAGGTCGGGCACGGCAGGTCGATCGTCGGCGGCTGCGCCGTGGTGATCGGGACGTTGCCCGGGCCGTCGGTGGTGGAGTTCACCACGATCGGCGGGATGGTCGGGCTGTCGTCGGCCTTGGTCACGCCCTGCTCGGCGTGCGCCTGGCCGGCGCCGACCGCCTTCAGCGACTGCTTGCCGATCAGCCCGAGGAACGTCGTCTTGTTCTGGATGTCGACCTGGATGTCGACTTCCTTCTCGGTCAGCGTGGTCGGGCCGCACGCGGTCACCGTGGGGTCGTTGGACTGCACCTGTCCGCAGAACCCGGCGATCGCGGTCGCCGCCTTGGCGGTGTCGATCTTCGCCTCAGCCGAGTTCAGCTGGATGGCGGCGGCGCCGACCCGGGCCGCCTCCTGCGCGTAGCCGACCGCGCGGGACCGCGCGCCCAACTGGCGGCCGCCGTCGATCACCAGCCCGGCCAGGGTGAAGATCATCACCGCGAGGATGGCCACCGCGGGGCTCAGCGCGCCGCGGTGGAAGTGCCGGTGGTTGCGCGGCGCATCGATCCGGAAGAACTCGACCAGCCGGGACCTGTGGCGCTCAGGAGCCGTCACCGCGCACCCCTCGGTACGGGTCGAGCGACGACGTGAAGCGCTTGGTGATCGTGGTGTCGCCACCGAGGCCGAGCAGCCCCAGATCGCGGTAGTTGATCGTGCACGTGACCTCGACCGACAACGGCGTCCCGGCAACGAATCCGGTGGTGATCGAGCCGGCCGCGGACTCCTTGCAGGACTTCACTGCCTGGCCCATCGTGGTGCTGACAGCCTCGTCGACCCGGCCCTGCGCCGCCTGGATCGAGCGCGACTGACTCGCGCCGCGGGCACCGTCGCGGGCCGCGCTCTCCAGCAGCGAGGAGGTCTGGAAGTACCGGCCGCAGGCGAGCAGGAACATGAACAGCGCCAGCAGCACCGGCGCCAGGATCACCATCTCCAGCGCCATCGTGCCGCGCTCCGCGCGGCGCCGCACGGTCATCGTCTGCACCCTCACTTGTCGGCTTCGAACTGCTCGATCGGGCCGGTGGCGGTCCGGCTCACCTTCAGCTTCAGGCCGGGCACCAGCGAGACGGTGTCACCGGTGACGGTGAACGAGACCATGCCTTCCGGGCTGTTGTACGCCGGGAACGGGACGGCGGTGTTCTGCAACGTCGTACCGCCGAGCTGCTCCGCGTAGGACTGGATGTCGGACCGGACCTTCTCCCCCACCGCGGAGGTGTAGACCGGCGGCTGCACGAGCCGAAGGCGGGACACGCCCTCCTGCGCCGCGTTCAGCGCGACGGACCGCCCGTACAGCCAGAGCGCGGTCTGGATCGAGAGGAAGATCAGCGTCAGGATCGCCGGCGCCAGGATGGCCAGCTCCAGCGTGCTGACCCCCCGCTCCGACCGTCTCCGCCGCCCGCTCCGCCCCAGCCGCATCGGTGTAGCCGTCAGCCCTGGTCGATCTCGGCCGTGCGCTTGCTGATCACGCGCTTCACCACCACGCCGATCGCCAGCGCGGCCGCGACCAGGATCGCCGAGATGATCGCCCACTCCAGCGCGGAGGCGCCCAGCTCGGTCTGCCCCGCCTTGGCGCGGGCGCGCTGGGCCTGGGCCCGGGCCACCGCGTAGCCGGCCATGGCCCGCCAGAACATCAACTCCGAGGTCATCCGCATGCCTTCCGATTCGTGAGGCCGAAGCAGGCCTCAGTATGCCGTGTTCGACGGGCGACTCGGCCCGACGGATCCGTCCTGTTACCCATTACCGAGGATCGCGACACCGGCCGGGAACGCCAGGAACAAGAAGAACGCCGCGATCATCACGAGCTGCGCGACGAGCATCGACTGGGACCGCTCGCCGGCCTTCCCCTCGACGTCGGCCAGTTCCTTGCGCCGCAGCGACGCCGCCCGGGCGAGCAGCGAGGAGCGGATCTTCGCGCCCTCGTCACCGGCCAGCGCGAGCGCCGACGCCAGGTCCCGCAGTTCCTCGACGCCGAGGTCCTCGCCGAGCCGGGCCATCGCGTCCCACGGCGTGATGCCGATCAGCCGTGCGTTCGCCAGCGCCTGCCGGATCCGGGCCATCGCCCAGTGCTCGCCGATCGTCGACGCGGTCATCAGCGCCTCCGGCAGCCCGCGGCCACCGGCCAGGTTCATCGCGACCAGGTCCAGGAAGCTGCCGACCACGTGCCGGAAGTCCCGCCGCCGCTTCTCCGCCTCCTGGCGCAGCGCCAGGTCGGGCAGGAAGAACGCCAGCGCCATGAACGCCAGCGTCACGATCGCGGGCGTCGCGCCGGGAGCGGTCAGCCCGATCGCGGAGACCAGGAACAGCATGATCGGGATGAACAGCATCGCGCCGAGCGCGAAGAACACCTTGGTGGCAAGCATCGCGGCGAACGGCTGGTTCATCACCGCGAGGTCCCGGCGGAGCTTGCCGAACGCCCAGCCGCGCGCGTTCGCTTCCAGTTCGAGCCGGCGGCCCAGCGACTCCCGCGCCCGGTCCACGCCGCCGAGCACCCGTTCGCCGGCCGCGCTGGTGGTGGCACCGCCGCCGTAGCCGCCGCGTCCCGCGTCGATCCGGGCGATCGTGGACAGTACGTTGGCCCGTGGCTTCACGAACATCCGCACCAGCACGTACACGCCGAGCCCGGCGATGCCGCCGGTGATGAAGGCCCACGTCATCCGTTCACCACCTCCATCCGCTCGTCACCGGGACGGTTCAGCCGCTGGTGGTCCTTGGCCATGCCGATCAGGAACCGTTCCGGTACCTCGATCTTCGCCAGCCGCCGCAGCCACACCAGGCCGAGCGCGTACAGCCCGATCACCGCGGCCAGCACCACCTGCCCGATGAAGCTCGTGTAGGGCTTCATGTACGTCGGGTTGAACAGCACCAGCCCCGCCGCCATGATCAGCGTGATCGCGACCACGACCTGCACGCTGCGCCGGGTGGAGCGCCGTTCGGCGGCCACCTTGCGGCGTACGTCGAGTTCCTCGCGGGCCGAGTCCGCGAGCGCGCTGAGCACCTCGCGCAGGCCGGGTCCGCGCAGCCGGGCGTTCAGCACCAGGGCCGCGACGATCAGGTCCGCGGACGGGTCGTCGAGGTCGTCGGCGAACCGCATCAGGGCCGAGGGCAACGGTTCGCGGATCCGCAGCCGGTCGACCAGCAGGTTCAGGCCGGGCTTGATCGCCGGTGCCGCGTTCACCGCCGTGGCCGGGATCGCCTGCTCGAGTCCGACCGCGCCGGCGATCGTGTCGCGCAGCGCCTCGGTCCAGGTGGCGAGCGCCTCCAGACGGTCGATCGCGCGCCGCTCCTCGCCGGTGCCGCCGAAGAACCGGTCCGCCATTCCGGCCAGCAGGCCGAGCGCGACCGCGAGCACCAGCCAGCGGGTCACCACCAGCACCAGCAGCCCGACCGCGATACCGATGGCCAGCCGGATCATGTTCCGGCGGGTCTCGGCGCTCCGGTTGCGGAACAGCGACGGCGTCTCGTCCCGCGGCTCGGTGCCGCGGATCGCCACGATCAGCAGCAACACCGCCCCGCCGACCACCGCCCCGCACAACAGCGCCAACAGAGTCCGATCGCTCATCGAATCACGCCCAGGTTCCGTGTACGAGCGGTTGGTACCCGAAGTGCTCGAGCTCGTCCATGCAGGCGATCGGCGCGTGCGCCGCCGCCCGGCCGTCCGGTCCGGGCGCGAACACTTCACCGGACAGCACCCGGCCGTCCCAGCCGGTGACCTCACGGATGCTCTCGATGTACCGGCTGACGCCGCCGCCGCGCTGGTAGTCGTTGTGCCGGCGGACGAACACCACGAAGTCGAGCGCGCCCGAGATCAGCATCTGGGTGGCGTCCATCGGCAGCCGCTCGCTCGCCTGGATGGCGTAGGTGCTGATCCGGTTGAACACCTCCATCGAGCTGTTCGAGTGGATCGTCGACAGCGACCCGTCGTTGCCCTGGCTCATCGCGTTCAGCATCGTGACGATCTCGTCGCCGAGCACCTCGCCGACGATGACCCGGGACGGGTTCATCCGCAGCGAACGACGTACCAGATCCGCCATCGTCACCTCGCCGACGCCTTCGGAGTTCGGCAACCGCTCCTCGAACGCGACCACGTTCGGGTGCAGGTCCTTGAACTCCCCCAGGCCGAGCTCCAGCGAGCGCTCCACGGTGATCAGTCGCTCGTGCGGCTGGATCTCGTTGGCGAGCGCCCGCAGCAGCGTGGTCTTCCCCGAGTTCGTCGCGCCCGCGATCATGATGTTCTTGCGCGCCGCCACCGCCGCCCGCAGGAACGAGCCGACGTCGTCCGACATCGTGCCGTTGGCCACCAGGTCCCGCAGGAACACCTTGCCGAGCCGTGCGCGCCGGATCGAGACCACCGGCCGGGCCGTCACGCCCATCACCGCCGACAGCCGGGAGCCGTCCGGCAGCCGCAGGTCCAGCTGCGGGTTCGCCGAGTCGAAGGGCCGGCTGGTCAGGCCGGCGTGCGACGCCAGCACCTGGATCAGCTCGATCAGTTCGTCGTCGCTCTCGGCCACCGGGCCCGGCGTCTCCTCGCGACCGTCGCCGTACTGCACGAAGACCTGGTCGCACCCGTTGATGTCGATGTTCTCGACCTCGGGGTCGTCGATCAGCGGCTGCAGCCGGCCGACACCGAACAGCGCGGAGTGGATCGCGCCCGCGATCTGCGCGTCGTCGTCCGGGGTCGGCGGCGTCCGGCCCTCGGCGAGCTCGTACCGCGCGTGGTCCTCGAGCACCTGCACGATCAGCGACCGCGCGTACTCCCGCTCGTCCTCCGCGCTCATCGGAGGTACGCCGTTCACCTGGTCGCGGCGGCGCTGTTCGTTCAGCCGCTCCGCGACCTGCACCCGCAGCCGGCGGACCAGGTCCTGGTCAGCACTCACCGGAAATCACCCGGCGGAAACGCGGCGTTGGCCATGTCGAAGTCCTGTGGCGGCGGGGTGCCGACCAGGGACGCCATCTCCGCGGTGATCGCGGTCGCCGAGCGGATCAGCTGGGTCTTCTCGAGCCGGCCGTGGCCACGCCCGTCGAAGAACGCCGCACCGACCGGGTCGTAGGCCAGGTGCCACCGGTGCCGCACCGGCAGCGACATCGCGTCCAGCACGCTCCAGACCTGCTTCACGCCGTCACGCTGCTTCGGGTCGGCGACCACGACCACGCCGAGCTGGGCGTCCACGTGGTGCACCAGCGTCGACAGCCGCTCCCGCAGGTGCGCCACCGACGAGCCGGTCGCCGCGCAGACCAGTACGACCAGACGGGCGGACTGGATGACCGGCAGCTGCGGCGAGGACGCGCCGATCCGCCCGCAGTCGGCCAGTACGTCGCTGTGCTGCATCTGGTTGAACGTGATCCCGAGCGGGTGCCAGAGCCCGCCCATGCCACCCACCTGCTCCGGCGAGCGGACGCCGAGCAGTACGTCGAGACCGCCGTCGAGCTGCTGGCTGTGCGCGTAGATCACCTCGTCGCCGAGGCCCTTCCGGCTCGCGGCCGCGAGGCTGACCAGGCCGCGGTCGGAGTTCAGCGCCGCGCCGGCCGGTCCGGTCATCCGGATCGCCACGTCGCTGCCGGCCGGGTCGCACTCGGCCAGCAGGACCTGCCGCGGCCAGAGCGCGCCGAACACCAGGCTCGCCGTCGTCACTCCGGGCGAGCCCTTCGCGCTCGCCAGTGCCACCAACGCCATCAGTTGGACCCGCCGTTGCGTGACACTTCCGCCTTCGTGCCGGCCGGCAGTTTCGCCACGACGACCGTCTTGGCGACGGCGGCCGCGGCGACGGTGTTGACCTTCTCCGCGGGAATCAGGACGGTCACGTTCAGCGAGCTGTTCGCGCTCGTCTTGCTGTCCGTGATCGCACCGGCGACAGACGTCACCTCGGCGGCCGAGACCAGCGTGGTCGAGCCCCCGCCCTCGTTGGCGGCCGGGACCCGGGTCACCGAGACGATGTCACCGACGTTCAGCCCGTCGGAGGGCGAGTGGCCGGCGTCCAGGCTGAGACCCACCAGCGCGCCGCCGGTCGGGATCTGGCCGTTCTTGGTGAAGTTGGCCGGCGTCACGAACTGGTCCTTGTACAGCCAGCTGGTGGTGTACTGGCCGACGTACTTGCTCGCCTGGGACCACGGGATCAGCCCGCCGGTGGCACCGGCCAGGTCGCCCCGGGAGAAGTCCTTGGTGTCGATCTTGTGCCCGGGCGGCAGCGAATCGGCGGAGATCGCCACGAAGTCGGAGCGGTTGCCGCTGTTCAGCGCGATCAGCGCCGACCCGGCGGCGCCGAGCAGGATCAGGATGACCGCGAGCGCGGCCAGTGCGGGACGGCGTTCCCGGCCGCTCGGGAGGCGGGTCGAGCCACCCGACGGACGGCCCGCGGCCCGGGCCCCTTGGGAAGAACTACGCGTGGAGGACGAGAGACTCACGCGCCTACCGTAATGGCATCCAGGTACCACTCGCGCCAACAGGCCTGCGCCGCCACGGTGCCCCTACCGTGCCACTACCGGGCCGCCACCCGCTCGCGCTCGCGCCTGGTGAGCAGCTGGTTGAACGTGCCCGGCCCGCCGTACAACTGGTCCAGATAGGTATAGAGCGCCCGCAGGCTCAGACCGAGCTGGCGTTCCCACGCCGCCCTCGCTTCCAGCCAGGTGATCAGGTCCCGTCCTTCGGCCAGCGTGACGGCCGCGTTGACGGGTTGCACCAGCCGGTCCGACTCCGGGTCCCACTCGACCTCCGGCCCGCGGACCGTCTGCACCGCAGCGGCCAGGCTCTCGAACTCGGCCCCCGTGGCGAAGTGGCCGAAACCGTACCGGCCGCGGGCCCGGTCGATCCCGTGCAGGTCGTCGAGATACTCGCAGAGCGCCAGGAACAACTCGATCCCGTCGTACTCCCGGCCGCCCAGAACGGTGCGCCGTAGTTCGTGGACCAGTTCGCGCGCGTCGCTCACGGTCCACCCCGACTCACCGAGCCTCTCCGTCATGCGGCGGATCCTAGGTGGCTCCGGGGCGTAAATCGTTAACAGTTCGGGTGATTCGAGTTGCTGGCGAGTAACCGATTGTTTGCTAGATTCCGGAACCAGAGGGTCCTGGTGACGACTGGTGAGCACCCGGACACGAAACGGGAGGTGAGTCGGCTGACCACACCCCTGTCCGCCGCAGCCATGCCCACCGGACAGCCTGCTCCGGACGCGAAGACCCGCGCCCGCGCGGCCGTCGGAAGGGCGCTCGGGATCCTGTACCCGGCCGCGATGCCGTTGCGCGACGGCAGCGTCTGGCTGACCAGTCGCCGTGACAGGCTGCCCGCCGGCGTGCTGAGGTCGCTGGAGGAGTACCTCGCCCGTCGTGCCGCCCGCCGGATCTCCGACGAGCGCCTGCTGGCCGAAGGTGTCGCGATCCTCGGCGCGGAGGTCGCCCGCGCCCGCGGGCAGGAGTCGTCCCGAGGTGCGACCGAGGCCCTGGACCGCTACCTGAGTGCGCCGGGCCTGGACCAATCGCGACGTACCGAGGCCGAGGCGATGCTCCGGATCGCGCTCCGCAGCGCGTCGGCCGCCGACCCGGAGGCCGCTGAACGCCTCGAGCGGATGTCGGCGCCGGAGGAAGCACCCGCGCTGTCCACGATCGTCTCCGCTGCCTCCGCGATCAACCGCGAGGCGGAGTCCCTCGAGGTCGGTACGCCGCCTGCACGGCGGAACCGTGGAACGGTCGGTGCCAGGCACCGCAGCGCCGGCGGCCGCCGGCTGTGGACCTCCCAGGTACGCGGCACCGGGCTCGCCCTCGGCGAGCGTCCGGACAGCGAGCCCGCCCTCACCGAAACGCATGCGCTGGGCGTCCTGCGGGCGATGGACCGGCGCGACCTGGAGTCGTCGCTCACCGGCCCGCCCGACACGCAGTCCGGACTCGCCGTCGTGCAGATGGCGTCGACCGACGAGCCGCAGCACGTCCGCGTCGAGATCGGCAAGGTGCCCCTCGGCGCACTGGCGTGCGCGACGACGAGATCCGGTACGGCGACCGAGCCGCATGTACTGCGGATCGCGAACGGGCTGACCGACGCCCAGCTCCGCCACGTCTGGACCCAGCAACTGTCGCAGCTGAACCAGGAGGTCGCGGCCGAGCATGCCGAACGCCCCCGCGGCGTACTGGGCAAACTCAAGTCGGCGTTCGGCCACGAACGCCGTGACCGCCGGGTGCAGGCCGACCGGGATGCCTTCCAGGTCATGCTCCGCGAATGGCACGAGACTCAGGCCGCCGGACAGCAGGGCTCCCCGGTCACCGGCCGGCGCAGCGCCGCGGATCTCGAGCGCGACCTGGAGACGCTGGCCCGCCGGATCCGCAGCCGCGGCGGCGTCGAGCCGGCACTGCCGTGGACCGCGGGCGCGGTCGTCGACCCGGAGGCCGCCGGCGTCGGTGCCGCCGCCGAGAAGGCCCTGACCGACGCCAAAGCGGCGCCGAACACACCCGGACACCTCCGGGCCGAGGTCGCAGCGCAGATCGCGACCCTCGAGGCCGCCGCCGCGGATCTCGACGACAAGGCGCTGACGAAGCGGAACAGCTCTCAGGGCGCGCTCGACGAGGCCGAGGACAGCGAACGCGATGCCGCGGCCGAGGACCTGCAGCGCGACCTCGGCGCCCCCGGGCGCGCCCGGACGCTGCGGGCCGCGGCCGAGACCTCACGAAGCAAGGCCCGTCGGCACACGAAGATCGCGGACGCGTACGAGGACGCAGCCGGCACCGCGCGGAAGGCCCTGGCCGGCTACCGGAACCTTCTGACCGAGATCGACGCAGGCGCGTCCCAGGCGCGGATCGCCGAGCTGGCCGGTACGGCGAAGCAGCAGGTGCAGGCGTACGAGCGCAGCGTGGACCGCGCGATGCCGGTCAAGGACCTGCTGAGGACCGGCGTACCGGACGGCGACCAGCTCGACCTGCCGGTCGACGAGATCAACAAGGTCCTGGCCGCCAACAAGATGGCGCCGATGTCACTGCGCGGGCCGCTCCCGATGCCTGCCGCGGAGTACCGCCGGCTGATGTCGCGCGACGGCATGGTGTTTGCCACCGGCAACGACCCGGACGACGACCTGGCCGACGTGAGCCAGGTCCGGTTGCGGATGAAGGCTCGTGACGTCACCGAGGTCGTCGGCCACGACCACGAGCTGGCGCAGCAGATGTCCGGTTCGATCGGCGAGGGCGGCACCAGCGTCGGCACCACCAACACGCACTCGACCAGCACGAACATCGGCGTCAACCTGCAGCCGTTGCTGGCGATGGCCGCCCCCGGTACGCCGCTGCACGCCGCGGCGCAACTGGTGTCGCCGCGGGTGGAGGTCGCCCGCGGCCGCTCGCTCGCCGACACCAGCGGGGCGACGGCGCACACCCAGCTCGGCTGGGTCGAGGACAGCTCCGGCGAATCGCTGTTGTACGCGTGGTCCGGCACGCTGGAGATCGAAGTACGGAAGTCCCCACTCGATCCCTGGTCGCCGGTCGGGACGGTGGACGCCGGCCGGCAGCAGACCTGGGTGTCGAGCCCGTACACGGTGCAGGCGCCGGCCGAGACCGTGTCGCTGGACGAGATCAGCCGCGGGCAGGATGTCACCGGCGAGTTCCCGCGGCACGCGGTCACCAGCTTCACCGGGATGCACGACCTCACCGACCGCTTGCTCCGGCAGGCGAACCAGGAAGGGCTGCGGCTGGACCGGGTCTCCTACGACCACATCACAGGTCTGACGACCAACGACCCACATCGCCTGCTGCAGGAGCTGACCGGCCCGCGCGGCCTCACCCGGCCGATCCCGTCCCGCGGCGACACGAAGTACGAACTCACCTGGCAGCTCAAGCCGGTCTGGAGCGAAGCCCGGCTCGTCGGCGAGAGCAGCAAGGACATCCGCCGCGAACGGGTGATCGTCGACTTTGCCGGCATCAACGCCGGCCAGACCTTCACCGCCTCGTCCACCGCGACGGCGAGCCTCGGCTTCCCCGGCAAGCAGTCCGACCTGAGCCCGGTCGCCGCCGCAAAGGCGCTCGACAACGTCGGCGGGTCCGGTGTGAACGTGTCGCCGAAGGTGTCGGCGGCGCGCAACGTGGCGCGGTCCGGCGGCCAGAGCGTCAGCATGACCGCGATCACGCCCCTCGTGCACAGCGAGAACGATCCGGAGCAGGGCGTCCTGCTCGGCTTCGAGGCTGTCGGCACGCTCCGCGAGCTCGGTGATCCGAGCAGCAAGCCGGTGGTCGTCAGTGGTACGTGTGAGGCGCTGCTGCGGATCCCGGAGAACGGGCTGTTGCGTGCGGGCGGCCGCGCGCATCCCGACGCCGTACTGCGGAACGACGACGGCTCCCTGCGACTGGACGCCAAGGGGCGGGTGATGCTGCGTGGCGACGCCCTGCCGGCTACCGACCCGCAGACGGCGCCGCCGTGGATGGGTGTCGGCGAGAACCAGTTGCGCGGCGCCGGCAATGGTCTGCCACAGGAGCTGAAGGGCGCCGATCGGGCGCAGCAGCGAGTACTGGCCCAGCTGGGCGCGATGGGTCTGGTCGACGCCGACGGTGACGCGTCGAGCGACGAGTTGCGCAGCCGGAACTACCAGCGCGTCGTACAGGCGATCACCGCGCCGCGACTCGAGTCGGGCTTCAACCAGGCCTGTCAGGGCGGTCTGATCGTCATGCTCGAGGACCACGGGCCGCTCGGTACGCCGGTCTGGCGGCCGTTCCGGCTGTCGGTGACCCAGGAGCACGACGAGACCACCGGACGGTTCAAGGCCGAGGGCCGGGGCGTCAAGGAGGACGAAGCCGCCGTCGTCCTGGCCATCAGCTCGCGCTGGACCGGCCGGACGTCCGGCCGGTCCAAGGCGCTGCCGCTGTCCGCCGAGGTCGGCGGAAACCACGGCCCGGCGAGCGGGCTCAGCGGCCTGCTCGGGCGGATCGGCGTGAACGTCAACCGGACGGCCCGGGGACGCAGCTACAGCACGACGGCGGGGCAGCGCAACCAGCGGGTCAGGCTCAGGAAGTCGAGTGGGCCGCAGGACCACATCGAGGAAAAGATCCGCATCACCTTCGCCGAGATCACCGATCGTGGCGACGCGAAGCCGCTGGCCGAGGTCGCGGGCACCGTGGAGATCGTCTACGACAGCGCGATGTCGCGCGCGGCCGCGCCGGTGTTCGCGAAGAATCCGAAGGCACCGCACAACGAGGCCGTCGAGCAGGGCTTCCTGGTCGCCGTCGACGCCGGCAAGGCGGCCGGCCCCGACGGGAAGCGACAGGACCCCGCCGACGTCTTGTGCGCGGCGATCCCCGCGCTGACCGCCGACTCGACCGCCCTGCCGGCACTGCACTCGGCGCTGTCCCCGGCCGCCCTGGTCGCGAACCCCGAATGGATGAACGGGGAGTACAAGCTCCCGTTCACCGTGGTCAAGGCGCCGAACAGTCCGGCGCACGTCCTGCGGAGCCGTACGGTGCTGCCGGACGAGTACCAGATCGTGATCCGCGGCAAGGCCGTCGCGCAGACGCCTCTCGCGATGAGCCAGCAGGACAGCGTCGACATCAAGTTCGCGATCAGCGACGTCGGCTCCACCGCCGGTACGTCGTCGTCCGGCGGCTTCGGCGGCAGTGCGGGCGGGGGCCACCAGGGGGCCGACGGCAACGGCACCAGCGGCGGCCTGTCGGCCGGGCGCACCGGCGGCAGATCGCAGTCGACCACGACGAGTGAAGCGTCCGGCGACGAGCGGCTGCTGATCAACTCGGGCAGCCACCACGACTTCCTCGAGCGGTTCGAGATGACCGCCGACATCGTGCACAACGGCGAGGTGGTCGCATCCGTCCCGCTGCCGGACGCCGTGGCACAGAAGACGATGGCCGAGCGCCGGGCCTTGGAGCTGTACGCCGCCAACAAGCTGGACCTGCCGCTGTCAATGGTGGCTGACGCAGCCGAGCGCTACCTGAACGACAAGCTCCCGATCAGCCACGGCACCGCCGCCGGTTTGCTGATGCGGTACCGGCTCGAGAAGCGCGGTGCCACCACCGGCCTCGCCGCCGAACACACAACCGAGCAGCTGACCGCGAAGCTCAAGGAACGCAGCTCCGTGGGTACCGGGCCGGGTGAGCCGAAGCGGACCGCGGAGGAGGACTTCGCCGACGTCTCGCAACGCGTCAGCGAGCGCGCCCGGCAGCGGCGCGTCATCCACACGTCGCAGGCGTTCGAGGACAGTCTCGGCCCGTCCCAGGTCGAGGCGGTCCAGGTGCCCGTCGTCGTCGACGGCACGCCGGTCATGGTCGACGACCAGCCGGTGATGGAGAACCTCGACCTTCGGAAGCTGGTCGAGCCGCAGATCGACGAGCTGGCCCCCGGACTGCGGGCCGCCAGTCTCCAGCTCCAGAACGACCTCGACGTCGACCTGTCGCCGGACAGCTTTCAGGCCCATCTCGACGACATGCTCGGCGCGGGCTCCTTCGAGATTCCGATCGAGGTGCCGATCCAGGGCCAGCAGCGGCCGGACGTGCTGTTCGTCCAGGTGCAGGCGCAGTTCGTCGGTGAGCGGACCATCGAGGAGACGGCGGACCAGCCGGACGGCACCCCGGACATCCCGAAGGAGGCCGTCGGCTCCGTCGGGCAGAACTACAACTACCGGCAACTCGACAAACAGACCGGCCACACCGTGGCGGTCTCGGCCGGACTCGACGGCAAGACAGGCACCGGCCATGGCGACCTCAGCGGCGGTCTGTCGACGGACCTGACCAAGAGCAACACGGCCGGAAGCGGCGTGTCCGATGTCACCATCGACCGCTTCGGCGACTTCGACCTGGTCAAGTCCTCTCGGGACGTCGTCTTCACCACCAGGGTCGTGCGGGTCCGTAACGCGGGCGCCGCGGCGCAGGCGAGCGCCCGCTGGAAGCTCGGCCAGATCGATCCGGCCGACGTCACGAGCGTGTCCGCGCCGCGCGAGATCCGGGCGCAGATGACGCAGTGGATCCCTCGCGGCGAGCGGCTCGACGCCCCGCTGCCGGCGCCGTCCACCGACGAGGTCGTCGATCACCGCCCGATCCAGTTCCCCGAAGGCGCGGTTCCGGTCCGGGTCGCGGTGAACGGACCTGGTGGCAAGCGCCAGAACGAGTTGCTGGCGAACCTCACCGGACACCTGGCCGAGCCCGGCGTACTGGGCAAGCGCGGAGCCGCCGAGCACCGGCATCTCCTGAACGCGAACCTGAAGCCCTCCGCACTGAAGGCCAAGGCCGGCCTGCTGCTCGGTCCGGGCATCGACCTGCAGCCGATGGCCAAGTCCGGCAACGGCCGGACGCTCGTGGGTGTCACGGTCCAGGCGAGAGCACTCGGCTGGGAGCTGCACGGCCCGGAGGTCGAGGGCCAGACAGGCCGTGTCTGGCGTCATCAGAAGACGTACCGGTCGTCCAGCACCACCAACCGGCTGACGCCGCTCACCGCGACCGGTGGCCTCGACGGCGGGCTGGTGAGCGTCGGCGGCACGGTCGGCGAGCAGGTCAAGGAGCAGTCGTCCGACGCGAACGGCACCCGGCTGGAGACCAGCAGGTTCCTCGAGGGCCAGGTGGTCACCGTCCGGATCCCGGTGCAGTACGACGCCACGGTCACGACGTCGACCAGCAAGGGTCACCGCGACCCGGTCACCCGCCGTACGACGAGAGTGCACGACCTCGCTCGCGGCGAGCTGTATGTCCGGATGCTCAGGCACCAGTACCTCGCCGTCCTGGACCAGATGGAGCGGGGCGTGGCGATCGACGCCGCCATGGCCGGGGCCCGGCTGCAGGCGGAGCCGCAGGACTTCGGACCGCCCGACGTCGTCGCCACGGAGTACCAGCAGGGCAAGTCGGGCGCGGTTTACGCGCCGTACCAGCCGCTGATCGACGTCATCCAGCAGGCCAAGGCGGAGGACCGGACGCTGGTGCTTCTGGTCCGGCAGGCCGATGGGTCCGAGGAGAAGTACCGGGCGACGAAGGACGGACAACTGGAGTGCAACGGTGACGGTGGTTTCGCCGACGCGTTCCGGACTCTGCACCCGACCGTCGTGCAGATGACCATGGGCCGTTTCGATCTCCGGGACCTCTACGACACCTCTCCTCCGGGCCGTTTCAGCGCCCAGGTGGCCGATGCCCTGGTGGATCACGGCGTACCGCGGGACATGCTCAAGGGACTGGACGCAACCACGACAGCGCAGGCGATGGCACCGGCCACGACACCGGCGGCGCAGCACCGGGCGCCCACGCATTCCGGCACCGCGGCCGGACGGACCATTGCACCGACCGGCCACGGGCAGGGCCTGACCGGGCCGTGAAGCGAATACCAAGATCTGTCGAGAGGGACACGATGTCATTCGCCGTGGCGCGCACCCGGGACGAGGCGCAGCTGTACCTCGAGCTGCATCCTTGCCCGGACTGCGGGGCGGACGACGCGCCCTGGGAGCAGGCGCTGGTCGAGGTCGACGGCGAGCTCGCCTCGAGCTACGCCGCGATCTGCCCGGGCTGTTCGGCCGAGCGCGAGTACCTGTTCGGTGTGCCGGAGCACGAGACGCCGGTGCGCGGCTGGCCGACGTTCGGGGGCGCGGAGCCGTCCGACATCATCGACGCCGGCCAATGGCTGGACGTGGCCGATCGCGCCGCGGCGGCCGTGCCCACCGATCCCGTCGAGGCCGGTAGGGTGCTCGCGATCGCGCACGCCGCAGTCGCAGAGGTGATCAAGTTCGTGCCGGCGGGTGCCGACGCCGTACCGGAGGACGAGTTCTGGACGCCGGAGGGCCAGGCTGCGCGCGCGGCCGGGCCCGGGCGGTTCCGGCTCGACCGGCTGCTGGTGACGCGGGACACGTACGACGACCTGGCCAGGAAAATGGGAGCGAGATAACCGATGCTGATGGCGAGGAGCCTCTGGGAGGCCGACGTCTACGTCGCGCTGAAACTCGCGGAACGCGGAGCCGCGCCGGGCGAACGACTGCAGCCGGCGCCGCCGCTCGAGCTCGACCGGAACATCACCGAAGGACCGGACGCCTGGACGTACTCGTCGCCGGTCGGAGAGATCACCGTCCCGTACGCGTCGGAGCGCACCTCCGAGCAGACCGGGATGCACTTCGGACTCGGCCGGTCCCGGCTGGTCGACGCCGCGCAATGGGTGATCGTCGCCCACCGGTACGCCGACGAGGCGCTCGAGGGGAGCATGAACTACGACGGTGAGCCGGGCGAGGCGCGCTCGAACATCGAGCTCGCCTGGGAACTCGCCGCGGAGGCGATCAACCAGGCGATGGAGTTCCTGCCCGGTGACGCCGCCGAGGTCCCGGACTCCGAGATCTGGACCGAGTTCGGCGCCGAGTCCAAGGCCGCGCACCCGGGCATGCTGCACCGCGCCAAGCTCGAGGAGGACCTGGAGTACTTCCGCGGAGCCCTGGCGAACTTCCGCGCCCTGCACGGCCCGAACTTCTCCTGAGCTCCTAGCGCGCGGGTTCGGAGAGCTCGATCCGGATCGCCCGGGCATCGGACCCGGCCTGCTCGAGGACCTTCTGCTTCGGATCCGGTACGCCGAGGAACGGCGGCCGCACCAGCTCCGCGAGATCCTTCAGTCGTGGATCGTCCAGCACGGTGTCCACGGCCCGCCGGTCTCCCCCGCACACCACCACGTCGAGCTTTGCCGCACCCAGGATCCGCACCGCCACCTCGGTGGCGGCTGCGAACGCCTCCCGCGCCTGGTTGTCCCGGCGCCGCGCGTACCGCTGCTGCGACCACCCGCCCGCCTTGGTCGTGCCCTGGACGTGCCGGGAGCCGACCTTGGAGTCGAGAAGCTTGCCGCCGGCAAACACCCCGGCGCCGTAGCCTCCCCGGCGGACCAGCAGTACGCCGAGCCGCCGCGGCCGCAGTACATGCGTGACGAGCCCCTCGCGGGACAATTCCGCGAGGGGCTCGAAGGGCACCGTGACGACAGCGGACTCGCCGTCCTCGGCGGACAGCGTGACGCTCGCCGGCGTCACGTCGTACCGCACCTCACCGTGCCGTTCGCCGAAACCTGTCAGCCACCTGTCCAACCGCTCCGGCGCGACCGAAACGATCCGGGTCACACGTTGAAGCCGAGCGCGCGCAGCTGGTCGCGGCCGTCGTCGGTGATCTTCTCCGGACCCCACGGCGGCATCCAGACCCAGTTGATCCGGAAGTCGTTGACGAGGCCGTCGAGCGCCATCCGGGTCTGGTCCTCGATCACGTCGGTCAGCGGGCAGGCCGCGGACGTCAGCGTCATGTCGATGATCGCCGTACTGGTGTCGTCGACCGTGATGCCGTAGATCAGGCCGAGGTCGACCACGTTGATGCCGAGCTCGGGGTCCACCACGTCCTTGAGCGCCTCGGTGACGTCCTCGACCTTGGCCGGGCTGGTGCCGGGCTGAGCCGCCGCGTCCAGGTCGACCTCGGGCAGCTCGATCTTCTCGTCGGTCTGGTCAGGCATTGCTCGCTCCTTCGTTGGCTGCGCCTCGAGTGGCCAGGGCCTGGGCGGTGGCGTCCCGCCAGGCCGACCAGCCCAGCAGCGCACACTTCACCCGGGCCGGGAACTGCGCGACGCCCGCGAACGCCACACCGTCCTCCAGAACCTCTTCGTCCGGTTCGACATTCCCCCGGCCCTGCATCAGTTCCAGGAACTTCTCGTACGTCGCCATTCCCTCGGAAACCGGCTTGCCGATCACCAGGTCCGACATCACCGACGTCGCCGCCTGGCTGATCGAGCAGCCGACGCTCTCGTGGGTCACACCCTTCACGGTATCGCCGTCGAGCTCGACCCGGAGCGTGACCTCGTCCCCGCAGGACGGGTTCACATGGTGCACCTCCACGTCGTACGGGTCCACCAGGCCCGCGTGGTGCGGGCTCCGGTAGTGATCCAGGATGATCTCCTGGTACAGGCTGTCGAGCTGCATATCAGTCCACCTTGAAGAAGCTACGGACGAACCCGAGCCCGTCGACGAGCGCGTCGATCTCCTCGGGAGTTGTGTACAGGTAGAAAGACGCTCTGGTCGACGACTGCATTCCGAACCGCTCGTGCACCGGCCGCGCGCAGTGGTGCCCGGCCCGGACTGCGATCCCCCGGGTGTCCAGCACGGTCGACACGTCGTGCGGATGTACGCCGTCCAGCGCGAAGCTGATCGCGCCGCCGTGGTCCTTCGCGTCGGCCGGCCCGAGCAGCGTCAGCCCCGGGACCGTCTTCAGCCCTTCGAGCGCGTACTCGACGATCGCGTGCTCGTGCGCCGCGATCTTGTCCATGCCGATCCCGGACAGGTAGTCGACGGCCGCACCCAGCCCGACCGCCTGCGCGATCGGCGGCGTACCGGCCTCGAACCGGGCCGGCGGCGGTGCGTACGTCGAGCCGGTCATCCGGACGACCTCGATCATCTCGCCGCCACCGAGGAACGGCGGCAGCTCGGCGAGCAGCTCGTAACGGCCCCACAGCACACCGATGCCGGTTGGGCCGACCACCTTGTGACCGGTGAAGGCCAGAATGTCCGCGCCGAGCGTGGACACGTCCACGGGGAACTGCGGGACGGCCTGCGAGGCGTCGACGACGACGGTCGCGCCGACCGCGTGCGCCTTGGTGGCGATGTCGGTGATCGGGTTGATCGTGCCGAGCGCGTTCGAGACCCAGGTCAGCGCGACGACCTTGGTGTTCTCGGTCAGCAGCTCCTCGATGTTGCTGGTGTCGAGCCGGCCGTCCTCGGTGACGCCGAACCACTTCAGCGTCGCGCCGGTCCGCTCGCAGGCGAGCTGCCACGGGACGATGTTGCTGTGGTGCTCCATCTCGGAGACCACCACCACGTCGCCCGGCTTGAGCCGTGCGCCGAGCGTGTGCGCTGCCAGGTTGAGCGCCTCGGAGGCGTTCTTGGTGAACACGATCTCGTCGCGCGACGGCGCACCGATGAACTCGGCCACCTTGTCCCGGCCGCCCTCGTACGCCGCGGTCGCCTCGGCACCGAGCTGGTGCATCGCGCGCGCCACGTTCGCGTTGTGCTGCAGGTAGTGCTCCTCGAGCGCCCGCACCACCTGGCGCGGCTTCTGCGAGGAGTTCGCCGAGTCCAGGTAGACCAGCGGGAACCCGCCCGCGAGCTCGCGGGACAGGATCGGGAAGTCCGCCCGGACCGACTGCAGATCCAGGGGGCTGCTGAAAGTCCGGGCGTCGGTCACTTCGCGCCTGCCTTGAGGAAGCGCTCGTAGCCGTTGGCCTCGAGCTCCTCGGCCAGCTCCGGGCCGCCCTCCTCGGCGACGCGGCCGTCGACGAAGACGTGCACGAAGTCCGGCTTGATGTAGCGCAGGATCCGCGTGTAGTGGGTGATCAGCAGGACACCCTTGTCGCCCTGCGACGCGAACCGGTTGACGCCCTCGGAGACGATCCGCAGCGCGTCGATGTCGAGGCCGGAGTCGGTCTCGTCGAGGATCGCGACCTTCGGGTTCAGCAGCTCCAGCTGGACGATCTCGTGGCGCTTCTTCTCACCGCCGGAGAAGCCCTCGTTGACGTTGCGCTGACCGAAGCTGGCGTCCATGTCCAGGTCGGACAGCGCCTTGTTCACGTCCTTGACCCAGGTGCGCAGCTTCGGCGCCTCGCCGTCGATCGCGGTCTTCGCCGTCCGCAGGAAGTTCGCCACCGACACGCCCGGCACCTCGACCGGGTACTGCATCGCCAGGAACAGGCCGGCCCGGGCGCGCTCGTCGACCTTCATGTCGAGGACGTCCTCGCCGTCCAGCGTCACGGTGCCGCCGGTGATGTTGTACTTCGGGTGCCCGGCGATCGAGTACGCCAGCGTCGACTTGCCGGAACCGTTCGGGCCCATGATCGCGTGCGTCTGACCACCGCTGATGGTCAGGTTCACACCGCGCAGGATCTGCTTCGGGCCGGCATCGGTGTCGACCGACACGTGCAGGTCGCGAATCTCGAGTGTCGCCATGAGGGTTTCTCTATCTCCGTCGGTATTTACAGGGAAGCCTGGTTGATGGGGTTCTTCACGTCGACGAGTACGTCGTCGCCGTCGAGGCGCACGGGGTAGATCGGCACCGGGTCGTACGCGGGCAGGCTGGTCGGCTCGCCGGTGCGCAGGTCGAAGCGGGACCCGTGCAGCCAGCACTCGATCTCGCACTCGCCGACGTCACCTTCGGACAGCTGGATCTGCGCGTGCGAGCATTCGTCCCGCACCGCGAAGTACTGTCCCTCGCTCTTCACGACCGCGACCTCGACACCGCCGACCTCGACCGGGATCACTCCCTCGTCGGGTACGTCGGCGGCCGCACACGCGCGCTCGAAGGTGTCACTCACTTGCCGACAACCGCCTTGGCGGATTCACTCAGCTCGGCAGCCCGGGCGAGCTTCTCCTCGATCACGTCGTGCAGGTGGTCGCTGACCTCCGGTACGCCGATCTTGCCGATGATGTCGTTGAAGAAGCCGGACACCACCAGCCGCCGGGCCGCGTCCTCGGGGATGCCGCGGGCCTGCAGGTAGAACAGCTGCTCGTCGTCGAACCGGCCGGTCGCGGACGCGTGCCCCGCGCCCTCGATCTCGCCGGTCTCGATCTCCAGGTTCGGCACCGAGTCGGCGCGGGCGCCGTCGGTCAGCACCAGGTTCCGGTTCAGTTCGAAGGTGTCGGTGCCCTCGGCCGCGGCCCGGATCAGCACGTCGCCGATCCACACCGAGCGGGCGTCGGCACCGGCCAGCGCGCCCTTGTAGAGCACGTTGCTCTTGCAGTGCGTGGCCTCGTGGTCGACGAACAGCCGGTGCTCGTGGTGCTGCCCGGACTCGGCGAAGTACACCCCGACCAGCTCGGCGTCGCCACCCGGTCCGGCGTACCGGACGTTGGTGCCGATCCGGACGACCTTGCCGCCGAGGGTGACCGCGACGTGGTGCAGCCGCGCGTCCCGGCCGACCAGCGCGTCGTGCTGGGCCAGGTGGATCGACTCGTGGTCGCCCTGCTGGATGGAGACCACCCGCAGGTCCGCGCCGTCGCCGACCGAGATCTCGACGTTGCCGCTCAGCTCGCCCGCGCCGGTGTGGTCGATGATCACGATCGACTTGCTGAACCGGCCGGCCTCGACGATCAGGTGGCTGAAGCCGCGGGCGCCCAGGCTCGCGACGTTCACGTGCACCGGCTCGGTGAGCTCGGCCTCGACCGGGATCCGCACCGCCAGCGCCTCGGGCGCGCGGTTCCACGCCACCGCGGCGGAACGGTCCTGCGGGGTCAGGACCTTGACCGCGTCGACGGCCACCGTCTCGATCACCACGCCGTCCGGGCCGGAGGCGTCGATCTTCGGCGTCTCCGTGCCCGCAGCGTCCTCGAACAGGGCCTTCAGCTGCTTGACCGGCGTGAACCGCCACTCCTCCTCGCGCCCGTTCGGCACCGCGAAGTCGGCGACGTCGTACGACGTCGGCCGCTCGCTGCGGGCCTGGAGCGGGACCGGGGACCCCGGCCCGTGGGAGTGTGCCTTGTTGCCGGTAGCAACAAGAGTTTCAGAGGTCGACATCAGCCGACGGCCCCTTCCATCTGCAGCTCGATCAGTCGGTTCAGTTCCAGCGCGTACTCCATCGGGAGCTCGCGGGCGATCGGCTCGA
>DASXXB010000485.1:0-2438 GCA_036503355.1 Kribbella sp. | reverse complement strand
CCACGTGCCGGCCCTGGATCACCGACAGGTCGGCGTTGTCGTCGTAGAACATTTCAGCAGCCACTTCGGGCACTTCTCCTTAGTGTTGATTCGGTACGGCGGCGGCGGTACGGCCCGGCGGCGGCGCCGGTACCGGGTGCGTGGGCTGACGGTCAGCCGGGCGCGCCTGCACGGTCGGGGGTCCGGTCCGGACGTGCGGCGGCGGCACCGGGACCGGTCGCAGCGTGCGGTCGGAGATGGAGCGGCTGCCGCGGCCGATCGCCACCATGCCGGACTGCACCAGCTCGCGGACGCCGAAGGGTTCCAGCACCCGGAGCATGGCTTCGAGCTTCTCGGGATTGCCGGTCGCCTCGATCGTGATCGCGTCCGGTGCCACGTCCACCACCTTCGCACGGAACAGCTGGACGGTCTCCAGCACCTGTCCGCGGGTCAGGGTGTCGGCCTTCACCTTCACCAGCAGCAGCTCGCGCTGCACCGTCTGGGTGGGCTCGAGCTCGACGATCTTGATCACGTTCACCAGCTTGTTCAGCTGCTTGGTGATCTGCTCCAGCGGCTGTTCGTCGACGCTGACCGCGATCGTCATCCGGGACACCTCGGGATGCTCGGTCGGACCGACCGCGAGCGAGTCGATGTTGAACCCGCGCCGCGAGATCAGCGCCGCCACCCGGGCCAGCACACCGTGCTTGTTCTCGACCAGGATCGACAGTGTGTGCTTGGACATCTACAGCTCCTCGCCTTCCCAGTTCGGGGCCATGTCGCGGGCGATCTGGATCTCGTCGTTGCTGACGCCGGCGGCGACCATCGGCCACACCATCGCGTCCCGGTGCACGACGAAGTCGACCACGACCGGAGCGTCGGTGACCGCCATCGCCTTCTCGATCGTGGCGTCCAGCGAGTCGTTGCTGGTGCAGCGCAGCCCGACCCCGCCCATCGCCTCGGCCAGCTTGGCGAAGTCCGGGATCCGGGTCGAGTGCAGGTCGGTGTTGGAGTAGCGCTTGTCGTAGAACAGCGTCTGCCACTGCCGGACCATGCCCAGCGACTGGTTGTTGATCACGGCAACCTTGATCGGGATGCCCTCGAGCGCACAGGTGACGAGCTCCTGGTTGGTCATCTGGAAGCAGCCGTCGCCGTCGATCGCCCAGACGGTCTTGTCCGGCCGCGCGACCTTCGCGCCCATCGCGGCCGGCACGGCGTACCCCATGGTGCCGAGGCCGCCGGAGTTCAGCCAGTGGCCCGGCTTCTCGAACGGCAGGAAGTGCGCGGACCACATCTGGTGCTGGCCGACGCCCGCGGTGTAGACCGCGTCCGGGCCGGCGAGCTGGCCGATCCGCTGGATCACGTGCTGCGGCGAGAGCGTGCCGTCCTCGGGCTCGTCGTACCCGAGCGGGTAACGGGACCGGACCGCGTCCAGCTGCTTGCGCCACGGGTCGTACGACGGGGTGCGCCCGGAGGCCGCGATCTCGGTCTTCAGCGCCGCGATCAGGTCGGTGATGACCTCCTTGCAGTCGCCGACGATCGGGACGTCGGCGGCCCGGTTCTTGCCGATCTCGGCCGGGTCGATGTCGGCGTGGATGACCTTCGCCTCCGGGGCGAACGAGTCCAGCCGGCCGGTCACCCGGTCGTCGAAGCGGGCGCCGAGGGTGATCAGCAGATCGGAGCGCTGCAGCGCGCCGACGGCCGAGACCGAGCCGTGCATGCCCGGCATGCCGAAGTGCAGCTCATGGGTGTCGGGCAGCGCGCCGCGAGCCATCAGCGTGGTGACAACCGGGATGCCGAGCATCTCCGCGAGCTCCTTGAGCTCGGCGCTGGCCTGCGCGCGGATCACGCCGCCGCCGACATACAGCACGGGCTTCTCGGCGGCCACGATCAGGCGGGCCGCCTCCCGCACCTGCTTCGGATGCGGCCGGGTCACCGGGCGGTAGCCGGGCAGCGAGAGCTCGGTCGGCCACTGGAAGTCGACCATCGCCTGCATCGCGTCCTTGGTCACGTCGACCAGCACCGGACCGGGACGGCCGGTGGCGGCGATGTGGAACGCCTCGGCGATCGTGGTGGCGATGTCGTTCGGGTCGTTGACCAGGAAGTTGTGCTTGGTGATCGGCATCGTGATGCCGCGGATGTCCGCCTCCTGGAAGGCGTCCGTACCGATCGCGGCGCTGGCGACCTGGCCGGTGATGGCCACCATCGGCACCGAGTCCATGTACGCGTCGGCGATCGGCGTCACCAGGTTGGTCGCGCCCGGGCCGGAGGTCGCCATGCAGACGCCGACCTTGCCGGACGCCGCGGCGTAGCCCTGGGCAGCGTGGCCGGCGCCCTGCTCGTGACGTACCAGGATGTGGCGGATCTGGGTCGAGTCGAGCATCGGGTCGTACGCCGGGAGGATCGCGCCACCCGGGATGCCGAAGACGGTGTCCACTCCGGCATGTTCCAGTGCGCGGATC
>DASXXB010000484.1:0-2946 GCA_036503355.1 Kribbella sp. | reverse complement strand
AGCAGGCGCTCGGTGCGGTGCGTCGGCGTGCGGGGGCGAAGGTCTCGATGCGGAGCATCGTGGCCTTTGCATCCGTGCGGCGAGGTGCCGTGCCGAGTGCCGCGCAGTAGGCGTGGGAGTGAGCGACACCCCCTCGACCTGGAGGAATCTGTCATGGCTGGAATCACTGCCGAAGCATCATGGTTCTGTTGCGGGAACGCGTGGGGACCCTGTGGGACTGCCGGGCACGGCGCCTGCGGCACCTGCAACTCGGGAAATCTCCAGCACGCCTGGCCGAACACGTCGGACAGTTGCTACGCCATCACCCACCCGGACACCTGCGGGGTCGGACTGTCCCGGCGTACCTGCGGCTTCAAACACGCCACGACCAGTCTGTGCACCGGGAAGCGGATCGTGACGTCGATCGCCGACTGCGGCCCGCAGACCGACCTGTTCTGCGGCGAACGCTCCTGCTGCGGCGGGAACTGCGCGGCGAACCGGATCATCGACTTCACGCCGGCGGCCTTCAGCGCGCTCACCGGCAGCCTGAACAGCGGTTTGACGCCCGTGTCGATCGACGTGGCCTGAGGGGAGAACCGAGATGACCACCACGATGGATCGCCGTTCGCTGCTCAGCCGCGCCGCCCTCGGTGCGACCGGACTCGTCGCCGCGAGCGCCCTGGGATCGCTCGCGCCGGAGACCGCGTTCGCCGCCGCCGACCAGTACGCCGACGCGGGTCAGCCGGACCCGAACTTCGCCGAAGGCCTGATCACCGGCCGGAACCAGGATCTCCTGCAGGTACAGGGATCCGACGGCCGGCTGCACCGGATCCAGCTGACCGGGGTGACGAGTGTCTGGAAGCTCCGTCCGACAACGATCGACCAGGCCCGGATCGGCGACGGCCTGTACGCCCGGGGCGTCCTGCTGCCGGACGGGATCCTCGCGGCCGAGGCGGTGTGGGTGAACATCGTCAACCTGACCGTCGCGATCACATCGATCAGCCGCTCGGGCGTCCAGTTCGACCACCACGGGCAGAAGGTCGTCGGGCATCTGCAACCCGGTGTCACGGCCGCCGTGTACAACGGGACGCCCGCGGTCTCGGACCTGTCGATGCTCAAGGTCGGCCGGCACGCCCAGGTGATCGGCGCCTGGCGACCGGGCACCAACGAGATCGACGTCGCGACCATCTACACCTCGAACTGACATGGCCGCCGGACAAGTAGCGGCCGCACAGCCGCTTCTGATCGGATTGCTGCTGCTGTGGTCGGCGTACGGCAAGTTCGCCGCGCCCGACCAGGCCGACCGTACGGCGTTGCCGCGCCTGGTGTCTCGCGCGCGGGCCGCCTACCTGGCTGTTGCCGGGATCGAGGTGCTGATCGGGCTTGCCCTGCTCCTGCCACCCTTCTGGGCGATCGAGGCGGTCGCCGCCGGCGTACTGGCTGTCGGCTTCACCGGGTTCCTCGTCTACTCGAAGGTCGTCGTACCCGAGGCCTCTTGTGGGTGTGCGGGCAAGTCGGCCAGACCTGTCGGCAATCGGGCGATCGCACGCGCATTGTTGCTCTTGGCAACCGCCCTGGCGGCCGCGTTCGGAGCGGACGGCTGGTGGTCGGCGGGTGCGGGTCTCGGCGTGCTGGTGGTCGAGGCGGCGGTGTTCGCGATGCTGTCGGCCGAGCTGGATCGGTACTGGCTGTTGCCGCTGCGGCGTTTGCGAGTCCGGCTCAGTCATCCGTACGCCGGTACCGCCTCGGACGACGCACCGCTTGCCGCGACGCAGCGGCGGGTGCTGCTCAGCCCGGCGTACCGCGCGGTCGACGGTTGGCTGCGTTCGGACATCCACGACTACTGGGACGACGACGGCTGGCGGTACGTGAGTTACGCCGCGACGTACGACGGGCGCAAGGCGACGGCCGTCTTCGCCGTACCGCATCAGGACCCCGCACCGGAGTCGATCCGGGTCGCGCTCGTCGACGAGACGTCCGGCCTGACCCTGTACCGACCTAGCGCGCTGGTGACCGCGGGCTAGCGGATCGCCAGGCCATCACAACCGCCCCTCAGCCGCTCCCGCCACGCTCAGCCTGGCGGGAGCGGCCACATTGTGATGGCCTGGAGATCCGCCCCCTGCCGGTCAGGGCACGAGGAGCGTCTTGCCAAGGGTGCGGCGGTTGGCGATCGCCGCGTGGGCCGCCGCGGCCTCCGCCAACGGAAAGGTCTGTCCGATCGTGGGAACGATCCGCCTCTGCGCCAGTTCGTCGAGCGCGCGTCGGGTCAGCGCCTGCCACTCGGCAGGATCCGGCTGGAAGATCCCGACCAGCGTGACGTCGTCGCGATCCTCGGCCGGCGCAGTGAAGTCGCCACTCGCTGCGCCGTACCCGAGGAACCGCCCGCCGGACCGAGTGATCCCGTACGCCGCCTTGCCGATCGCACCGCCCGTACCGTCGAAGACCACATCCACCGGCTCCAGACCATCGGCCCAATCCGGCGCCGAGTAGTCCACCACCTCGTGCGCACCGAGTTCCTTCACGTGCTGCAGCTTCGCCTCACCACGAGCCGCGGCGACCACCGTCGTACCGGTTGCTACGAGCAACGGAATCAGCCAGCTGCCCAGACTTCCCGCCGCAGCGGTCACGAGAACTCGCTCACCCGGCGCAGCCTCGCCACGCTCCACTTGCGCCAGCGCGGTGGCTCCATCGTGCAGAGCTGCCAGCGCGACGCCGAGTTCGACACCGTCCGGCACCGCGAACACCTCGGTCAGGGGTACGACGGCCTGCTCGGCGTACCCGCCACCGGCGTACGTCCCGATGCCACCGGTCCCCGCGATCACCCGGCGCCCGATCCAGTCCGCATCCCCCGACCGCACGACTCCCGCAACGCCGGCTCCTGGAACGAACGGCGGCTCGAGTGCGAAGTACTCCTTGCCCCAACCCGTGCGCAGCTGGGTGTCCAGGAACATCACCTCCGCCGCCTCG
>DASXXB010000483.1:0-24273 GCA_036503355.1 Kribbella sp. | reverse complement strand
ACCGAAACTCCCTTCGTCGTTACATGGAGAGCAACGCTCGAGTAGGGTTCAAGATTCCGGTACCAGTGTGTAAACACCCTGAAGGTTCCCTGAGAGTTCCCGGCAGCGAATCCACGCTGGAAACCGGTGTCCCAAGGCCTGCTGGCAGTATTTGGCGCAACACTCCGCGGCGAACCTGAGAAACCACGCAGAAATCCGCCTCCGGATGTGCTGTACAACACACGCCGGGAGGCGGATGTTCCTGCTTTTCGCGGGCGAATTCAGCTTAGGCCGAGCGTGTCCAGCTCCCAGGCGAGCGAGAACGCGACCTCGCGCCAGGCGTCGTACCGGCCGCTGCGGCCGCCGTGCCCGGCCTCCATCTCGGTCTTCAGCAGTACGTCGGGATCCCCGGTCGCGGTGGCCCGGAGTTTCGCCACCCACTTCGCCGGCTCGACGTACAGAACGCGGGTGTCGTTCAGGCTGGTGATCGCGAGGATGCGCGGATAGTGCTGCGCGGTGACGTTTTCGTACGGCGAGTAGGACTTCATGTACGCGTACACCTCGGGGTCCGCGAGCGGATTGCCCCATTCCTCCCACTCGATCACCGTCAGTGGCAGCGACGGGTCCAGAATCGACGTCAGCGCGTCCACGAACGGGACTTCCGCGACGATTCCCGCGAACGCCTGCGGCGCCAGGTTCGCGACCGCTCCCATCAGCAGGCCGCCGGCGCTGCCGCCCTGCGCGACGAGCCGTTCCGGCCTGGTCCAGCCGGCCCGCACCAGGTGCTCCGCGGCCGCGACGAAGTCGGTGAACGTGTTCCGCTTGGTGAGCATCTTGCCGTCGTCGTACCAGTGCCTGCCCAGCTCGCCGCCGCCGCGGACGTGCGCGATCGCGAACACCACGCCGCGGTCGAGCAGCGACAGCCGCGGGATCGAGAACCACGGGTCGATGGACGTTTCGTACGAGCCGTACCCGTACAGCACGACCGGCGCGTTCCCGTCCTTCGCGACGTCCTTGCGCGCGACCATCGAGATCGGCACCTTGGTCCCGTCCGCAGCGGTCGCCCATTCGCGGTACTGCGTGTAGTCGCCGGTGTCGACGCCGCCGAGCACCGGCTGTTGCTTGAGCAGACGCCGCTCACCGGTCGCGACCTCCACGTCGTACGTCGAACCAGGCGTGACCAGCGAGGTGTAGCCGAAGCGGTACCGGGTGTCCTGCCATTCGTCGTTGCGGCCGGGGGAAACGGTGTAGATCGGCTCGTCGAACTGCAGCGCCTCGGGCGCGCCGAAGCCGTCGCCGCTGCGGCGCATGATCGCGAGCTCGGTGAGCGCGTTGCGGCGCCGGTACAGGATGACGTGATCGGCGAACGCGTCCGCGCCGAGCAGCCGGCTGGTCTCGTCGCCCTCGATCAGGGTCGTCCAGTCGCCGGGGGAGTCCAGCGGCGCGGAGGCCAGCGAGAAGTTGGCGGCGTCCGCGTTGTGCGTGATCAGGAGCTGGTCGCCGGCGTGCTCGACGTCGTACTCGACGCCCTCGCGGCGCGCCGCGACCACCACGGGTTCGCCGGCCGGGTTCTGCGCGTCGAGCAGCCAGACCTCGCTGGTGAGCTTGCTGCCGAGCGAGATCAGGATCGCCTGCTCGTTGCGGGTCAGGTCGACGCCGACCCAGAACCGCTCGTCCGCCTCTTCCATGACCAGTACGTCGTCGGTGGCGCCGAGGGTGTGCCGCCAGACCTGGTACGGCCGCCAGGCGTCGTCGACCTTGGTGTAGAAGATCGTCGAGCCGTCGGCGGACCACGCGGAGCCGTAGTGCACCTCGGGCAGCTCGTCCGGCAGCAGCTCGCCGGTGCTCAGGTCCTTGATCCGCAGCGTGAACCGCTCGTCGCCCTTGACGTCGACCGAGTACGCCAGCAGCCGGCCGTCGGGGGAGACGTCGACGGTGCCGAGCGAGAAGAACTCGGAGTCGCCGGCCACCTCGTTCCCGTCCAGCATCACCTCTTCGCCGGCGATCTCGCCGTCGGTCGCGGGCGGCTGGTCGCCGTTCACCTTGACCCGGCAGTGCAGCGAGTACTGCTTGCCCTCGATCGTGCGCGAGTAGTACCAGTACCGGCCGCGCCGGGCCGGGACGCTCAGGTCGGTCTGCAGCGTGCGGTCCGAGATCTCCTTGAAGATTGCCTCACGCAACGATTCCAGGTGCGCCGTGCGTGCCTCGGTGTAGGTGTTCTCGGCGCGCAGGTACCCCAGGACCTCGTCGTCGGTCTTGTCCCGCAACCACTCGTAGTCGTCCACGAACGTGTCGCCGTGGTGCGTGCGCTCCACCGGCTTCCGCGCCGCCACCGGCGGCACCAGGGAGGGGTTCTCAGAAGAAGTCTCAGACATGCCGCGAGAGTACCTGCGACCCGTGCCGCCGGCTAAGCGAGTAACGCTGTGGTGACGGCGTCCAGCGCGGCCGTCACCGCCTGCCGCGACTCGTCGGTGTGATCGAGTACGTCGAACCCGTGCCGGCCCTCCGGTACGTCGATCAGCTGCAACGCCACACCCGCCGCCCGAGCGGCCTCAATGAACGGCGGCTGCGTCGGCGCCACATCCGGAAGCTCCCGCCCGACGACAGTCATCACGATCGGCAGGTCGCGAGCTCCCCGGACCGCCGCGACCGGATGCATTCCGCGAACCGTCACCAGCTCCGAGTCGCCGAGCACCGGATAGGTCAGCGCCAGACAACGCAGCCAGGCCGGCGGACTGTGCAGGAACTGGGACGCGAGCGGTCCGGCACCGGAGAAGAACCACAGCGCGACCCGGTCACCGTCGGCCCGGGGATGCGCCCGCAACGCCGCGATCGCCGCGGTGATGGCCGCGGTGGAACGATCGTCGTCCGGCGACCCGTCCGGGCTGTGGTTCACGACGGTCGTGACGCAGCCACGGTCGGCGAGCCGGCTCGCGTAGCCGCGGTAGATGTGCCAGTCGCTGGGCAGTGGCCGCCCCTCGGCGGAGTACGGAACTCCGTGGATCAGCAGCACAGCAGGCGCCGGCCCGGACGTGCTCGGGAGGTAGAGCTCCAGGCCGTCATGAGTTGTGGTCGTGATGTCCGGGGTCGGCAGGACGAAGGCGGGATCTGCAGGCATGGCGTCACAGTAGGTGCGCCTGGGGTCGATCAGATCCCGTACGTCGCGACGACCGGTGCGTGGTCGCTCCAGCGTTCGGCGTACGTCGGGGCTCGGTGGATGACGCAGCTCGATGCAGCGGCGGCGAGTTCGGGGGAGGCGATCTGGTAGTCGATGCGCCAGCCGGCGTTGTTGTCGAAGGCCTTGCCGCGCCAGGACCACCACGAGTAGGGGCCCGGGCCCTGGCCGGCGAACCTGCGGCCGAGGTCGACCCAGCCCGCCTCGAACAGCCGGTCGAGCCAGGCGCGTTCCTCGGGCAGGAAGCCGCTCTTCTTGCGGTTCGCCTTCCACGCCTTCAGGTCGTCCTCGCGGTGCGCGATGTTGAGGTCGCCGCACATCAGGACGTGCCGCCCGTCGGCCCGCAGTTCGATCAGCCGCTGGGTGATCGCGTCCAGGAACGCGTACTTCTCCTCCTGCCGCGGCGGCGTCTCGAACTCTCCGGTGAACACGTACGTGCTGACCGCGGTCAACGTCGACCCGTCGTCGAGTACGACGTCGGCCTCGACCCATCGCCCGGTGCCAGTGAAGCGCGTGGGGCCGATCTCGCCACGCTCGCCCTTGATCGGCCGCCGGCTCGCCACCGCGACCCCGGCGCGGCCCTTGTGCCCGTCGATCGCCGGCTGGGCGTGCGCGATGTTCCAGTCGCCGCCCAGCAGCTCGCGCAGTACGTCGTCCGACGCGCGAACTTCCTGCATCAGCAACAGGTCCGGGTCGGTGTCCTGCAGCCACGGCCCCATCCCGCGCCGGAAGGCGGCCCTGATCCCGTTCACATTCACCGTGGCAACCGTCAGCACGGCGAAACCTTACCCGTTGTGATGCCCCGGCTTGATCACCATCAGCACGAACACCACCAGCCAGAGTGCCGAGAAGATCCCGGTGGTCATCGACAGCAGCTTCGCCTTCGGCAGGACGGCGCCGCGCTCCTCCGCCGTACCACCGGCGGCCGCGAGTACGGCGGCCTGGGCCGGCGCGACCGCGTACGCGAGCACCAGCGCGGCCGCCAGGGTCAGCACGATCGAGATGATCAGCCACGCCTCACCCATGACGTGCCTGCTCCCGGCGAGTGCGAACCCGGCGACCGGCACGGCGAGGCTCGCCCACGCGTACACGGTGGTGATCCGGTGCAGCACCTGCAGACCGCCCGGCTCCTGCGGCGTGTCTGCGGTGAGCAGCTTGCGGGCGATCGGCGGGAACATGCTCGCCGCGACCGTGATCGGGCCGACGGTGAGGATCGCGGCGAGGATGTGAACGATCAGGAAGAACTTGTTCATCTCACTCTTCGGTAGTTGTCGAGAGAATCGCGTCCAGTGACTGCTCGCACAAATGCTCGAGGGCCTCCGGCGAGACGGCCGGGTTGTCGATCCACACCAGCAGGGTCTGTTCGACGTAACCCTGCCAGCCGTGGCAGGCGAGCTCGACGACGGGGGTGACCTCGATGCCGCGCTGGGCGACCGCGCCGATCACCCATTCGCTGAAGACCCGGCGCAGGTCCGAGTGCAGCGCCCGGATCTCGGGGTCGCCGGCCGCGGACATCAGCAGCGTCGCGCGGTACAGCTGGGGTGCCTCGAGTACGGCGCGGACGAACGCGCGGATGCCTGACCGCAGCTGCTCGTCCGGGGGCAGCGACGGGTCGGGCGCGGTCCGCAGCATGACCTTGGCGGCTGCCTGCTCGATGACGGCGTACTGGAACTTCTTCTTGGAGCCGAAGTAGTGGAACAGCAGGGCGGGGGAGACGCCGGCCTCGGCCGCGACCAGCTCGACCGTGAGCTCGCGGTGCGGATCCGTGAGCAGCACCCGGCGCGCGGCCTCGAGGATCTGCGCCCGGCGCTCGTCGGGGCGCAGGCGGGCGGTGGTCCGGCTCATACGGCCCAGTCTATTGAGTAAATGGTCAACAAGCACTTACTGTTGAGTATCCACTCAACAAGCTGGAGGTTCCCGATGCGTCCGTTGGCCGGTCAAGTCGTGCTCGTCACCGGTGCCTCCCGGGGCATCGGCGCCGCGGTCGCCCGGAAGCTGGCCCGGGACGGCGCCAGGCTCGCGCTCGTCGGCCTGGAGCCGGACGAGCTGAAGAAGGTCGCGGAGGACTGCGGCCCGGACGCCGGCTGGTGGGAGGCCGACGTCACCGATGCCGACTCGCTGCGGGCGGCGATCGAGGCGATCGCGGAGCGGTACGGCCGGATCGACGTCGTGATGGCGAACGCGGGCATCGCCGCACCGGGCTTCACCCGGAGCATGGACCCGAAGGCCTGGGAGCGGGTCATCGACGTCAATCTGCTCGGCGTCTGGCGCACCGTCCATCTCACGCTGCCGCATCTGCTCGAGAGCAAGGGGTACCTGCTGCTGGTGTCCTCCCTGGCCGCGATCGTGCACATCCCGGGCCTGGCGTCGTACAACGTGGCGAAGGCCGGCGTCGAGGCGATGGGCGACACGCTGCGCCCGGAGCTGAAGCATCTCGGCGTCCGCGTGGGGGTCGCACACATGACGTTCGTCGACACCGACATGGTGCGCGGGGTCGACACGCACCCGGTGTTCGGCAAGGTGCGTACCGGGATCCCGCTGGTGAGCAGGACGTACCCGCTCGAGTTCGCCGTGGACAAGTTCGTCGAGGGGATCACGAAGCGTTCGCGCACCGTGCACGTGCCGGGCTGGATCGGTGCGCTGAAGGTGATGCGCTGGGTGCTGCCGCATCTCATCGAGGCCGGCTCGCGGTTCAGTGTGCCGAAGGCCGACGCGGCCGCGCTCGCCGACGTGCGGGCACGGGGCGCCGAGGCGTCGTCCCGGCCGACCGGCGCGGGCGGTCTGGCCGACGCGGGCAGGGCAGGTCACCCATGAGCAGCCGCCCGTACGACGTCGTACTGCTGGGCGCAAGCGGGTTCACCGGCGCGCTCACCGCGGAGTACCTGGCCAAGAACGCGCCAGAGAGCCTTCGCTGGGCTGTTGCCGGACGCAACAAGGCGAAGCTAGAACGTTTCGGCAAACCCATCCTGTACGCCGACGTGACCGAGGCGGCGTCGCTGCGCGAACTCGCCGGGTCGGCAAAGGTCGTCGCCACCACGGTCGGCCCGTACATCCAGTACGGCGAACCGCTCGTGGCGGCCTGCGCCGAGGCAGGGACCGGGTACCTGGACCTGACCGGTGAGCCGGAGTTCCTGGACCGCATGTACGTGCGGTACCACGAGCGGGCGAAGGAGACCGGTGCGCGGATCATCCACGCGTGCGGCTTCGACTCGATCCCGTACGACCTCGGCGTGCAGTACACCGTGGAGCAGCTGCCGCAGAACGTGCCGATCCAGGTCGACGGCCTGTTGCGCGCCGGCGGACGACCGTCGGGCGGCACGTTCCAGACCGCGATCACGGCGTTCTCCCGGCCGAAACAGAATCTTGACGCACATCGCGCCCGGCGTGCCGCGGAGGCCCGGCCGCAGGGCCGCAAGGCACGGGCTGTCGCGGGCAGGATCCACCGCCAGCAAGGGTTCTGGGCAGTTCCGCTGCCGACCATCGACCCGCAGATCGTCGGGTTCTCCGCGCGGCTCCTCGACCGCTACGGTCCGGACTTCCGCTACTCGCACTACGCCGCCGTGAAGCGCCTGCCGACAGTTGCCGCAGGCATCGGTGGTGTCGGCCTGCTGGTCGCGGGCGCGCAGGTTCCGCCGGTCCGGAACGCACTGCTGAAGCGGTTGCAGCCCGGTGACGGTCCGAGCGCCGAGACCCGGGCGCGGTCGTGGTTCAACGTCCGGTTCGTGGGCCGTGGTGGTGGCAAGCAGGTGATCACCGAGGTCGCCGGGCGCGATCCCGGGTACGACGAGACCGCGAAGATGCTCGGCGAGAGCGCGATGTGCCTGGCGCTCGACGACCTGCCGGAGACCGCCGGCCAGACGACGACGGCCGCAGCGATGGGGCCCGCGCTGCGCGAGCGCCTGGTGAGAGCGGGGATGACCTTTGCCACCCTCGAAGTCGACAGTTACTAGCCCCGACGGCACCCGCACAGCCGTCTACACGTACGGCGATCCCGGTGCGCCGGTTCTCGTTTGTGTGCACGGTTATCCGGACAATGCCGCGTTGTGGGAGCCGGTCGCCGAGCTACTCGCCGACGACTTCCAGGTGGTCACGTACGACGTCCGCGGAGCCGGCGCGTCCGATCACCCGAGCGACACCTCCGCGTACTCGCTGGACCGGTTGCAGAAGGATTTCCAGACCGTCGTCGACCAGGTGTCGCCCGATCGCCCCATCCACCTGCTGGCCCACGACTGGGGCTCCATCCAGTCCTGGCACTTCGTCACAGACCCGGAACTGCGGGACCGCATCGCCTCCTTCATCTCGATCTCGGGGCCGTCACTCGATCACGCCGGGTACTTCCTTCGCCGGCTCGACCGCGCGGCGCTCAGGCAACTGCTTCACTCCTGGTACATCTTCTACTTCCACCTCCCGTGGCTGCCGGAGTTCGGCTGGCGTAAGGGCTGGGCGCACCGCACCTTCAACCGCCTCGAGCGGCAGGACCCGGACGATGACCGGACGCTCAGCGACTACGTCAACGGCATGAAGCTGTACCGCGCGAACGTCGTTCCGCGCCTGCGCAGACCCGCGGAACGCCGTACCGACGTACCTGTGCTCGCGGTCGCACCGCACGCCGACCCGTTCGTCACCACGCCGCTGCAGACCGACGTCGCGGGCTGGGCCCCGAACCTCACCGTGAAGCTGGTCAGGGGCGGCCACTGGATGCCCCGGAACGATCCCGGACTTGTCGCCGAACTCGTACGGAACCACACCCGCCAGGTGGCAGGCTGGGAGGTATGAAGACGCTTCTCAACCTGATCTGGCTGGTACTGGCCGGGTTCTGGCTGGCGGTCGGGTACGCGATCGCCGGGATCATCTGCTGCGTGCTGATCGTGACGATCCCGTTCGGCATCGCGTCGTTCCGGATCGCCGGGTACACCTTGTGGCCGTTCGGGCGGACCGTGGTCGACAAGCGCACTGCCGGCGCCGGCGCGCTGCTCGGCAACCTGATCTGGATCGTCTTCGCCGGCTGGTGGCTGGCGCTCGGGCACCTGACGACCGGGATCGCCCTGTGCCTGACGGTGATCGGCATCCCGCTCGGCGTCGCGAACTTCAAGCTGATCCCGGTTTCGCTGCTGCCGCTCGGCAAGCAGATCGTGCCGAGCAACCAGCCGTTCGCGTGAGGTCGCTGACGGTCCTGGGATCCTGCGGCGCCTGGCCCGAGGCGGGCCGCGCGTGCGCGGGATTCCTGCTGGAGTACGACGGCTTCCGGGTCGTCCTCGATCTCGGGTACGCCGCTCTGCCGCGCCTGCTCGAGCACTGCCCGCACGGCGAGGTCGATGCGGTCGTGGTCACGCACCAGCACCCGGACCACTGTGTCGACGTCAGCGGTCTCGCCCGCGTCCGGTACTACGAGGCGCCCGACGAGCCCCCGGTCGCGCTGCATTGCGCTCCGGGCGTTCTCGACGTACTGCGGGCTCTGGAACCGAACCCGGATCCGGCCGACGTGTTCGACGTCCATGACCTGGCATCGACAACGCGCCTCGGGCCGTTCGACGTACTGACGGTGGAACTGCCGCACTACAAGACGAACCTCGGCCTGCGGCTGACCGCGCCGGGTGTGTCCGTTGCGTACACCGGGGACAGCGGACCGTCGCCCGACCTGCAGCGGCTGGCCGAGGGCACCGACCTGTTCATTTCGGACGCGACGTACCAAGGTCCGTCGCCGAACGACTACCTGATGTCGGCCACCGAAGCCGCCGAAGGAGCCCGCGACGCTCGCCGGTTGCTGCTCACGCACTTCTGGCCGGGGTCGGATCGAGCGGTGTCCGTGACCGAGGCGCGGCGGGTCTTCGATGGCGAAGTGATCGCGGCCGAGGAAGGTCTCACGCTCGCGTTGTGAGCCGTCCTACTTCTGCTGCTCGTCGGCGACCACCTTGCGGACCGTGGCGAGCTCGCCGCAGCCGGACTCGATCAGGCGCGCGCGTTCGGCCGCGAACTCCCTGCCGAGGTCCTGCCGGACGGTCTCGCTGACGTCGGTGCGGGCCGGATTGAGCACGTCACGCTCCTCCTCGTCGAGGTGGTGCGTGAGCGCCTCGGACAGCTCGTGCAGCTTGGTGCCGAACTCCTCGCTGCCGGGATCGTCGACCTCCATCAGCGCGAGCAACGCTTCGTTGCCCTCGGCATGCTCGTGCTCGGAGTGCTCGACCTCCTCGGCATCGATGGCGTCGCGGCGGCGCAGTGTCGGATAGACCTTGGTCTCCTCCGCCTCGGCGTGGGCGATGAGCACGGTGGCGAGGTCGGCCAGCACCGCGGCCCGGTCGCTGCGGACGTCCCGCAGCTCGCGCAGCGCCTCTTCGAACCACCGGTGGTCCGCCAGGATGATCTCGACCACGTCGCCCTCGGTGGCGGGCAGGATCTTCGGCATCGCGTCGTCTCCTCTCTCGGATTGCCTGCCAGTACCCGGATAACCTGCAGCCATGCCGACAGCGCTGATCCGCCGCCCGAGTCCACGGCTCGCCGAGGGAATCGTCACGCACCTCGAGCGGCAGCCGGTGGACGTCGGCCTCGCGCGGCGCCAGTGGCAGTCGTACGTCGACGCGCTGCACGGCACCGGCTGGACGACGATCGAGGTGCCACCGATCGACGAGTGCCCCGACAGTGTCTTCGTCGAGGACACGATGGTCGTGTACGGCGATCTCGCGGTGATCGCCCGCGCGGGCGCGCAGGAACGGCGGGCCGAGGCGGCAGCCGCCGAGGAGACCGTGGCGGCGCAGGGGTATCGCGTCGTGCGAATCACGGAGCCCGGCACGCTGGACGGTGGCGACGTACTGAAGATCGGCACCACGATCTACGTCGGCCGGGGCGGGCGGACGAACGCGGCCGGCATCGAGCAGTTGCGCGCAGCCTTCGCGCCGCTGGGCGCCGAGGTGCGAGCCGTCCCGGTGCGCAAGGTGCTGCACCTCAAGTCGGCGGTGACCGCGCTGCCCGACGGGACCGTGATCGGGTACGAGCCGCTCGTCGACGACGCTACGGCGTTCGACAAGTTCCGGGCGGTGCCTGAGGAGGCCGGCGCACACGTCGTACTGCTGGATGCGGACCGCCTGTTGATGGCGGCTTCCGCTCCGGCGACGGCGGCGTTGTTCGAGGAGCTGGGTTACCTGCCGGTTGTCGTCGACATCAGTGAGTTCGAGAAGCTCGAGGGCTGCGTCACCTGCTTGTCGGTCCGGTTGCGCGGCTGAGCGCTCATTCGTCGTCCACGCCGATGTGCTGAATCCTGGTCAGCGCCGGGTCGTCGACGGAGAACGTCCGCACCGGACCCGGGGGAGTGTCCGCGGTCTCGAAACGGACCGTGACCCGGCCGCGCCCGGAGCCCCAGACCCAGCCGCGGCCGTGGTCGGGATGGGCGACGTCCTGCCCTGGGTGGAAGCCGAGCTGGTCACGCGGACGGGCGGGCAGCTCGACCACCTCGATCGGGTTCCCGGCGTGCTCGTCGTCGGTGAACAGGTCGTCCTGGATCCAATCGGCCAGTGACGACACGCCTACGCCGAGCAACCGGATGCCGCCGCCGATGTCGCTCTCCTCAAGCAGCCGGCGCGCGACCCGCGCGATCACCCGCGCGTCGTCGGTCGGCCCGGCCAGCGTCGACGACCGGGTGTGCGTGGTGAAGTCGTGCATCCGGGTCTTGACCGTGACGGTGCGGCCGGACAGCTGGGCCTTCTGCAGGCGCTCCGCGACCCGGTGCGCCATCCGGTCGCTGATCGCGGCGAGCAGCGCCCGGTCGATGATGTCGGTCTCGAACGTGTCCTCAACGCTGACCGACTTCGTCTCCCGGTCGCTCACCACCGGACGGTCGTCGGCCGCGATCGCGAGCCGGTGCAGGCTGCTGCCGTGCGCCGAGCCGACCTGGCGGATCAGTTCGTCCTCGTCGAGCTGCTGCAGGTCGGCAACAGTCCGGACGCCGGCCATGCCGAGGCGCTGCGCCGTCGCGGGCCCGACGCCGGGGATCACGGTGACCTGCATCGGCGCCAGGAACTCCGCCTCGGTGCCGGCCGGGACCACGACCACGCCGTCCGGCTTGTCCAGATCGCTGGCGATCTTCGCGATCAGCTTCGACGTCCCCGCACCGACCGACGCGGTCAGCCCGCCGCTCACCTTCTGGATCGCGGCCTTCAGGTCGTTGGCGATCGCCTCCACGTCCTCGACCGTGAGCCCGGACAGCCCGCTCGCGGACAGGTCGACGAACGCCTCGTCCACCGACAGCGGCTCGACCAGCGGCGACAGCGCCCGCATCTCGGCCATCACGGCCCGGCTGGTCTGCCGGTACACCTCGAAACGCGGACTCAGGTACGCCGCGTGCGGGCAGCGGGACCGCGCCTCGGCGGTCGACATCGCCGAGCGGACGCCGTACTTGCGAGCCTCGTACGACGCGGTCGACACGACTCCGCGCACACCGATCCCGCCGACCACCACGGGCTTGCCCCGCAGCGACGGCTTGTCCCGCTGCTCGACGGCCGCGAAGAACGCGTCCAGGTCGACGTGCAGCACCGACGGATCATTTCGCACCCGCCAATTGTCGCCGCCGCCACCGACAATTCCGCCATCACCTTCCCGAACCGCTGGTACGACGGCAAGCCCGCCCTCAGGTTCGTTGCCGCGGGCAATCCGGTGGAGTGGCGGATCGACTCATCGTGTACCCGGTCCGGGCGCGACGCGATTGAGGGCAGCGCGATCGGGCACCTTCGGGCACACTGAGGCCATGCTGTAACCGGGAGCCAGCAGGGGAGGCGCTGATGGGTGAGGAAGTCGACCGGGTCGAGTTCACCCGGGCAGACCGGACCGCGTTCCGCGGCCAGGTGCACCGCAATCTGGACGCGTTCGCGCGGATGCTGCGGGAGAACCGCTTCGCCCCGGAGCGGCCGATGACCGGGATCGAGATCGAGCTGAACCTGGTCGACGAGCAGTGCGACCCGGCGATGAAGAACGCCGAGGTGCTGAGCGCGATCTCCGACGACGCGTTCCAGACCGAGCTCGGCCAGTTCAACATCGAGATCAACGTGCCGCCCGGGCAGATCGACGGTCTCGGCCTGGACACGATGGAGTCGAGCATCCGCGACAGCCTGAACGAGGCCGACGAGAAGGCGGCCCGGACCGGATCGTCGATGGTCACGGTCGGGATCCTGCCGACACTGCTCACCGAGCACATCCATCGCGAGGCGCTCAGCACCAACCCGCGGTACGCGCTGCTCAACGACCAGATCTTCGCGGCCCGCGGCGAGGACGTGCAGATCTCCATCGACGGTGTCGAACGCCTCCAGGTGACCGCGGACAGCATCGTCCCCGAGGCCGCCTGTACGTCGACGCAGTTCCACCTGCAGGTGACGCCGGAGGCCTTCCCGCGGTACTGGAACGCCGCCCAGGCGATCTCCGGCGTACAGCTCGCGGTCGGGGCGAACTCGCCGTTCCTGTTCGGGAAGGAGCTGATGCGCGAGACCCGGATCCCATTGTTCGAGCAGGCGGCCGACACCCGCACCCACGAGCTGAAGACGCAGGGCGTCCGGCCGCGGGTGTGGTTCGGTGAACGCTGGATCACCTCGATCTTCGACCTCTTCGAGGAGAACTCGCGCTACTACCCGGCGCTGCTGCCGGTCACCTCCGACGAGGATCCGATCGCCGTCCTCGACCGCGGCGACACCCCGGCCCTTTCGGAGTTGCGGCTGCACAACGGGACGATCTATCGCTGGAACCGTCCTGTGTACGACGTTGTCCGGGACAAGCCGCATCTGCGCGTGGAGAATCGCGTGCTGCCGGCCGGGCCGACCGTGGTCGACACCCTTGCCAACGGCGCCTTCTACTTCGGCCTGGTGCGCGCGCTCGCCGACGACGAGCGGCCGATCTGGTCGCAGATGTCGTTCAGCGCCGCGGAGGAGAACTTCCACACCGCGGCCCGCAACGGCATCGACGCCGAGGTGTTCTGGCCGGGCGTCGGCACCGCGCGCGCGACCGAGCTGGTGCTCAGACGCCTTCTGCCGTTGGCGGTTCGCGGACTGGACGCCTGGGGTGTCGACGTCGCCGTCCGCGATCGGCTGCTGGGGATCGTGGAGCAGCGCTGCCTCACCAACCGTAACGGCGCGTCCTGGCAGGCGGACGAGTTCCATCGCCTGTACACGAAGGGCTCGCACGGTCGCCGGGACGCGTTGCGCGGGATGCTACGCCGATACCGCGACCACATGCACGACAACACGCCCGTGCACGAATGGCCGGTCGACTGAACCGGTTAGGACGGCCGACAACGTAGGACACGCTACGGAACCGCGGTCCTTCTGGCGGAACCCGCCCGCTCTTGCCCTGGGCAACGGCGTGCGGGCGCCGTTCCGGGACGCCCTGGTGGGACGAGTTCGATAACGACCCGGACTACAGGGGTGGCGCTTTCGGTGACAGCCCTGCAAAGGTGTGGCCACCGGAAGGTTAGGCAGGCCCGCTGCGGGTAGTAGTCGGTCACCGGCAGCCCTCCGTCACCGGTGCGACACAACAGGTGCAAATGCAGCGGATGCCGACCGCGGTCGGGAGCAGTATCGTTCGAGACGGGTCGACACACACCCGGAGGTGAGGCAGGGCGATGACGACCATCGTCGTGGGTTATGTGCCGAAGGCGGAAGGCCGTGCGGCCCTTCGGCGAGCAGCGGAGGAAGCGACGCTGCGCGACGCGAAGTTGGTGGTGGTGAACTCGCACCGGGGCGGACGCAGCTTCGACAGCGACGAGGCTGCGGCGAGTGATGCCGCTTTGACGGAAGTACGGGAGCAGCTCGACTCGACCGGTGTGCCGTACGAGGTGCGGCAGCTGGTGCGTGGCCTGGACCCGGCGGAGGACCTGGTGGCCGTCGCCGAGCAGGTGCACGCGGAGTTCATCGTGATCGGGCTGCGGCGCCGCTCACCGGTCGGCAAGCTCATCCTCGGCAGCAACGCGCAGCGGGTGCTGCTCGACGCGCCGTGTCCGGTGCTGGCCGTGAAGGCCGAGCCTGAGTTGTCTGAAGGGGAGGAGGACTGAGGTGACTTCGACACGCAGCAGGAAACTGTGCCTGGCGCAGCAGCCCGACGCCGACGAGATGCTGAGCAGAGATCCGTTCGCGCTCCTGGTCGGCATGCTGCTCGACCAGCAGATCCCGATGGAGCGGGCGTTCGCCGGCCCGGTCGCGATCTCGAAACGGATGATCGGTCCCTTCGACCCCGTCACCGTCGCGCACTACGATCCGGACGCCTTCGTCGAGGTGGTGGCCGGCCCGCCCGCGGTGCACCGGTTCCCGACCGCGATGGCCGCCCGGATCCAGACCCTGGCCAAGCACCTGGACGAGCAGTACGGCGGTAACGCGTCGGGCCTGTGGTCCGATGTGAAGTCCGGGGACGACCTGCTGGCCAGGCTGTCCGCGCTGCCGGGGTTCGGCGCGCAGAAGGCGAAGATCTTCGTCGCGCTGCTCGGCAAGCAGCTGAAGGTCCGGCCGCGTGGGTGGCGCGAGGCGTCCGAGCCGTACGGCGAGGACGGCGCGTTCAAGTCCGTCGCGGACGTGATCGACGTGGCGTCGCTGGTCAAGGTACGGCAGTTCAAGCAGGAGCAGCAGCTGGTGCGCCGGCCGGTGGTGGCGCGGCCGCTGCGGCAGACCCGTAACGGTTGAGCGAAGTCCGTCGTACGACCCCCCTGAAATGCGCCGTTGTGGGGGGTCGTGCGACGCATGGGCTTGGTTCGCGGATTACAATGGACTGTTGCCGCCGCCTGACCAGCGAGCAGCCACCAACAGCAGTGCCCAAAGACTCAGCAACACCCACAGCTCCATCAGTCGTACCGTCGTACAAACCCTGCGTCAGACGAGAGGTAATTCGTGTCGTCCAGCTCGTCCGAGAACCTTCCCGCCGAGCCGGCCCGGGCCGTGGCCGCCACCGCCCGCAGTACGGCTCCGAGGACCAGCGCCCGAGTGACCGACCCGGCCGCCAAGAAGGTGGCCGCGAAGAAGGCCGCGGTGAAGGCCGCCGGCACCAAGGAGGACGGTATCCCCGCGAAGAAGGCCGCTGCCAAGAAGGCTCCGGCGAAGAAGGCAGTGTCCGAGGCGGGTCTGTCCATCGACCCGAAGACCGGTAAGCCTCGCGCGCTGGACGATGTGGACGAGGCCGACTTCAGCCCGGACGCGGTGAAGCCGCTGGAGAAGGAGCTCACCGAGGACCAGGGCTTCATCGTCTCCGAGGCCGACGAGACCGACGAGCCCGAGCAGCAGGTGATGGTCGCCGGTGCCACCGCGGACCCGGTCAAGGACTACCTGAAGCAGATCGGCAAGGTCCCGCTGCTGAACGCCGAGCAGGAGGTCGAGCTCGCGAAGCGGATCGAGGCCGGCCTGTTCGCCGAGGAGCAGACCGCCGACGAGGCGAACAAGCTCAAGGAGAAGGTCCGCGACGAGTACGAGTGGATCTCCGAGGACGGCCGCCGCGCCAAGAACCACCTGCTCGAGGCCAACCTGCGCCTGGTGGTGTCGTTGGCCAAGCGCTACACCGGCCGCGGCATGCTGTTCCTGGACCTGATCCAGGAGGGCAACCTCGGTCTGATCCGCGCTGTCGAGAAGTTCGACTACACCAAGGGCTACAAGTTCTCGACGTACGCGACCTGGTGGATCCGGCAGGCGATCACCCGGGCGATGGCCGACCAGGCCCGGACGATCCGTATTCCGGTGCACATGGTCGAGGTCATCAACAAGCTGGCCCGCGTCCAGCGGCAGATGCTGCAGGACCTCGGCCGGGAGCCGACTCCGGAGGAGCTCGCCAAGGAGCTCGACATGACCCCGGAGAAGGTCATCGAGGTGCAGAAGTACGGCCGGGAGCCGATCTCGCTGCACACCCCGCTCGGTGAGGACGGCGACTCCGAGTTCGGCGACCTGATCGAGGACTCCGAGGCGATCGTGCCCGCCGAGGCGGTCTCGTTCACGCTGCTTCAGGAGCAGCTGCACGCGGTTCTCGACACGCTGTCCGAGCGTGAGGCCGGTGTGGTGTCGATGCGCTTCGGTCTCACCGACGGTCAGCCGAAGACGCTCGACGAGATCGGCAAGGTGTACGGCGTGACCCGTGAGCGGATCCGCCAGATCGAGTCCAAGACGATGTCCAAGCTCCGGCACCCGTCGCGTTCCCAGGTGCTGCGGGACTACCTGGACTGATGATGACGATGGGGCAGGTGCTCGCCGGCGTGTGGTCGCCGGCGATGCCTGCCCTGGGCCCCGATGCGGGTCTGCTGGCCGTCGCCGTGTTCACGGCGGCGGCTGTGCTGTTCCTGGCGGTTCAGGTGGCGCGGTCGGCGGCGCGTCACCCGCTGGTCTCACCGCTGCCGGCGCGCGTCAGCGCCACCCGGGCCAACGCTCGTCGCACCGCCTACCTCTCGCTCCGGGATCCCGGCGCCGCCGGCAGACCCCGACCACGAGCTCCGGGACTGTAGCGTCCCGCGCCGCCGAGCCATCGCCTTCCGCGATCGGCTCGGTGTAGCGCGCACGCCTACTCGTTCCTTCTCACTCGTGGAGTTCTGCTGTGCCTTCTTTCCTGGAGGCACCGGTCGCCGGTGCCTATCACTTGCTCACGTCCCTCGTCACCACGCTCCAGCCGCTCACCGGCGCGTACGCCGCGGTGATCGCGATCGTGCTGTGCACCCTCGTCGTACGGCTGTGTCTCGTGCCGCTGAGCGTCCGCGCCCACCGCGGGCTGAAGGCCCGCGCCGAGTTGATGCCGCAGCTGAAGCAGCTCACCGACAAGCACCGCGGCGATCCCGAGCGGCTGCAGCGTGAGGTCGCCAAGCTGCAGGCCGAGTCCGGTACGTCGATGTTCGCCGGGTTCCTGCCGACGCTGGCGCAGTTGCCGTTCTTCTGGCTGATGTACACGCTGTTCTCCCGCGCGATGGTCGCGGGGGAGTCGAACCAGCTGATCAGCGGCAGCCTGCTCGGCGCGCCCCTCGGTACGCACTGGCCGATCTTCACCGGCACTCCGGCGTACCTGGTGATCGCTGTGTTGCTCGCTGTAGTCGGGTTCTTCTCGGCCCGGCTGCAGTTGCGTCAGCTCGACGCGTCGGCGACCACGTTGTCACGCCGGGTCGCCCAGCTACTGCCTTTCGGCACGCTACTGACGGCCGCCTTCGTGCCGCTGGCCGCCGGCTTGTACGTCCTGACGACAACCGCGTGGACGGTGGTCGAACGCACCATCCTCAACCGATAACACTGTCGGGCCTCGCCCGATTCTGCTACCGTCTTTATTAAAGCCGGTTCCTTAATGGGTTGGGGTCGATGGAGACTGGACGTGGAGCCGCGCAGGCGGAGCGAGCGGCGAACCAGGTCGCGTGCCTGCGCTTCCTCGCCGACGCCGACGAGGCGCGGACGGTCGGCCTGATCAGCGAAGGCACCGGCCTGTCGCGACCCACAGTGCATGCGGTCCTCGACGATCTCCTTGACGCCGGGCTCGTCGAGGCGATGAGCCCGGCGACCGCCGGTCCGGGTCGGCCGGCTCGTGCCTTCCGGTTCGCGCGTGAGGCCGGGCTGGTGGCGGGCGTCGACCTCGGTCCACGCGGAGCCCGCGCGATCATCTGTGACTTGTCGGGCCGACGCGTTGGGTACGCCGAAGTCCCGCCGGACGGCAAGTCCGACCTCGCGCTGATCCCTCGCGCCCTGGAAGCCGCAGCCACTCCGCTTGATCTTGGGCGGTTGCGCGTGATCGGGGTCGGACTGCCTGGTGTGGTCGAGGCGGACGGGCGGTTACGGGCGAGTCTGGCGATGCCGGATCTTGTGGGGTTGCCGGTGGGGGAGTTGCTGGCGAAGGAACTCGGTCAGCCGGTCGTGGTGGACAACGACATCAAGCTGGCCGCGCTCGCGGAGCAGCGCGGCGGTGCGGGCCGTGGGTACTCCGATGTCGTCTATCTCCAGATCGGCCACCGGCTGTCGGTGTCGATCGTGCTGAACGGCGTCATCCGCCAAGGACGGCACCGCCTCGCCGGCGAGCTCGGCGCCCAACGTGGGATGCGCTGGACGCGCAACGCCCAGCGCGGACAGCTCGTGTGGTCCGTCCGGCCGACCGGTCCCGAGGTGCTCAGTGCGGCCGCCACGGGCGACGCGGACGCCCAGGCCGAGCTCGAGGACTTCTGCACCCAGATCGCCGGCCGGATCGCGACCGTGCTGCTGGTCGTCGATCCCGAGGTCGTCGTCGTCCGCGGCGGCCGGGCCCAGGACAGCGGCGTGCTGCTGCGTCCGCTCGCGGCCGCGGTTGAGAACGAACTGGTTTTCCCCGAGCGTCCACCCTTCGTCGCCTCGGCACTGGGGCAGGAGGCGGTAGTCCTCGGGGCGGTCGGCAACGCGTTCGACCGGTTGAAGGCAGACATCTACGGGATCCAGGACGTCCCCAGTCCCTGGAACCACATCACTCACGAACTGGAGAGGACCAGCCAGTGAAGCTCGGAGTCAGCTCGTACTGTTTCCGCCAGCTCATGACGAGCGGCGAGATGGACCTGATCGGTGTCCTGGACTGGGTCGCGGCCTCGTCGGCCGGGCACATCGAGGTCGCGGCGATGGACGGGGAGTACTACCTGGAGCACCCCGACGTGGTCCGCGACACCGCCAAGCACGCCGAGGAGATCGGCGTACCGATCGTGAACTACCTGGTCAGCGGCGACCTGCGGACCGCGGACACCGCCGAGGTCGACCGGCTGCGCCGGCAGCTGGACGTCGCGCACGCGTTCGGCGCGCGGATCTTCCGGCACGACGTCGCGCCGTGGGCGTGGCGGGAGCAGGACCCGGGCGAGTTCGAGTCGACGTTCGCGAAGGTCGTCGAGGGCTGCCGTGCGGTCGCCGACCACGCGGCCGGGCTCGGCATCGTGTCGACGATCGAGAACCACGGGTTCTTCATGAACGGCAGCGAGCGGCTGGCCCGCCTGGTGTACGCCGTGGACCGTCCGAACTTCCGGGTCACCCTCGACCTCGGCAACGGCCTGTGCGTCGGCGAGGTGCCGGGCAAGACCGCCGCCGGGCTGATCGACGTCGCGGCGTCGATCGGCGTGAAGGACTTCCACATCCGGCGTTCGGCAGGGGAGGGCTGGCTGAAGACGCTGGCCGGCGACTACCTGCTCGGCACGGTCACGGGCCACGGCGACGTCGACGTGGCCGGCCTGCTCGCACTGGCCGCGACCAAGCCCGACGTACCGGTGAGCCTGGAGTTCGAGGGTATGGAGGCACCGTTGCCTGCCATCGAGCGTTCGCTCGCCAACATCCTCCGACTGACGGAAGGCAACGCCTGATATGACGACGCGGATTGCAGTGATCGGGCTGGGCTCGATCGCCGTCGAGCACCTGAGTGCGTACCAGAAGAACCCGCAGGCCGAACTCGTCGCGGTGTGCGACGTGGACCTGGAGCGGGCCAAGGCTCGGGCCGAGCAGTTCGGCGTGGAGCGGGTGACCGGCGACGCCGAGGAGATCTTCTCGGACCCGGGCATCGACGCGGTGAGCGTGTGCGTGCCGAACACGCTGCACGCCCCGATCGCCGAGGGGGCGCTGCGGGCCGGCAAGAACGTCCTGGTCGAGAAGCCGATGACCGTCACGGTGCCCGAGGCCGAGTCGCTGGTGAAGGCGGTCGAGGAGACCGGGAAGGCTTTGCAGATCGGGTACGTACGGCGGTACGCGCCGAACGCGCTGGTCACCAAGCGGTTCCTGGAGGCGGGCGAGTTCGGCGACATCTACGCGGCGCGGGCCACGCTGCTGCGGACGGCCGGCAACCCCGGCGGCTGGTTCGGTGACGTGGAGCTGTCCGGCGGCGGCCCGCTGATCGACCTCGGCGTCCACATCATCGACCTGTGCTGGTACCTGATGGGCATGCCGAAGCCGGTGTCCGCGTCCGGTGCGACGTTCGCGCCGCTGGGTGCGCGCGACAACATCCAGCACCTGACCCGGTACAAGGCCGCGTCGGCGGCGCGGCCGAACACGGTCGAGGACTACGCGACCGCGCAGATCCGTTTCGAGGGCGGGGCGGTCCTCGACGTGGACACGTCGTACTCGCTGCACGCGCGCAACGAACTGAGCGTCCGGATCCACGGCGACAAGGGCGGCGCGGAGATCGAGCCCGAGCTGCTGATGATCACCGAGCGGCACGACACGCTGCTGCACGTCCAGCCGCAGATCGACTCCCTCGGGTTCGACTTCCGGGTCGGGTTCGCGAACCAGATCGACCACTTCCTGCAGATCTGCCGCGGCGAGATCCCGGCCGACGCCACCGCCGAGCAGGGCCTGGAGATGGCCCGGATGCTGACCGCGATCTACGAGTCGGCCAAGCTCGGAGCCGAGGTCAAGATCACCCGCTGACGTCATCGCGGTTGCCCGGGGCTTTTTGTGGCCCCGGGCAACTTGTTGTTCGCTGCCGGGTCAGTCGAGAAGCGCGCTGGTGAGGGTGGCCGCGTTCTCCTCGAGCCAGAGCTGGCGGTGCCGGATCTTGCCGCCGACGCCCTCGCTCCACATCCGTTGCCAGCCGCCGCCGAGGGTTTCGGCGCGGTACTTCATGGTGTGCCAGGCCCGTTCGTTCAGGCCGATCGTGAGCTCCATCGCCCGGGCGCGATCCGGGGTCGAGAGACCGTAGGCGTCGGCCAGCAGCCGGCAGCGCCGTGGGCGGTCGACGCCGCGGAACTCCGGGTCGAGATCGGCCTCGGCGCCGAGCGGGGCCCACCACAACATCAGGTTCACGAACTCACGGGCCCGGCTCACGGGTCGCGCCAGGTCGAAGTCGATCAGCGCGTACGCACGGCCCTCACGGAACACCACGTTCTCCGGTGTGACGTCCTGGTGGCCGACCAGCTCCGGCGGATCGCCGAGGTCGGGCAGGCCGGGTGGCTCGATCGGCGCCGGCAGGTTGTCGGGGATCCCGAACGGCTCGACCGCGTCGTCGTACGCGCGCAGCAGTCGCGCGACGGACACCATCCGGTCCTCGTCCGCGATCCACGGCGGGCGTGGACGCCCGGCCACCTCACCCTCGACGTACGTCAGGGTGTGCCGGCCCTTCGAGTCGATGCCGAGGAAGCGCGGTGCGCCGTCGAAGCCGGCTTTCTCCAGGTGCAGCAGCACGTCCTGGACAAGCTCGGCCCGCTCGCCCGGTGGCCGCCGTACGGTATCGCCGACGCGCACCAGACCTTCGGTCACGTCGCCACCTACCAGTGGGATCTCCTCGCCGTCCTCGATCACCGATGCCTCCTTCCACTGCATTCCACTTGATGAAACGTTTGTCTACACAAAGGGTGCCGACGGGGTAGCGTGCCACGATCCGCGATTGATCGGAGGCGCACAGTGACCGCCACGTCTGTGAAAGCTCCACCCGGAGCCAGCCGTACGAGGTATCTGATCCTAGGGCTCGCGTTCGTCGGGCTCTCACTGAATTACCTGGACCGCGCGAACCTGAGCGTCGCGCTGCCGTTCATCGAGGACGACCTGCACCTCGACCTGAGCAACGCCGAGAAGGGCCTGATCCTCGGCGCGTTCTTCTGGGCGTACGACGGCGCGATGCTCGCGGCCGGCTGGTTCGCGGACAAGGTGGGATCGCGGAAGGCGTTCACCTTCGCGGCGTTGTGGTGGAGCGTGGTGACCGCGCTGACCCCGCTGGCCCGCGGGTTCTGGTCGCTGTTCGCGTTCCGGTTCGCGCTCGGCGCGGGCGAGGCACCGGCGTACCCGAGCGCCACCAAGGCGGCGTCGCGGTGGTTCCCGCAGCACGAGCGGGCCTTCGCGACCGCGGTCATCGACTCCGGATCGCGGGTCGGGACGGTGCTGTCCCTGCCGGTCGTGACCGGGCTGATCGCGCTGGTGAGCTGGCACTTCTCGTTCGTCGTGCTCGGCGTACTCGGGATCATGCTCGCGGCGGTTTGGTACTGGTACTACCGCGACCCGATGGAGCACCGGCACGCGAACGCCGAGGAGCGCGCCTACATCGCGGCGAACGGCGCGCGCCTCGAGGACAACGACTCCGAGGCCGCGGCGCAGATCCGGTGGCGCGACCTGTTCCGGTACCGGACGATCCGCGGCATGATGCTCGGCTTCTTCTGCCTGAACTTCGTCATCTACTTCTTCCTCACCTGGTTCCCGTCGTACCTGAAGGACGCGCGCGGGCTCGACCTGGCGCAGCTGGGCACGCTCGGCACGCTGCCCGGAATCACCGCGATCGCCGGCGGCTGGATCGCCGGCATCGTCGCCGACCGGCGGATCCGGGCGGGCGCGGACGTGACCCGGGTCCGCAAGACCGTGATGGTGGGCGGGCTGCTCGGCGGCGCGGCGATCGTGTTCGCGGCACCGGCGAAGTCGGTGTACGTCGCGTTGCTGTTCCTGGCGATCTCGTACGCGAGCCTGGCGATCGCGGCGACCGGGATCTGGTCGTTGCCGGGTGACGTGGCGCCGTCGTCGCGGCACGTGGCCTCGATCGGCGGCATCCAGAACTTCGCGTCGAACATCGCGGGGATCATCAGCCCGTACGTCTTCGGGCTGCTGCTCGACCTCTACGACGGGTCGTACCTGCCGTCGTTCGCGCTGGCCGGCGTGGTCGCGGTGATCGGCGCGCTGACCTACGCGTTCGTGGTCGGGAAGGCGGAACCGTTGCCGGTCCGGGACAGCTGAGTTTGCCAACCCGGCAAGAATGTTTGCCGCTTCGACAGGTGGGCGTGCACTATTCGACGCATGACCACCGAACAGCTCCCGAGCGAGCACTGGAACGCGTTCTACACCGAGCACGAGCAGATCTGGAGCGGCAGGCCGAACGTCGCGTTCGTGGACGAGGTGTCCGGCCTGACGCCCGGCCGCGCGCTCGACCTCGGTTGCGGCGAAGGGGCGGACGCGATCTGGCTCGCGCAACAGGGCTGGACAGTCACGGCCGTCGACATCTCGACCGTCGCGCTGGGCCGGGCGGAGGAGCACGCGAAGGCCGCCGGAATCGGCGACCGGATCGACTGGCAGCAGCACGAGCTGGGCAAGTCCTTCCCGGACGGGGAGTTCGATCTGGTGTCTGCCCAGTTCCTGCACTCCAAGACCGAACTGCCCCGCGACGGCATCCTGCGCAGCGCGGCGGCTGCGGTCGCGCCCGGCGGCGTACTGCTGATCGAGGGCCACCTCGGTTTCCCGCCCGGCGAGCACAACCCGCACCCCGACATCCACTTCCCGGAGCCAGACGAGGTGATCGAGAGCCTCGCGCTTGTGGACGGGGAGTGGGAGACGCTGGTCAGTCGCGTGCACGACCGTGCGCAGGTACTGCGCGACGGCGAGCCGATCAGTCGCCGCGACTGCACGGTCAAGCTTCGCCGCCGCTGAGCGGTATCGGCGCAGTCGACGTACGGCTCGGCTGTTCACCCGGACGTCACCCTGGGAGGGCACGATCGGGGTCATGGACGGGCTTGATCTGGTACAGGAACTCGGCTTGCGGGTGCTCGACGAGGAGGACGACGACCCGGTGCTGCTGCGCGCCGACGGTACACCGGTGGACACCTGGCGGGAGGGTTACCCGTACGCCGAGCGGCTTTCGCGGGACGTCTACGACCGGGACAAGCGGCTGCTGCAGATCGAGCTGCTGAAGCTGCAGTACTGGGTGAAGCGGTCGAAGCAGCGGCTCGTGATCGTGTTCGAGGGACGCGACGCGGCCGGCAAGGGCGGGACGATCAAGCGGTTCATGGAGCACCTGAACCCGCGCGGCGCGAGCATCGTCGCGCTCGAGAAGCCGACCGAGCGCGAGCAGACACAGTGGTACTTCCAGCGGTACGTCGCGCATCTGCCGGCGGCCGGCGAGATGACGCTGTTCGATCGCTCCTGGTACAACCGCGCCTGCGTCGAGCACGTGATGGGGTACTGCGACCAGGAGCAGTACGAGGAGTTCATGCGTCAGACGCCCGAGTTCGAGCGGATGCTCGTACGGTCCGGCATCCTGCTCGTGAAGCTGTGGTTCTCGGTGTCGCAGGCCGAACAGCAGACCCGGTTCACGATCCGTCAGATCGACCCGGTCCGGCAGTGGAAACTGTCACCCACCGACCTCGCGTCGCTCGACAAGTGGCAGGCGTACACGGAGGCGAAGGAGGCGATGTTCCACTACACCGACACGCCGTACGCCCCCTGGACCGTTGTCAAGAGCAACGA
>DASXXB010000482.1:0-34380 GCA_036503355.1 Kribbella sp. | reverse complement strand
GGTCGCGCGGTTCTTCGCCACCGGCTGGCCGGTGAACTACTGGCGGATCGACGCGATGACCGACAAGGACTTCGAGTGGTTCGAGGACAAGTACCCGGGCTGGTACTCGAAGTACGGCAAGTGGTGGGAGAACTACAACCGCCTCGCGTACCCGGGCCGGAACAAGCCGATCGCGTTCGAGGACGTCGGCTACCAGTACCCGCACCGCTGCTGGACCTGCATGGTGCCGGCGCTGATCCACGAGGACATGGTGGTCGAGAAGGTCGACGACCAGTGGCGGACGTACTGCTCGGAGACCTGCTACTGGACCGACGCGGTCGCGTTCCGGAGCGAGTACGACGGCCGTCCGACGCCGAACATGGGCCGGCTGACCGGCTTCCGTGAGTGGGAGACGCTGCACCACGGCAAGGACCTGGCCGACATCGTCTCCGACCTCGGCTACGTCCGCGACGACGGCAAGACGCTGATCGGGCAGCCGCACCTCGACCTGGACCCGAAGAAGATGTGGACCCTGGACGACGTCCGCGGCAACACCTTCAACAGCCCGAACGTGCTGCTGAACGAGATGACCGACGCGGAGCGCGAGGCGCACGTCGCGGCGTACCGCGCGAGCTGAGGTGGTCCGGGTGGCCGACAAACATCGTATCCAGTTCGAACCGGTCGGCATCGAGATGGAGGTCGACGAGGACGAGAAGATCCTCGACGCGGCGTTCCGGCAAGGTATCCACCTGATGCACGGCTGCCGCGAGGGACAGTGCTCGGCGTGCAAGTCGTACCTGCTCGACGGCGACATCCAGATGGAGCGCTACTCGACGTTCGCGTGCAACGACGCCGAGGTCGCGGAAGGCTACGTGCTGCTCTGCAAGGCGCACGCGTTCAGCGACTGCACGATCGAGTTGCTGAACTTCGACGAGGACGAGCTGCTCGGCGGCATCCCGATCCGGACCGTGGGTACGACGGTGGCCGCGATCGAGCCGGTCACCCGGGACATCGTGTCGTTACGGCTGAAACCGGCCGAGGAGTTCGACTTCAAGCCGGGGCAGTACGTCGACCTCACGATCCCCGGCACCGACGAGCACCGCTCGTTCTCGATGGCCACGACACCGGCCGGCGAGATCGAGTTCCTGATCAAGAAGTACCCCGGCGGCCGGTTCTCCGGCCTGCTCGACGACGGCCTGGCGGTCGGCGACGAGTTGTCGATGACCGGCCCGTACGGATCGTCCACCCTGAAGGACGGTCACGTGCTGCCGGTGGTCTGCGTCGCCGGCGGGGCGGGGATGGCGCCGATCCTGTCGATCCTGCGGCACCTCAGCGAGACCGGCAGCACCCGGCCGGTCCGCTTCTACTACGGCGCCCGGACGGCGGCCGACCTGTTCTACCTGGACGCGATCCGCGACCTCGGAGCGACCCTCACCGACTTCGAGTTCGTGGCCTGCCTGTCCGAGTCGCCCGAAGGGGCGCACGAGGTCGGCAACGTCACCGAGGTGGTCGAACGCCGGGAACCGCAACTGAGCAAGTGCGAGACGTACCTGTGCGGGCCGCCGCCGATGGTGGACGCGGCGCTCGGCCTGCTGGAAAACCACGCGGTACCGAAGGACCAGATCTTCTACGACAAGTTCACCAGCCCAGCGACCGATGGAGCCTGAGATGACGCAAACCAAGCAACGCAGTTTCCCGAAGATCGAGTTCACCGACTCCGAGGCCGGTGCGCTGGAGTTCCCCAGCTCGACCAGCCGCAGCTACAACTACTACAAGCCGGCCAAGCTGCGCGCGACGATGTACGAGGACGTCACGGTCGACGTCCAGCCCGACCCGGACCGGCACCTGAGCCAGGGCTGGATCTACGGCTTCGGCAACGGCCCCGGCGGCTACCCGAAGGAGTGGACGCAGGCGAAGTCGTCCAACTGGCACGCGTTCCTCGACCCGAACGAGGAGTGGAACCAGACGATCTACCGCAACAACTCCGCGACCGTGCGGCAGGTCGACCTCGGCCTGCAGAACGCCAAGCGGGCCAGGGCGTACGACAGCTGGAACACGGCCTGGCTGAAGTTCATCGAGCGCAACCTGGGCGCCTGGATGCACGCCGAGAACGGCCTGGCGCTGCACGTCTTCACCAGCATCCAGCGGTCCGGCCCGACGAACATGATCAACACCGCGGTAGCGGTGAACGCGGCGCACAAGATGCGGTTCGCGCAGGACCTGGCGCTGTTCAACCTGGACCTGAGCGAGGCCGACGTACCGTTCGACGGCTCGGCGCACAAGGAGGTCTGGCAGTCGGCGCCGGAGTGGCAGCCGACCCGCCAGGTCGTCGAGCAGCTGACCGCGGTCGGCGACTGGTGCGAGTTGCTGTTCGCGACGAACATCGTCTTCGAGCAGCTCGTCGGCTCGCTGTTCCGGACCGAGCTGGTGATGCAGATCGCGGCCCGCAACGGCGACTACATCACGCCGACGCTCGTCGGTACCGGCGAGCACGACTACGACCGCGACCTCGGCTACTCCCGCAACCTGTACCGCCTGCTGACCCGCGACGAGCAGTTCGGCGAGCGCAACAAGGAACTGTTCGGCGAGTGGATGGCCACCTGGGTACCGCGGTGCGTCGACGCGGCGCACGCGCTGCAGCCGATCTGGTCGCAGCCGGCCGACAAGGCCGTGACCTTCGCGTCGAGCTTCGACGCGGCCAAGCAGAAGTTCAGCTCGTTGCTCGCCGAGCTCGGGCTCGAGACCCCGAAGGAGCTGGACCGATGACCGCGATGCAGTTCGGATCCGAGACGAAGTTCTCGAACAAGTGCGGCGTGACCCTGATGAACACGCCGGTCGGCCGGGTGGTCGCGGAGGTGATGGGTGCGAAGGAAGGCGTCGAGCTGACCGAGTACCCGTCGATGATCCGCGTCGACGGGATCGGGATCCTCGACTTCGACTACGACGAGCTGTCCGACGCGCTCGGGTCGGACTTCGACGGCTCGGTGTTCGAGGAGATCAGCTCGACGCACTACGGCCGGATGGTGCACCTGGACGAGCGGACCCTGCTGTTCGCCAGCCCCGAGGACGCCGCCGAGTACATCGGCTTCGACCTCACCGCCCACTAGGAGGGCACGCATGTACGAGAAGGACGGCGAGAAGTACTACGTGGTCGACGCGCACGTACACCTCTGGGACGGCCGCGAGTCGAACCAGAAGAACGTGCACGGCAAGCAGTTCATCGACTGCTTCTACGACTACCACCGCAACCTGAGCCCCGAAGAGGAGGTGTGGGACTACGACACCTACACGTACTACGGCGGCCAGCGGCTGATGAAGGACGTGTTCGACGAGGGGTACGCCGACCACGCGATCTTCCAGGCCACGCTGCTGAGCGACTTCTACAAGGCCGGGTTCGGCCAGACCGAGGAAGCGTTCGGGCTGACCCAGGCGCACCCGGGCAGGCTGACGTACAACCACGCCTACGACCCGCGCAACGGTGAAGCGGGCCTCGAGCAACTACGCCGGGACGCCGAGCGGATGAACCTGAAGGGCGTGAAGCTCTACACCGCCGAGTGGCACGGCGACTCGCGCGGCTACAAGCTCGACGAGCCGTGGTCGCGCCGGTACCTGGAGGAGTGCCTGAAGCTCGGGATCAAGAACATCCACGTGCACAAGGGCCCGACGATCCGGCCGCTGGACCGGGACGCGTTCGACGTCGCGGACATCGACAAGGTCGCCACCGACTACCTCGACCTGAACTTTGTCGTCGAGCACGTCGGTCTGCCGCGGCTGGAGGACTTCTGCTGGATCGCCACCCAGGAGTCCAACGTGTACGGCGGGCTCGCGGTCGCGATGCCGTTCGTGCACGCCCGGCCGAAGTACTTCGCGCAGATCATCGGCGAGCTGCTGTACTGGCTCGGCGAGGACAAGATCCTGTTCGCCAGCGACTACGCGTTGTGGACGCCGAAATGGCTGGTGGAGAAGTTCGTGGACTTCCAGATCCCGGACGACCTGCCGGAGTACGCGCCGATCACGACCGCGCAGAAGAAGAAGATCCTCGGCCTGAACGCGGCCGCGCTGTACGACCTCGACGTACCGGAGGAACTGCGGCTGCCGACCGATGCCGGTGACGCACCGGCCGAAGTCGCGGCGGGCGCACGGCCATGATCGCCGTCGCCACCACGTCGCAGAGTCTGTCACTGTCCGACAGGGTCCTCGCGGCCCTGTCGACGGTGGTGGATCCCGAGCTGGACGAGCCGATCACCGACCTCGGCTTCGTCCGCTCGGTCCGGATCCAGGACGGGAACGTGACCGTGCACCTGCGGCTGCCGACCTCGTTCTGCTCGCCGAACTTCGCCTACCTGATGGCGTCCGACGCACTGGACGCCCTCCGCCGGGTGGAGCGGATCGGACAGGTGGTCGTCCAGCTGGACGACCACCACGACTCGGACAAGATCAACGCCGGCCTCGCGGCGGAGGCAGGGTACGTCGGAACCTTCGGCGTCGAGGCGGAGCAGAGCCTGGACGAACTGCGCGGCGTCTTCCATCGCAAGGCACACACCGCCGCGATGGAACGGTGCGCCGAGCAACTACTGCGGACGACCGACGTGACCGTGGACGATCTCCATCTGGTCACGCTCGCGGATGTTCCGGAGGGTTCGCCGAAGGAGGCGTTGCTCCGGCGCCGGGCCACGATCGGCCTCGGCGTCGGCCCCACCGAGCGGCTCGTGGTGGACGAGGAAGGACGGGCGCTCGCGGCCGAGGACGTCCCGCTCCGGTTGCGGTTCGCGAAATCCGTGCGGATCTCGATCGAGGGCAACGCGCACTTCTGCCGCGGACTGCTGGCTACGAGATATGGGAGCACGACATGAGAGCGGTCCAAGTTGTCGGGTATCACACCGACCTGAAGCTGGCCGACGTACCGGAGCCGAAGGTCGAGGGTCCGCTCGACGTCGTCGTCCGGGTCGGCGGTGCGGGGGTGTGCCGGACCGACCTGCACATCCTGGAAGGGCAGTGGGCGGAGAAGTCCGGCGTGACGCTGCCGTACACGATCGGCCACGAGAACGCCGGCTGGGTGCAGGCGGTCGGGGACGCGGTCACGAACGTCAAGCCCGGCGACAAGGTGATCCTGCACCCGTTGATCACCTGCGGGCTGTGCCGCGCGTGCCGGTTCGGCGACGACGTGCACTGCGAGAACAGCCGGTTCCCGGGGATCGACACCGACGGCGGGTACGCCGAGTACCTGCGGACGACGGCCCGCAGCGTCGTACGGATCGACGACAGCCTGGAGCCGGCCGACGTCGCGGCGCTCGCGGACGCGGGGCTCACGGCGTACCACGCGGTCCGGAAGGCGGCGGCCGTGCTGCGGCCCGGAGACGTCTGCGTGATGATCGGCGCCGGCGGACTCGGGCACATCGGCATCCAGGTGCTGAAGGCGATCTCGGCCGCGACGCTGGTCGTGGTCGATCGCAACCCGGCCGCCGTCGAGCTCGCGGTGTCGATCGGCGCGGACCACGGAATAGTTGCCGACGGCACCCAGGTGCGACAGGTCCTGGAGCTCACCGGCGGCGCCCAGGCGGTGATCGACTTCGTCGGCGAGGGCGGGGCCACCGCGGAGGGCGTCGCGATGTTGCGGCGGGCCGGCAACTACTACGTCGTCGGGTACGGCGAGAACCTCGACGTACCGACGATCGACATCATCTCGACCGAGATCAACTTCGTCGGCAACCTGGTCGGCTCCTACACCGACCTGCAGGAGCTGATGGTGCTCGCCGCCCAGGGCAAGGTCGCGCTGCACACCAGCAAGTACCCACTCGCCGATTTCCAGCAGGCGATCGACGATCTCGGCCGCGGGCTGGTCCGCGGCCGGGCGATCCTCATCCCGTGACCCGAGAGGCGGTCTGATCATGGCCAAGGAACTGCGGTTCAACGAAGATGCGCGCCGGTTGCTCGAGTCCGGGGTGAATGCCCTGGCCGACGCCGTCAAGGTGACGCTGGGGCCGAAGGGGCGCAACGCCGTCCTGGAGAAGCTGACCGGACCGCCGACGATCACCAACGACGGCGTCACGATCGCCCGGGAGATCCAGCTGCGCGAACCGTTCGCGAACATGGGCGCCCAGCTGGTCAAGGAAGTCGCGATGAAGACCAACGGGGTGGTCGGCGACGGTACGACGACCGCGACCGTTCTCGCCCAGGCGATGGTCCGCGAGGGGCTGCGCGCGGTCGACGAGGGCGCCAACCCGATGCGGGTACGCCGGGGCATCGAGCAGACCGTGCCGGTGGTGGTCGCGACGCTGCGCTCCTGGGCGGCCGACGTCGGCGGCGGGCAGGACCTGCGGAACATCGCCACGATGGCGGCCGGCGACGACGAGTCGATCGGCGAGGTCATCGCGGCCGCGGTCGAGCGGGTCGGCCGGAACGGGATCGTCAGCACCGAGGAGTCCGACGGGCTCGGGCTGTCGGTCGACGTGGTCGACGGGATCGAGTTCGACCACGGGTACACGTCGGCGTACATGGTCACCGACAAGGAGCGGATGGAGGCGGTCCACGAGCGCCCGGTGATCCTGCTCACCAACCGGAAGATCAGCCAGGTGCAGGACATCATGCCGACCGTCGAGGTGGCCAAGCGCGCCGACCGGCCGCTGGTGGTGCTGGCCGAGGACGTCACCGGGCCGGCGCTGCAGTTCCTGGTCGGCGGCAACATGCACGGCACGATGCAGACGGTCGTCGTCCGGGCGCCGGGTTTCGGGCACCGGCGGATCGCCGAGCTGGAGGACCTGGCGGTGGCGCTGGGCGGCCACGTGATCGCTCAGGACACCGGGCTGGAGCTGGCCGAGGTCGCGCTGGAGCACCTGGGCACGTGTGACCGGATCACGATCAGCGAGAACGGTACGACGATCGTCGGCGGACACGGTGATCCCGCACTGGTCGAGGCCCGGCTGGCGCAGCTGGAGACGCAGTTCGAGCGGGCTCGGATCGACGCGGACCGGGACAGCTTGCAGCTGCGGATGGCGCGGCTGTCGGGACGGGTCGCGGTGATCCGGGTCGGCGGGGCGACGAGTGTCGAGCTGAAGGAGCGGATGCTGCGGGTCGAGGACTCGCTGGCCGCCACCCGGGCCGCGGTCGAGGAGGGCGTGGTGGCCGGCGGCGGTACGGCGCTGGTGCAGGCGCAGGAGGCGGTGTCTCGCGTCGAGTTGAGCGGTGACGACGCGATCGGCCGCGAGGTCGTACGCCGCGCGCTGCCCGAACCGCTGCGGTGGATCGCGATCAACGCCGGGTACGACGGCGACGACGTCGTGAAGAAGGTGGCCGACCTGCCGCTCGGGCACGGGTTCAACGCGCTCACCGGGCAGTACGACGACATGTTCGACCAGGGCGTGATGGATCCGCTGAAGGTGACGCGGGCCGCGCTGGAGAGCGCGGCGTCGATCGCGGCACTGCTGATCACGACCGAGACCGCGGTGGTCGAGGAGATCCTCGGCAATCCCGGCGCGATCATGGCCCCCGGCTTCGGCGACCTCGCCGAGGGCATGGTCCGGCCGTCGAACATCTACTGAGATGACAGCGTCCGGGCCCGCGAGCGGTACGACGTACCCGCGGGGCGAGGCTGACCGGCACCCGGTCGGCCCCACCCGCCGGCAGCTTGCCGCCGCGGCTCGGACCTTCGGGTTGTTGTCGCCACCCGTGCGGCTGCACCTGGTGTGGCTCGCGACGTGGGGCGAGTACGACGTCGGCACGCTGGCGGACCGCGCCGGGGTCAGTGTGGCGACCGCCAGCCAGCACCTCGGCAAACTCCGGCTCGCCGGACTGATCACGGTCCACCGCCACGGGCGGCGCCACATCTACACCGTCGACGACCCGCACGTCCGAGCGCTGGTCGAGCAGATCTTCGCCCACACTAGAAGATAACGAGCGGTATCATCTAGCCCATGACTGTTCCGGTGCGGCGGTTGTGGGTGGCGGTCCTCTGTGGTTACCTCGCGTTCGGCGCGGCGTTGCAGGTGTTGCCGGCGTACGTGCCGGAGAAGTTCGGCGGCGGCGCGCTGGCGAGTGGGACCGCGGTCGGGATCGCCTTCTTGGCGACGGCATGCGGCCGGCCGTTCGCCGGGTGGCTGGCGGACGCGGGGCGGTCGCGGCCGGTGGTGATCGCCGGGGGAGTGCTGGCGGCGGTTGGTGGCCTCGGGCAACTGCTGGCGCCAGACCTGGTGATGCTGCTGGTCGCGCGGTTGGTGATGGGCGCGGGGGAGGCGGCGCTGTTCTCGGCTGCGCTGCCCTGGGTCCTGTCCGGCGCCCGGACCTCCGAGCGAGGAAAGCTTGCCGGCTGGTTCGGCCTCTCGATGTGGGGAGGCCTGGCAGTCGGTCCGGTCTTGGCCGGCGCGGTGAGCGGGCCGATCCGGCTGGTTTGGTGGATGGTCATCGGCTTGTGTGTTGTGTCGGTCGGGTTGGTGTTCACGACCCGCCAGGATCCGTCGCAGCTGGTGTCGCTCGGGCGCATCGGTGGTGTGCGTGAGCTGGTGCCGGTCGGGGTGCCGTTGCCGGGGACAATCCTGGGGCTGGCGGCCTACTGCTACGGGACGGTGGCCGCCTTGTTGGTGCTGCGGTTGCGGGCGGACCACCTCGGGACCGACGGTTTCGCCTTGAGTGTGTTCGCGGGCGCCTTCCTGCTCCTGCGGTTCGCGGGGAGTCCGTTGGTGGATCGGTACGGCGGGCGGGTGGTTGCCGTGTCGACCGTCGCCGTGGAGGTCGTCGCGTTGGTGGTGATCGCGCGCGCCGGTACGCCGGTGGCGGCGCTCGTCGGAACGGCGTTCGCGGGGTTCGGGATGGCGTTGATCTACCCGGCGTGTGTCTCGATGACGCTCGACCGGGTGCGTGGGCTGCGGCCGGGCGTGTCGATGGGGGTGATGACGTCGTTCTGGGATCTCGGCGTGCTGGCGGCGGGTCCGCTCGGTGGCCTGATCGCCGAGCGGGCCGGCTTCCCGGCGGCGTTCCTGGTGGCGGCCGGTGCCGGGGTCGCGTGCGTCGTCGTACTGCTCAGAATGCCACGTCGAGCAGTGTCTCCACGATGACCCGCGCCTCCGCGCCGAGCCCGGGGTCCTGGTCGATCGCACTGATCAGCGTCGCGCCTTCCAGTACGACGACCAGCTGCCGCGCGATCACCTCCGGCTGCCGTGCGTCCGCCAGCAACCGCTCGAACAGCTCGCGGTAGAACCGGAGGTGGTCCCGCGCGAGCCGCCGCGGCGCGCCGTCCTGGCCGCGGTCCTCGGTGGCCGCGTTCATCATCGCGCACCCGCGGAACCCGGCCTCGGCGTACCAGGTCGCGATCAGGTCGAAGACCGCGAGGACCTGCGCGCGGCCCGGCGGTGCGGCGTCGACAACCTCGTGGTGCCAGGCGCGGACCCGCCGCGTCCGGTCGGTCAGCACCGCCTCGACGAGGCCCTCCTTGGAGCCGAAGTTCTTGTAGATCGTGAGCTTCGAGGCGCCCGCCGCCTCGACGATCTCGTTGATCCCGGCCGCGTGGATGCCGCGCCGGCCGAACACCTCGGCCGCCGCCTTCAGGATCCGGGCCCGGGTCGCCTCGGGGTCCAGCCGTTCGCCAGCCTTCACCGGCATCGTGCGATCACCTCCACGGCCCCACCCTACCGACCTGGACCAAGATAAGAACGATCGGTACTATCAGCTCTCATGTGGGCACACGTGGCTGAGGCGTTCGAGCGGAACTTCACCGAGTACGGCGAGCCGGGGGCGGCGTTCGCGGCGTACCACCGGGGCGAGCTGGTGGCCGACCTGTGGGGAGGCACGGCGGAGCGCGACACGATCCAGCTGATGTTCTCCGGCACGAAGGGCCTCACCTCGGCGTGCGTCCTGCTGCTGGTGCAGCGCGGGCAGGTCCGGCTGGACGATCCGCTGAGCCGGTACTGGCCGGAGTTCGGTGCCGAGGGCAAGGAGTCCACGACTGTCGCGGAGGTGCTCTCGCACCAGGCGCGGCTGCCGGGCGTCGAGGCGGGGTACGCCGACCTCCTCGACCATGAGACGATGGCGGCGCACCTGGCCGCACAGGCCTGGCGGCGGTCGGCGGCTATGCGACGGCTCGCGGGATGGCCAAGTTCTATGCAGCTCTGTTGGACCCGGACGGTGTCCTCGCGCCGAAGACCGTCGAGCTCGGGCGGCGTGAGATCCGGCGCGCCAGCGACCTGCGGTACGGCGCCGGCTTCGAGCTGCAGACCGGTGACGGCCGGATGGGTGACGAGCCCGACGCGTTCGGGCACGCCGGAGCCGGTGGCTCGCGGCACGGCGCCTGGCCGGGCCGCGGGACCACCTTCTCCTACCTGATGACCGAGGTACGCAACGCGCCGGACGCGCGCCCGGTCAACCTGCTGCGGGCGCTCAGCCGAGGTAGTCGCGCCACGGGCCGGTGATCGCGAGCGTGATACCCGGCGTCTGGATGTTGACGAACAGCACCTTGCCGTCGGCGGAGAACGTCGGGCCGGTGAACTCGGAGTCGTTCAGCTGGTTCCGGGCGATGGCGTACGTCGGGCCGCCCGGCGTCGCGCTCAGCACGTGGCTGCTGGCGTTGCCGTCCTCGGCCAGCACCAGCGAGCCCCACGGCGTCACGGTGACGTTGTCCGGACCGTCGAAGTTGTAGTCGTCGTACTTCGCCCCGGCGCCCTTGTCGGCGGCCGTGTTCTCCGGGAAGTACGTGACCAGCTGGATGGTCTCGGCGTCGTAGTTGTAGAACCAGACCATGCCGTCGTGCGGGACCGCGTCCGCGGGCAGGTCCGACGTACCGGACTCGGCGTACGAGTTCACGACGTACACGCCGTCCTTGGTGCCGAAGACGCCCTCGAACTTCTTGCCGCGGGTGATCTGGCCGTCGGTGAACTGCTTGCGCACCGACGTGGCCGCACCGTCGCGGTCCGGCACCGGCACCCACTTGACCCGGAACGGGCGGAGCAGTTGCGCCGAGGTCAGGTACGCGACGTCCGGGATCGGCTTGCCGTCGTCACCGAGGATGGCGAGCGCCTCGAGCGTGCCGAAGTCCTTGTTCTGCAGGTCCTGCCAGCTCCGCGGGCCGAGCTTGTAGCCGCGCGGCGCCGACCAGCGGTAGAAGGTCCCGTTCGGACCGGAGGCGTCCTCGGACAGGTAGATGTGGGTCCGGTCCTCGTCGATCGCGAGCGCCTCGTGGGCGTACCGGCCGAGCGCCTTGAGCGGCACCGGGTGCGCGGTCTTCCCGTCGCCCCAGACCTCGAAGACGTACCCGTGGTCCTTGAGCCGGGTGGTGCCGTTGGCCTTGTTCTCGGTCTCCTCGCACGTCATCCAGGTGCCCCACGGCGTCGGGCCGCCGGCGCAGTTCGTCAGGGTGCCGGAGATGCCGACCCACTCGCCGAGGTTCTTGCCGTCCTTGTCGACGTTGATGACGGTGCAGCCGCCGGCCGCGCCGACGCCGGTGTCGTACACGGTGCCCTCGACCTGCGGTACGCCGAGCGGCCCGTCGGCGCTGATCTCGTGGTTCTGGATCAGCTGGTACTTGTTGCCGTTGCTGAAGACCGCCGTACCGTCGTGCGCGTTCGGCGTCGGGTGGCCGTTGGTGAGCTTGGTCTCCCCGGCCTGGGTGACGATCCGGTACTTGAACCCGGCCGGCAGTGCGAGGATGCCCTTCGGGTCGTCCAGCAATGGCGGGAAGGGGCGGTGCTGCGGGAACGGCGGGTGGCCGCCCTGCGAGCCGTGCGACTCCGGCGACGCCTGGGCGAGCGTCGGTACGGCGCCGACGGTGGTGAATCCGACTCCGGCGGCACCGGCGGCGGCACCTCGGAGGACGGAACGACGATCGACAGACATGGTGCGACTCCTTGCGAATGGCGGTTCCCGAGACTCGGATCCTTCACGGCGTGGACTGACACGCGGGAAACACCAGGTGAACGGCACTCAGCCAACGCCCAGCGGCTGACGCTGCAACGAACGATCGCCGTACGGCGTCTACTGTGGGAGGTGATGTTGATGCGCAGGGTGATGATCGTGCTCGCGGTCACCGCACTGGTGGTTGCGTGTGGCAACGAATCGACGACTGGAGGACAACCTTCGATGACGCCGAGCAGCAGTAGCAGCAGCGCCGGTAGTTCCGGGCCGGGTGGGACGGTGGTCGAGCAGGCGAAGGCCGACCTGGTGAAGCGCCTCGGGGTGGACGCCGGCGCGGTGAAGGTCGTCAGTTCGGACGAGGTGACCTGGCCGGACGGCAGCCTGGGCTGTCCGGAACCGGGGATGCGCTACACCCAGGCGCTGGTGCCGGGGAACCGGACCGTTCTCGAGGCGGGCGGGAAGCAGTACGCCTACCACTCCGGCGGGCACCGGGCTCCGTTCCTCTGTGAGCATCCGTCGCCCACGACTCGTTGAAAACTTTCCTCGTCACCGGATGTATCAACTCCCACCGAGGGTGACTCCGCAGAAATGTGGGGGAGGCCCTCGGGCCGCTGACAGGGGCGAGCGGAATGAGGGGGCGCAGAGGGGGAGGCCGACGCGGTGCGGAGAGTCCGGGGGGTCCGGAGGTCCGCACCGCGTCGACGCGCTACCTGAGTGAGGCGAGCGCGTCGCCGGCGTGCAGGACGGGGCCGGTTCCGGGCTCGGGCTGGGTGAGTGCGAACGCGAGCAGGGCGGCGGCCGCCTGCTGGGCGTTCTCGCCGGTGACCGACATCCGGCCGGCGATCAGCCCGGCGATGAGCGGCGTCGCGAACGACGTACCGCTCCAGCGGGCCATGCCCTGGAACGAACGCAGCTGACCGGTGTTCGGCGGTTCGGTGCACTCGTAGTCGCCGGTGAGGAACGCGTTCACCAGGTGCTCGCCCGGTGCGTAGACGTCGACCCAGCCGCCGAAGTTGCTGAACGACGCGCGGTCCCGCCCGTTGTCGGCGAGCGCACCGACGCCGACCGTCTCCGGAAACGCAGCCGGCCAGAAGTAGTCCCTGGTCGACTCGTTGCCCGCGGCAGCGACCAGGGCGAGGCCGTTGATGCGGTCGAGCCGGGTCTTGACGAAGACGTCCAGCCCGAGCGGCGGCAGGTCGAAGCGGGTCCGGGTCCCGGCCGACAGGCTGATGATGTCCGGCGCGAGATCGAGGACCTCGTCCAGCGCCTGGGCGAGGTCGAACTCCCACATCGCGCCCGCGGTGGTGAAGTAGCTCTTCACCACGACCTCCGCGTTGCGGGCGATCGCGCGCAGTACGCCCGCGATGAAGGTGCCGTGCCCGGCGTACGGACGGATCCGGCCGGAGCCGTCGAAGGCGTTCTCCGGGTCGCCGGTCACCCCGTCCAGCCAGTACGCCGCGGGCGCGTCGGACCAGCCGACATCCAGTACGACGACCTTCACCCCGCGACCGTCCGCGGCGCCCGCGGGCAGGAACGGGGTCTGCAGTACCGGGTCGGGCGGGACACCGGGCGGCGCCTCCTCGGGCTCGGTCGCGGGACACGGGCTGACGCTCGGGCAGACGTAGAACAGGTGCTCCGGTGTCACCACGCCGCGTCCGAGCCGCAGGTCGGCGTACCGCAGGAATCGTTGGGTGAGCGAACGATCCTCGGGTGCCTCCGGCGGGACCTTCTCCGGCAGCAGCAGCCGGGTGACGCCGCCGATCCCGCCCTCGTCCGGGCGGCCGCCTTGAAAGAGTTCGACGACTCGCTGGACGTCCTCGTCACGGACCAGGACGACTCCGGTGCGGTGCAGGTACTCCGCACCCCCGGGCTGCTTCTCCCAGTCCTCCGGGTAGACCTCGACCTCTTTTCCGAACGCCTGCAGAATCAGTTCGAGCTGGGCGACGTACTTTCGGTCGTTCGTTTGATTTTCCATTATTTTGTTCCCCCCTGGATCATCGAAATGACCGATATCATTCCAGAATGCCCGTGGCCGGGGGGAGTGCCGAGGCGGCAGAACATCTGCTGCCGCTCGCGTTGTCGCGCCCGCACGACGCGATCGCTTCGGCGCGGACGCTGCTGGCCGCCGATCCGGCGGCGCTCGAGGCGTCGATCGCCCACCAGGCGTGCGGCATCGGCCTGCGCCAGCTCGGCGAGGTGCGGGCGGCGATCCGGGAGTTGCGGACCGCGCTGCGGCTGGCCGAGCAGTCCGGTCGGTCGGAGCGGGAGGCGGACGTCCTTGCCACCTTGGGCGCAACGCTCGGCCGTGCCGGACGCAGCCGCGAGGGTCTGGCGCGGCTCGATCGCGCGGTGGAACTCAGCCGCGGCGCGTTGACCGGGCGGGTGCTGCTGCGGCGGGCCGACGTACTGCTGGTGCTCGGCCGGCACCGGGAGGCGCTCGACGACCTGCGGGCCGCGATCGAACGGCTGCGGCGGTCGGGCGATCAGGTCTGGGAGGCCCGGTCGCGGAATTACCGTGGATTCATCCAGCTCGCGCTCGGCGGGACGAAAAAGGCAGACGCGGATTTCGCGGTGGCGGAGAAGTTGTACGCCGCGACCGGGCAGGAGTTCGAGTACGCCGAGGCGCGCCAGAATCGCGGCCTGGTCGCCTACTCGCGGGGCGATTTGCCGGCGGCGTTGCGGTACCTCGACGAGGCCGGACGACGGTTCGCCGCGGTCGGCGTGACCTGGCCGGACCTCGCGATCGACCGCTGCGGCGTACTGCTGGCGGCCGGTCTGAGCGCCGAGGCGCTGGCCGAGATGGATCAGGCGATCGGCGCCGGGAACGGTACGGCGACCAAGCGCGGGGAGCTCTGGTTCGCGGCGGCGACGGCCGCGCTGGCGGCCGGTGATCCTTCGGCGGCGCGGGAACGCGCGGATCGGGCCCGGCGGTTGTTCTCGGCGCAGCGCCGCGAGTGGTGGTCGGTGCGGTCGTCGATGGTCGTGCTGGAGGCCCGGTACCGGTCGGGCGAGCGCGGTGCCGGACTGCTGCGGCAGCTGAGCGCGGTCGCGCGCCGGCTCGATGCGCTGGGGGCTTCGGAGGCGTCGGCCGCGCATCTGCTCGCCGGGCGGCTGGCGCTGGACGCCGGGCGGGCGCTGGCGGCGGATCGGCAGTTGGAGCTGGCCGGGCGGCACCACAAGGACGCGCCGCCGATCGCGCGGAGTGCGGCGTGGCTGGGGAAGGCGTTGCGGGCCGAGGCCCGGGGCGAGGTGCGGTCGATGTTGGCGGCGTGCGCTCGGGGCCTGGATGCGTTGGACGAGCATCGGCTGGCGATGGGCGCAACCGAGCTGCGGGCGCTGGCGACGGGGCAGGGCGCCGAGCTGGCGGAGCTGGCGTTGCGGGATGCACTGCGACGCGACGATCCGCGGCGTCTGCTGCTGTGGGCTGAGCGCTGGCGGGCCACGGCGTTGGAGGTGCCGCCGATGCGACCGTCGGACGACGGGCAGCTGGTTGCGGACCTGGCTGCTTTGCGGGACGTCGTACGCCGGTTGGACGCGTCACCGGATCCGTCACTGGACAAGGAACGCCGGCGCCTGGAGAAGGCAGTCCGCGAGCACACGTTCCGGGCCGAGGGCGCTCTGGCGGGCGGGGCGTTGGGTGGCAGGCGTTGGTCCGACCTGGATGAGCTGGCCGCGGTGCTGGGCGAAACCGTGCTCGTCGAGCTGGTCGAGGTCGACGGTGTGCTGCATGCGGTGGTGGTGCGAGACGGCCGGATCTCCCGTCACCAGGTGGGTCCTGTCGCGGCGGCCGCCTTGGAGGTCGAGCGGTCGCGGTTCCGCCTCCGCCGACTCGCCCACGCCCGCCCTCACAACAGCCCGGGGCCTGCCTATCGGGGCCCCTCGTTGGACGTGCTCGGGCGACGGTTGGGAGAGGCGATTCTGGGAGATGCCCTGGAGTTGCTGGAGGACCGGGCGGTGGTGATGGTGCCGCCGGGCCGGTTGCAGGCGTTGCCTTGGGGCTTGGTGCCGGGGCTGGCTGATCGGGCGGTGAACGTGGTGCCTTCGGCGGCTGCCTGGTTGCGGGCGCGCAAGCTGCGGCCGCCGTCGGATCGACGCGTCGTACTCGTGCTGGGCCCAGGGCTGCCCGCGGGTCGTGCCGAGGTGATGCGGCTGGCCGAGCAGTACCCGGACGCGACCGTGCTCGCGGACGGTGATGCGACCGCGGAGAACGTACTGCGAGAGCTCGACGGCGCCTGGATCGCGCACATTGCCGCGCACGGGACGTTCCGCGCGGACAGCCCGCTGTTCTCGTCGCTGCGGCTCGACGACGGCCCGCTGACCGTGTACGACTTCGAGCGGCTGCGCAAGGCGCCGTACCGGATGGTGCTGCCGAGCTGCGATTCCGGGCTGGCGAAGCCGGTCGGCGCGGACGAGCTGCTGGGGTTGAGCAGCAGCCTGATCCCGCTCGGCGCGGCCGGCATCCTCGCGAGCGTCGTACCGGTGAACGACCCGGCAACAGCACCGTTGATGCTCGCGGTGCACGAGAACCTGCGGGACGGGCAGTCGCTCGCCGAGGCGTTCGCGAACGCTCGTCGTGGCGCGCGAGGTGACCCGGTCGCGGATGCGGCGGGCAGGTCGTTCGTCGCTCTCGGGGCCTGATGTATCAGCACTGGTCCGGAACGCTCTGTACCAGTAGAGGCGGTCCGGTGAAAAGGGGGACGACATGCGGGACGACCCGGCAGTCGTCGACCTGGTCATCAGGGCCAGGGGCGGCGAGAAGGACGCGTGGGACGAGCTGGTCGAACGGTACGCGCCGCTGGTGTACTCGATCTGCCGGCGGTACCGGCTGACACAGCCCGACATCGACGACGTCGGGCAGAGCGTCTGGCTGCGGCTCGTCGAGCATCTGCCCGGCCTGCGCGAGCCGGCCGCGCTCCCGGGCTGGATCGCGACCACCACCCAGCGCGAGTGCTTCCGGCTGCTCCGCACGAGCAGTCGCGTCGAACCGGTCGACCCGGCGGACGCGACCGATGTACCCGAGCAGGCGATCGCCGAGGACGAAGTACTGCGGCACGAACGCGGCGCGATCCTGCGGACCGCGTTCGCGGAGCTGTCGCGGCGCTGCCAGTTGCTGCTGTCGTTGCTGATGCAGGACCCACCGGCGCCGTACGACGAGATCAGCAGACGGCTGGCGGTGCCGGTCGGAAGTATCGGACCGAGCCGGGCCCGCTGCCTGACCCGGCTCCGGCAGACACCCGCGCTGGCCTTGCTGTCGGCGGACGGACCCGGCGGGAACGATGACGGAACGAGGAGGTGAGAGGCGTGACCGACCCCGACTGGAACGACGACGAGAAGTTGATCGAGGCGCTGCGTCAAGCGCTGAGTGCTGCTGACGAGGTGCCGCCGGCCTTCGTCGAAGCCGGCAAGGAGGCGTTCGCATGGCGGACCATCGACGCCGAACTGGCCGCGCTCACCTACGACTCCGCGCTCGAACCGCCGGCCGCGCTGGCGATCCGGTCCGAGAGCGCGATCCTGCGCTCGCTCACGTTCGCGTCGGACGGCTGGACCGTCGAGATCGAGCTCACCCCGGACGCCGTCCTCGGGCAGCTCGACCCACCCGAGCCCGGCACCGTCGTGGCCCGCGGCGACGGCGGCCGGCTGATCGCCACGGAGGTCGACGAACTCGGCTTCTTCGTCCTCGGCCCGCCCCCGGTCACGCCGTACCGGCTGGTCTGCACGACCCGATCCGGTACGACGATCATCACCGGCTGGATCACACCGTAGTCACGCGGCGAACACCTGGGAGTCGTCCGCGAACGCCTTGAACTCCAGGGCGGTCCCGGCCGGGTCGAGGAAGAACATCGTCCACTGCTCACCGGTCTGCCCCTGGAACCGGACGTACGGCTCGATGACGAACTCGGTGCCCGCCGCCTGCAACCGCTCCGCGAACTTCCGGAACTCCTCGACGGTCAGGATCAGCCCGAAATGCGGCACCGGTACGTCGTGCCCGTCGACCGGGTTGTGGATCCGCTGCGGTCGCTCCGGCGCGACATGCGTGACGAACTGGTGGCCGCGCAGGTTCCAGTCGATCCAGGTCTCGGAGCTGCGGCCCTGCTCGAGGCCGAGCACCTCACCGTAGAAGTGCCGGGCGGCGTCCAGGTCGTCGACCGGCATCGCGAGGTGGAACCGGGGGATGGGGGAGTCGAGAACTGTCATACCGCCATTCAAGCAGTGGATTGAGCGCGCTGCTCGATCTCGACGAGTGGCCGGGACTGCCACAGCGCCCACTCCGCGCTCACATCTCCAGCTGTCCGCAGCAGCAACGGCAGGTGGTCGTGCAGCAGTGTGTCCACTGTGGTCTCAGCCGCATGCACCGTCACGTTCATCGCGGCCCGGACCGTCCCGGTGCCGTCGCGGACCGGCGCGGCGACCGAGCGGACGCCCGGCGCGAGTTCCTCGTCCGCCAGCGCCCAGCCGCGCGCGCGAATCTCGGTGAGCTCGTCACGCAGTTGCTCGGCGGTGCGGCCGATGTACGGCGGGAGTCCGGCGCGACTGGGCTCCGCCAGAACCTCGGCCAACTCGTCGGGCGGGAGCGCCGCGAGCAGCACCTTGCCCTGCGAGGTCTGCGGAGCGGGGAACCTGGTACCGATGTCGACGCGGAGCGCGATCAGCTTCGGCACCGACACCCGGGCGACGTACACGATGTCCGAGCCGTCGAGCTGCGCCATCGACGACGACTCGCCGGTGCGCGCGACGAGCGCCTCGAGGTGCGGTTTCGCGATGTCCCACAGGCCGAGCGAACCGACGTACGCCATCCCGAGCGTGAGCACCTTCGGGGTGAGCTGGAACGAGCCGTCCGTGCTGCGGACGAAGCCGAGTTCCTCCAGGGTCAGCAGCAGCCGGCGTGCGGTCGGCCGGGCGAGACCGGCCGCGGTCGCGACCTCGGACAACGACATCGTGCGGTGGCCGGCATCGAAGCAGGCGAGCACGTCCAGCCCGCGAGCCAGCGCCTCGACGAAGTCCGGACCTGTGCCGCGCCCTGCCATCTGTCCTCCTGCTCTCTACTCTGCACCGAAGATGGTGCCACGTGCCTCGCGGGTGGAGCCGGACTTGTAGTCCGTGTACTGGTACGGGTTGTCCAGCACCTCGCCCTTCGGCAGCTCCGGGTTCATCCCGTTCCTCCAGGCCTCCTCGCCGAGCGACGAGCGCAGATGCTCGACGGTCGCCTCGACCTCCCGGCGTACGGCGGGAAGGTCGCAGCCGACCAGTTGGTGGTCCTGCTTCACGATCCGGCCGTCGACGATCACCGTGTGGACGTCGCCGCGCTGGGCCTGGAACGCGACCTGCCCGTACGGGTTGATCAGCGGGAACGACACCGGTGACGCGTCGTTCTTGATCAGGACCACGTCCGCCTTCTTGCCGGGCTCGAGGCTGCCGAGGTCGTCGCGGCCGAGCGCCTTCGCGCCACCGCGGGTCGCCCAGTCGACGACGTGCTCGGCGCGCAGGTGGCTGTGGGTCACGGTGGCGCCCTTCATGTGCGCCTCCAGGTGCTCGCGGGCGCGGTCGGCGCCGAGCGTACTGCGCATCGCGCTGAACAGGTCGCCGCTCCACCACACGCTGGTGTCCATCGACAGCGACACCCCGATGTTGTGCCGGCGCACCTGCCAGGTGGGCGGGTAGCCCTGGCCGGCGCTCTGCTCGGACTCGGTGGAGACCGAGATCGAGCCGCCGGTCGCGGCGATCCGCTGGTACGAGTCGGTGGTCAGCGTGGCCGCGTGCACGTAGATGTTCTGCGGCGTCATGAAGCCGTTCTCGTGCATCAGCCTGATGCCGTTGTCGTTGGTCGCGCCCCAGACGCCGGCGTGGGTGGTGACGCCCAGACCGAGTTCGCGGGCGACCTCGAACGCGGCCCGCTCCGGGAACGCGGGGTCGCCGGTGACGTCGAACGCCAGCTGCAGCCCGATGTCCCCGGCGTCTTTGAGGCGCTCGAGGAACGCGCGTACCGTAGGGTCCGCCGTCCACTCCCACGGCCCGGCCTGGATGTTGCCGTAGGCAAGGACGAACCGGCCCGGTACGGAGCGCAGCGCGTCCACGGCGGCCTCCGCGTGCTCGACGCTCTGCAGGCCGTGCGACCAGTCGACGGTCGTGGTGATGCCGGCCTCGAGCGACTCCCAGGCCGACGTCAGGTTGCCGGCGCGGATGTCCTGGGGGCGGAACGTCTTGCCGTGCTCGAGGTAGTACCAGACGAAGTACTGCGTCAGTGTCCAGTCGGCGCCGTACGCGCGCATCGCGGTCTGCCACATGTGCCGGTGGGTGTCGATCATCCCGGGCATCACGATCCCGCCGGAGGCGTCCACGACCTGCGTGCCCTCGGGCACGTCCAGCCGCGGGCCGACGTCTGCGATCTGATTTCCGGCAATCAGCACGTCACCGTCGGGTACGACGGTGTGCTGGTCGTCCATCGTCAGAACGGTGCCGCCACGCAACACCACCGGGCGCTCGGCAGTGGTCATGATTCCCCTCCAGAAGTAGCCGGACATGCGTCCGTATGACGGTCAACGGGGCGATGAGGCTCACTCTGTGCGCCGCGTCGAGTGCTGTCAAGGGTTCGCGACGAGCGGTTGACAGTGGCGATCGTGCGGGCTGAGACTGAGGCGGTCGAAGGATGCGGACACTTGTCCGCAGATGCTCGCGGGAGGTCGTGTGAAGGGTCCGCTGTCGGGGCTGCTGGTGGCCGACTTCTCCCGGATCCTCGCCGGGCCGTATGCGACCATGCTGCTCGCCGACCTCGGTGCCGACGTGATCAAGGTCGAGTCACCGGCCGGCGACGACACCCGGTCCTGGCAGCCGCCGGTCCGCGACGGCGTCTCGACGTACTACCTCGCGGTCAACCGGAACAAACGGTCGATCGCGCTCGACCTGAAGGACCCGGCGGACCTCGCGGCGGCGCAGGAGCTGGCGCGGCGGGCCGACGTACTGGTGGAGAACTTCCGGCCCGGTGGACTGGCGCGGTTCGGCCTCGACTACGAGACCGTTGCCGAGGGCAACCCGCGGTTGATCTACGCGTCGATCAGCGGCTTCGGGTCCGGTGAGCGCGGCGCGGCCCTGCCCGGGTACGACCTGATCGTGCAGGCGATCTCCGGCCTCATGAGTCTGACCGGTGCACCGGACGGCGAGCCGTTCCGCGCGGGGATCTCGGTGTTCGACGTGATGGCCGGGCTGCATGCGTCGATCGGCGTTCTGTCGGCGCTGAACGCCCGGCACGAGAGCGGACGTGGTCAGCATGTCGAGGTCAATCTGTTGTCGTCGGCGCTGTCGGGCCTGGTGAACCAGTCGAGCGCGTACGTCGCGGGCGGCGTCGTGCCGGAGCGGATGGGGAACAGTCATCCGAGCCTGTTCCCGTACGAGCCGCTGCCCTGTGCGGACGGGGAGCTGATCATCACGGCGGGGAACAACGGGCAGTTCCGCAAGCTGGTCGAGGTTCTCGGCGTACCGGAGCTGGCCGACGATCCGCGGTTCGACCGGAACGAGAAGCGGACCGCTCATCGCGAGGAGCTGCGGCCGTTGCTGGTCGAGCGGCTGCGGACGCGGACCCGGATGGAATGGTTCCGCGACATCATCGCCGCGGGCGTCCCGTGCGGACCGATCAACACCGTGGACGGCGGCGTGGCCTTCGCCGAGGACATCGGGCTGGATCCGGTCGTGACGGTCGGCGGCATCCCGGGCGTCCGCAACCCCATCACGTTCTCCGGCAGCGCGGCGTCGTACCGGCTGCCGCCGCCGTCCCTCGACGAACACGGAGGTGAGCTGCGCAAGTGGCTGACGGACTGAGCTTCCCCACGTCCTTGGGTACGTCGACAGCCGACGAGATTCGGCTGCTCGGACAGGACCTCACGGCCGACCTGATGGGCAAGGTCGGCTTCGGCGAACTCGCCTTCTGGCTGGTCGCGCTGCGCCGCCCGACGCCGTCGGAGACCCGCGTCTTCGAGGCGGTCCTGGTAGCACTCGCCGACCACGGCTTCACGCCGACCGCCATCGCCGCTCGCCTCACGTACCTCTCCGCGCCCGACGCCCTCCAAGGGGCGCTGGCGGCCGGCTTGCTTGGCGGCGGCAGCCGCTTCCTGGGCGTCACCGAGGACTGCGCCCAGTTCCTGCATGGCGCGCTCCCGGACCCCGTGCCGACCGATGACTCCGGCTGGGACGCCCTCGCCTTGCAACTCGTCCAACAGGCCCGGGCCGGCGGAACGTTCATCCCCGGGTTGGGGCATCCGGTGCACAAGGTCGAGGATCCGCGGACGCCGGTGCTGATCGGGATCGCGCGTGAGGAAGGGCTGGAAGGGCCGCATCTCAAGCTGTTCCAGGCTGTCGGCCGAATGCACGAGCAGGTGCTCGGGCGCCGTCTTCCGCTGAACGGTGCGGGGGTGTGTGGGGCCGCGCTGGCCGATCTGCGGTTGCCTGTCGAGCTGCTGCGGGGGTTCGCGCTGCTCGCCCGGGCGGCCGGGTTGCTGGGGCAGTTGGCCGAGGAGCGTCGGCGTCCGATCGGGATGGACGCCTACCTGACGATCGATCGCAACGCCGAATACGTCGAGCCGTAAAGGAGCACCAGATGGCCACAGTCGCCGCGGTGATCGCCTCCACGCACCATCCGTTCTACTACCGGGCGAGTACCGCGACCGGTGCCGACCGCCCGCCGTTCGCCGACGAGTGGGTGGCGAAGATCGAGGCGTTCCGCGAAACCCTGACCAAAGCCCGCCCGGACATCCTGGTGATGGTCGGCAGCGACCACTTCCACCAGTTGTGGCTGGACAACATGCCACAGTTCCTGGTCGGCAAGGCGCCGTACTTCGACGCGAACTGGTACAACGAGGAACGCGAGTTCGGGCTGCCGCGGATGCGGCTGGCCGGCGACGAGCAGCTCGCCTCGCACATCCTGCGCAACGGGCTGGACGCCGGCTTCGACCTTGCCTTCAGCAACGAGTTGCGGATCGACCACAGCATTACCTGCCCGATCATCACGCTGCGGCCGGACGCGGACCTGCCGATCGTGCCGATCTACACCAACATCTTCGCCCCGCCGTTGCCGCGCCCGGGACGGTTCGTCGAGCTCGGACGGACGATCCGGCAGTTGGTCGAGTCGTGGCCGATCGACAAGCGGGTGGCGATCATCGGGACCGGGCACCTGTCGCTGGAGCTCGGCGGCCCGCGGCAGTTCGGCGAGCACGGGCCGGATCCGGACTTCGACCGCAAGGCCGTGGAGTGGATCGCGAGCGGTGACATCGACGGCTGCCTGTCGGAGGTGACGCTGGACAGCCTGCATCTGCCCGGGAACGCGACCCACGGGTTCATGGATTTCATGCTGATGATGGGCGTCGCCGGGGCCGGCGCGAAGGCGGACCATGTCGATTCACTGGACCTGTTCCACACCATGGAGGCGTACTTCACCTGGTACCCGAACGGAGCACCGGCATGAGCAAGTACCTGCTGAACAAGTTCCTGTACACGGTGGACCGGGATCCTTCGCTGGTCGAGCGGTACCGGGAAGATCCCGCCGGGACGGTGACCTGGTGGGAGGCAGAGGTCGCCAATCAGCTCCTGAACTGTGCGGTTCCCGAGCGGTCGACGTGGCAGTCGTTCACCGAGGCGGAGCGCAAGGCGTTGCGGGAGCACGACCACGTCGCGCTGTTCGAGCTCGGCGCGCATCCGTTCCTGACGCTGACCTTGTTCATCGCGATGTTCGAGCGCGACCACGGGCCGCTCGAGTACCAGAAGGCGTATGGTCGGGCGCTGCGGCAGCACGCGCTGCCCTATCCGGACATCGCTACCTGAGGAGGTCGTGTGCGAGCCGCAGTACTGCATACCCATGGCGAGCCGCCGGCGCATGCCGAGCATCCGGATCCGGTCAGCGGCGAGGGTGTTGCGATCGTGCGCGTGACGGCGGCGCCGATCGTCCCGCTCGACCTGCTGTGCGCCTCCGGTACGTCGTACTTCGGCGCGCCGGCGCTGCCGTACGTGCCGGGTGTGCAGGGCGTCGGCGTGGTGGAGGAGTCGGCGACGGTTGCGCCCGGCACCCGCGTGTTCTTCGCGACCTCGGCCGGGATGGCGTCGGGCGACGGCAGCTTCGCAGAACGCGCCGCCGTACCGGACGAGGATCTGGTGGTCGTTGACGTGCCGGTGCTGGACGCGGCGGTGGCGGCGATCGGGTTGTCCGGGGTCGCGGGGTGGATGACGTTGACGTGGCGCGCTCAGCTGAAGGCGGGGGAGCAGGTCATGGTCCTGGGCGGTGGCGGCGCGGTCGGGCAGGTGGCGATCGGAGCGGCCCGGGTACTCGGGGCCTCGCGCGTCGTTGCCGTCGTACGGTCGGATGCGTCCCGGGAACGCGCGCTCGCGGCCGGCGCTCACGAAGTGGTTGCCTTGAGCACGGATGTCGACGAGCTGACGTCGCGGCTGGGCGCACCGTCGTACGATGTGGTCGTCGATCCGGTGTTCGGCGTCGCGGCGACCGCTGCCGCGCGGGTGCTCGCCCCCGGCGGCCGCCTGGTGAACCTCGGCGGGTCGTCGGGCGACGAGGCGGTGTTCTCGTCTTCAGTACTGCGCAGCAAGTCGGCGAGCGTTCTCGGTTACACGAACAACGCGCTCACGGCGGATCAGCGACGCGACGCGCTGACCGCCGTACTGCAGCACGCGGCGTCCGGCGAGATCACCGTCGCCCACGAGACCGTCACTCTCGACGACGTCGCGAGCGCGTGGACCCGCCAGGCGACCGGCAAGAGCGCCGGCCGCCTCGTCCTCACGATCCCCTGAGGGAACAGGCCGTCTAGAGAAGGCGGCTGATCAGGCCGTAGGCCTCGGCTTCCGTGGCGGTCAGGAGGCGACCCGCGGCGAGGTCGGCTGCGATCTCGTCGGCCGGGCGTCCGGTGGCGTCGGCGATCAGGTCGGCGAGGCGGGCCGACTGGCGGTCGTGTTGTTCGGCGAGGGTGGCCAGTTCGTCCGCGGTGCCTTCGGCGGTGAACTGCGGCGCGGTCAGCACGAACGTCGTGTGCCGATGGGCCTCGCGCTGTTCGGCAGCGGCGAGTACGGCGATGGCGGGCCCGCGGACGCTGCCCCGCGCCACCACGTGGACCGGCGAGGTGATCAGATCGATCGCGGCGGCGACCGAGAGCGCCGCGTCCAGGTCGGCGTCCGCGGACGACAGGTGAACGGTGATCGGGTCGCTGCTGCGGGCATCCAGGAGCAGGAGTTGTGACGCGACGTGGTTCGCGAGGCTGTCGTCGAGCCGCCCGCCGATCAGGATCACCCGCTCCGCCAGCAGCCGGTCGGCCAGTTCGCGCTCCACCGTGATCGAGGTCGGCTCGTACCACGACGGCAGGATCGGCTGCGGCGCGGCCGGCCGGCCCGGGTCCGGCTGAGGCTGCGGCTGGGGAGTCCCCGGCTTCGGGGGCTGTCCTGGCCACGGCCTGGGGATCTCGGGACCTGGCGACGGCCAGGTGGCAGTCGGCTTCTCGACGTACTTCTCGACGTGCATGTGTCCTCCTTCGACACCTCCACCCTGCGGCAGCCGGCGCCCCAGCAGAACCCCCTTCCGCTGTCAGCAGACGACTGCCGAGCAGAATGCGCGAGGGCACGTCTCCCTGGTTGCTGGGCCGTGGTTGGTTCAGGTTCTATGTTTGGCTGCATGAGCGAGAAGGAGCCGCCGGCGAAGGACCAGGCGAACGCCGGGCAGGACGGCGACCAGGGCGACCGGAAGCGTGACGGGTCGCAACGGCCGCCGCACAAGCCGTGGCGGACCGAGGGCCTGCCCGCCGGGCACGGCGACGACAAGCCGCGGCGGCCGCGGTGGTGGAAGTGGGTCGCCTGGATCGTCGGCGGGTACCTGGTGCTGTTCCTGCTCACCACGATGCAGGACCAACTGGCCGGTGGCGAGCAGACGATCGCCTACACCGACTTCACCGCGCAGGTGCAGAAGCAGAACGTCGCCGAGATCTTCTCCCGGGGCGACACCATCGAGGGGCGGCTGAAGCAGGCCGCGGAGGTGCCGGGCAAGAGCGGGTCGACGTACACGAAGTTCACCACCGAGCGGCCGACGTTCGCCAACGACAACCTGTACAGCGACCTGCAGAAGGGCGGCGCCACGGTCCGGGCCACGCCGGTGGTCGCACAACGCGGCGTGCTGCTGAACCTGCTGATCTCACTCGGCCCGTTCATCCTGATCGGAGCGTTCTACTTCTGGCTCTTCCGGCGCAGCCGGGCCGGTGGCGGTATCGGCGGGCTGCTCGGCGGCGGTGGCCAGCAGAAGAAGCCGGTCGACCCGAGTACGGTCCGGGTGACGTTCGCGGACGTGGCCGGGATCGACGAGGTCGAGGCCGAGATCGAGGAGGTCGTCGACTACCTGAAGGATCCCGGAAAGTACCGGCGGCTCGGTGCGCGGGCGCCGAAGGGCGTGCTGCTGGCCGGCGCGCCCGGCACCGGCAAGACGCTGCTGGCGCGGGCGACCGCCGGTGAGGCCGGCGTACCGTTCTTCTCCGCGAGCGCCTCGGAGTTCATCGAGATGATCGTCGGCGTGGGCGCGAGCCGGGTGCGGGAGCTGTTCGGTGAGGCGCGGAAGGTGGCGCCGGCGATCATCTTCATCGACGAGATCGACACCATCGGGCGGGCCCGGGGCGGCGCCCGCTCGGTCGGAGGGCACGACGAGGGCGAGCAGACGCTGAACCAGATCCTCACCGAGATGGACGGCTTCTCCGGTACCGAGGGCGTCGTGGTGCTCGCCGCCACGAACCGTGCCGACGTCCTCGATCCGGCCCTGCTCCGGCCCGGCCGGTTCGACCGGACGATCACGGTGCACGCGCCCGACCAGCCCGGCCGGGAGGCGATCCTCAAGGTGCACGCGCGCGGGAAGCCGCTCGCGCCCGACGCCGACCTGACCGCGATGTCGCGGTCCACGCCCGGTATGACCGGCGCCGACCTCGCGAACCTGCTGAACGAGGCGGCCCTCGCGGCGGCCCGGCAGGGCGAGTCGCAGATCACCCAGCGGGACCTCACCGACGCGCTGGAGAAGATCCAGCTCGGTGCGGCCCGCAACGTGGTGATGCCGCAGGAGGAGCGCCGGCGTACGGCGTACCACGAGGGCGGCCACGCGCTGCTGGGCATGATCCAGAAGGGCGCCGACCCGGTGCGGAAGGTGTCGATCATCCCGCGTGGACGCGCGCTCGGGGTGACGCTGTCGACGCCGGAGTCGGACCGGTACGGGTACGACGTGGAGTATCTGCGCGGCCGGATCATCGGTGCGCTCGGCGGGATGGCGGCCGAGCAGGAGGTGCTCGGCGTCGTCACCACCGGCGCCGAGAGCGACCTCGAGACGGCGACCCGGATCGCCCGCTCGATGGTCGGCCGCTGGGGCATGTCCGACGCGATCGGCCCGGTGTCGGTACTGCCGCCCGAGGGCGACGCCCGGATGGCGGGGGTCTCCGACCAGCTGCTCAACACCGTCGACGAAGAAGTACGCCGCCTGATCGAGCAGTGCTACGCCGAGGCCCGGCGTCTGCTCCGCGACAACCGTGCGAAGCTCGACTCGATCGCCGCCGAACTTCTCGAACACGAAACCCTCGACGAAGCCGACGCCTACGCCGCCGCCGGCATCACCCACGACCGCCGGCCCGTGCCCCAGGCGTCTCCCCGCGACGAGGGCTAGTTCGCTGATCGCCCGCCCACTGCAGGAGGAACTGCAGCCCGTCGTACGACGGAGTGCCTTCCGCGGCCGTGTACGCGACCAGCAACTGTTCGGGATGGCTGTCGACGGTGAACTGCTGTACGTCGAGCGTCAGCTTGCCGGCCGTCGGGTGGTTGTAGGTCTTGAGCAGTTGCCGTGGGCCACGGACCTGGTGGGTCGCCCACCAGGTCCGGAAGTCCGGGTCCTGGACGCTCAGCTCGCCGACCAGGGCGTTGATCGCCGGATCGTTCGGCGTCCGGCCGGCCTCCATCCGCAGGACGGCGACGCACTCGCGAGCGGCCCGCGGCCAGTCGTCGTACAACGCCCGCACCTGCGCGTCGAGGAACGTGAGGCGGATCAGGTTGCGGTGCGCCGGCGGCAGCGTGGCGAAGTCGGTGAGGAGCGCGGCGGCGCCCTGGTTCCAGGCCAGGACGTCCATGCCGCGATGCAGGACCATCGCGGGTACGTCGTACATCCGGTCCAGAAGCTGGCGTAGCTGGGGCGCGACCTCGGGCTGCACGGGACGACGCGGCGCGGCCGGCGCGACGTCGGCCACCGTGAACAGGTACTCGCGTTCGTCGGGCGCGAGCTGCAGCGCGTCCGCGAGCGCGTCCAGGACCGGCCGGGAGACGCGCCGGGTCCGGCCCTGCTCGAGGCGGACGATGTAGTCGACGCTGACGTGCGCGAGCTGGGCGAGCTCCTCGCGCCGCAGCCCCGGCACCCGCCGCAGCCGGCCGTCGTCCGGCAGACCCGCCTGCGCCGGGTCGAGAGCCGCGCGCCGCGACCGGAGGAATTCACCGAGCTCGTTGTCCATGCCACCAGTGTGCGGTGTCGGCGCCCAAGGTGCCTGGTACCGGCTTGCATAGGCAGAACCCTCCCTGGAACACAGGCTGCCCGGCGGCGAGTTTGGAGACATGCCAACCAACGTGAACTTCATCAGCGGCGGTCTGAAGATCGCCGGACAGCTCTACCTGCCCGAGGGGTACGACGGCCCGCGGCCGGCGATCGTCGTCGGTCACCCGGGGACCGGCGTGAAGGAGCAGGCAGCCGGCCTGTACGCGCGGCGCCTCGCCGCGCAGGGATTCGTGACGCTGGCGTTCGACGCGGCGTACCAGGGTGAGAGCGAAGGGCTTCCTCGCGGCCTGGAGGACCCGGCGCAGCGGGTCGAGGACCTGAAAGCGGCCGTTTCCTACCTGACCACGCGTGCGGAGGTCGACGCGGAACGGATCGGTGCCCTCGGCATCTGTGCGTCCGGCGGCTACGGCCTCGTCGCCACCGCGACCGACCAACGGATCAAGGCACTCGCGACGGTCAGTGCGGTGGACATCGCGCGGCAGTTCCGGGTCGGTCCCGACGGGACGCAGGACCCGGCCGTGTTCCAGGGCCTGCTCGCGGCCGCGGCCGCCGCTCGGACTGCCGAGGCGGAGGGTGCGGAGGTGCAGTCCTTCGCACTGTTCCCGCCGACCGGGGACGCGGCCCGCGCCGGTGGGCAGCACGTGTACGAGGGATGGGAGTACTACTGCACCCCACGTGCCATGCACGAGCGTTCGACGAAGATCCTTCCGTGGATCAGCGTGGACCGCATCGCGACGTTCGATGCGTTCCACGCGATCCACCTGATCGCCCCGCGCCCATTGCTGATGATCGCCGGCCGCGAAGCCGTCACGGCCTGGATGAGCGTCGAGGCCTTCCAAAGGTCCGGCGGCCCGAAGGAGTTCACCTGGATCGAGAACGCAACCCACGTGGATCTCTACGACCGCGACGAGTTCGTCACGCCCGCCGTCACCAACCTCACCACCTTCTTCACCGACTCACTCCGATAGTTACCGTCTGCTGTAGGTCGTTGTAACCAGTGGCCGGCTGCCAGGTTCCGTTGTTCGCCAACCGCACCGCATACACCGCGTTGTAGGTCTCGGCGGAGCCCGGCAGCTTGGCCTGCGACTGCAACTTGGGATCCGCGATGTTGAGCAGAACCTTGTACGTACCCGGCTCCGGCGGAGCCGGCACCGTCCAGTTCTGCGATATCAGAGCGCCGGCGCTCCAGCGGCGAGGATCGGCCGGCACGTCGTACTTGAAGGTGTGCTTGCTGCTCTGGAGAACGAGCTGCACCTGCCGCGGGTTGTAGGGCGCCGCCCAGCCGTCGTTGCGGAGCTGTACGCCGACCTTCACGGTCCCACGCTCGGCCGACACGGTGGACTGCGTCAGCGCGAACCGGTACCCGAGCTTCTGCTTGGCGATCTCGATGTTGTCGCCCCAGCTCGCGAGCACGTCCGGGTGGTATTCGATGTTGAGGAACGAGAAGTGCAGCCGGGCCATCTCCGCCGACGCGGACGGCCACTCCGAGCGCGGCGCGTTCACGCCGCAGGTCTCGCCGCCCTCGGGAACGTAGTTGGTGTCCTGGGCAACGAAATCCTTGTCGAGCTCGATCGGGTCGCTCAGGTAGGTCCCGAAGTCGTCCGGGCTGGCCAGGAAGCAGTCGTTGTGGTGCCCGATCCGGGCGAGCGCGGAGCCGTTGTAGGCCTGGTCCGCCGTCAAGGCGCCCGCGGTTCCGGTCGGTACGCCGTACATCCGTTGCTTCATGTATGGCGTCCGTACCTGGACCGTCTTGTCCTTCGGCAGCGCCTGGAGGAGCGCGTCGATCACGGCTTTGCGGTCGGCCCAGTTCTGGTCCGAGACCTGGCTCGGTTCCGCCGGGTTCGAGAAGTAGTCCGTGTAGTAGCCCTCGCCCCAGAGCCCGACGAAACCGGACTGGACGGTCGCGATCATGTCCGAGTTCGCCCGCAGGATCGGCGTGAGTTGCTTGATCTGCCGCACGACGCGGGACACCGGCGCGTCGCCGTACGGCGTCGGCGGCGGCCAGCCGGCACCCGGCAGGGCGTAGGCGAAGCGGACGATCATCTTGACACCGGCCGCCCGCGCGGCGCGGAAGTCGGCCTGCATGAGGTCGAGGTAGTGCTTGTCGATCACGTCCTGCTTGGCGAACTTCTCCAGGTAGAACAGCCGCAGGATCTGCGTGATGTGCTCCTGGGTCCGGAAGTTGCGCAAGGTGGCGACGTCCAGGGGGACGTAGCCGGAGTTGTCGGCGTAGTAGTGCGTCTCCTCGTGGTGGTAGAACCCGCGCTCCTGGTTGGCGATCACCTCGTCGGAGGTGGTGTAGGTGACCGTTGTGGCCGGGGGAGCGTGGTCTGCCATCGCGGTCTGGGCCGGTAACAGCAACCCGGCCACCGCGAGACCTGCGGCGAGCCTTTTCATGGGATAATCATGGAGTCCAGGAAAATTATGTCAAGGTCTCAGGCCGCTGGTGATGGTCGCCTCGACCTCGTCCAGTGCCAGCCGGACGGCCCCGAGAGCGACCCCTTCGTCCGCGAACGCCGACACCCGGATCTCCGGCGTCCGCAGGCACCACCGGTCCAGCTCGCGGCGCAACGGCTCCACCATCACGTCGGCCGACCGCGAGAACCCGCCGCCGATCACCACCAGCTGCGGATCCAAGGTGAGCACCAGAGCGGACGCCCCGACCGCGAGGTCGCGCACGTACGCCTGCACGGCCTCCACCGCCGTCGAGTCACCCGCCCGAGCAGTCACAAACACCTGCTCGAACCCATCGGCCGAACCACCTGCCCGTTCAGCCCGCGCGCTCAGCCAGTTCTCGAGGTGGGTGGGTGCATCCAGCCATCCTGCTGCCGGGAGGGCGCCGATCTCACCGGACCAGTTGGCGAAGCCGCGGTGGAGTTTGCCGTCGATGATCAGGCCGGCGCCCGTGCGCAGGCCGGCGAGCAGGAAGACCACGTCCTTCGCGTAGCGCGCCACGCCGCGCCACGTTTCCGCCAGAGCGGCGAGTTTGCAGTCGTTCTCTACGCGCACCGGCCCCGGCACCAACCGGCGTACGTGCGCGGCCAGATCCACTCCGGTCCACTCCGGCAGCGAATCCGACAACATCACCTTCCCGGTCCCGTCGACCAGCCCCGTCGTCGCCACCCCCGTCGCCCAAATCTCCGGACCCGTCACTCCCGCTCCGGTGAGAGCCTTCGTCACGCAGCGGTCCAGGGCTGCGAGGCGTTCGCGGCGGCCCGCCTCGGCGGGGACCTCGACGCGGACCTGGTGCAGTACGTCGCCGTCGAGGTCGGTCACGATCGAGAGCACCTTGTGCCCGCCGACGTCCACCCCGAGCAACCGCCCGGCGCCGGCGTTGAAGCGATACCTCCTGGCCGGCCGCCCGACCGACCCCGGAGCGGGCGCCACCTCCGCGAGCCACCCACGGCCGAGCAGGTCCCGCGCCACGTCCTCGGTCGAAGCGCGCGACAGCCCTGTTCGTTTGGACAGTTCGGTGAGCGTCAGCGGCTGATCGCCGCGCAACTCCCGCAGTACGCCGACCGCATTCAACTGCCGCAGCCGTGACAGATCCCCACCCGCCGGCTCCTCCGACATGCGGCACTCCTTCGGTAATCCAGGACTCCTGGATAACTATAAGCACCTCGACTGCGCGCTGGTCTCAGCGTGTGGAAGGCCTTGCCGGAAGTCTGTTGCGGACTCCTGACAACGTTGTACCGTGATCTGCCGACGGTCGATCTGAAACGTTTCCCGCAGGCTCCACCGAGGAGGACCAGCGCGTGTCCAATCCACTGAAGATCGCGACGATCAGCTTCTGGCACGTCCATGCCGGCGACTATTCGCGGCAGGCCCAGGCGCACCCCGGGACGGAGCTGGTGGCCGTCTGGGACGACGACGCCGAGCGCGGCCGCGCCGGCGCCGAGCAGTTCGGGGTGGAGTTCACCGACGACCTCGACGCGCTGCTCGCGCGCGACGATCTCGACGGCGTGGTGATCACGACCCCCACCGACGTGCACCGCGACGTGATGCTCAAGGCGGCGCAGGCCGGCAAGCACATCTTCACCGAGAAGGTTCTCGCGCCCACGGTCGCCGAGGCGGAGGAGATCATCGCCGCCACCGACGCGGCCGGCGTGAAGCTGATCGTCTCGCTGCCGCGGCTCTACCACGGCTACACGACGGCGATCCGCGAAGTACTCGACAAGGGCACCCTGGGCACGCTGACCTACGGCCGGGTCCGGCTCTCGCACGACGGCGCGATCGGGCGCGACGGCAAGGAGGGCTGGTTGCCGCAGCGGTTCTTCGAGCCGAAGGCCGCGATCGGCGGCGCGCTCACCGACCTCGGCTGCCATCCCGTGTACCTGACCCAGCTGTTCCTCGGCGCGAAGCCCGAGACGGTGAGTGCGACGTACCGCTCGGTGGCCGGTCGCGGGCTGGAAGACAACGCTGTCGTGGTGGCCGGGTACGGCGACCAGCGGATCGGCGTGATCGAGGCCGGATTCGCGAGCAGCAACCCGTTCACGATCGAGCTGTTCGGCACCGAGGGCACGCTCACGTACACCGATCGCGGCAATGTACTGCTGGTGAACGGTGAACCGGTGGACGTGCCCGAGCACGCGCCGGACGCCTTCGCGCAGTGGGTGTCGCACATCAACGACGGAACGCGGGCCGACGACAACATCTCGCGCGCCGTCGAGCTGACCCGATTGGTCGTTGCGGCGAATGCGGCGGCTGAGTCCAACCGAGTGATTTCCTACAGCTGAGAGGGGTTTCCGATGATCAAGGTTGGACTCATCGGTGCCGGGGGAATCGCCTCGGCGCACATCAAGGGCTACCGGCAGCACGCCGACCGGATCGGTGTGACCGCGGTGGCGGACGCCGTCGAGGAGACCGCGAAGAAGCGCGGCGAGGAGCTTGGCGCCACGGCGTACACGGACTATCGGGAGATGCTCGCCGGCGAGGAACTGGACGCGGTCGACATCTGTCTACCGCACCACCTGCACCGGGACGCGATCGTCGCGGCGGCCGAGGCAGGTAAGCACATCCTCTGTGAGAAGCCGCTCTGCCTGTCCGCCGAGGAAGCAGCGGACGTGCGCAAGGCGGTGACCGAGAACGGCGTGACGCTGATGTGCGCGCACAACCAGCTCTTCATGCCGGCGGTGGCGAAGGCCCGCGAACTCCTGCAGAGCGGGACGATCGGCACTGTGTACGAGGTACGGACGACCGACAGTTTCTACAACGACTTCGACCCGAGCACGATGGGCTGGCGGGCGAGCAGCAAGACCAGTGGCGGCGGCGAGCTCATCGACACCGGGTACCACCCCACCTATCTGATGCTGCACCTGGCCGGCGGGATGCCGGTCGAGGCGACCGCGATGCTGTCCACGCACCGGTTGAAGTTCATGGAGGGCGAGGACTCCGCGCAGGTACTGATCAGGTTCGACAACGGAGTCGTCGGGCAACTGGTGACCAGCTGGGCGTACCAGCCGGCCACCTCCACCGAGCGGTTCTCCGCCGTCGGCGAGCTCGGCTCACTGACCAGCGACGGTACGACGCTCTCGTACCGCCTCCGGTCCGGTGAGACCGAGACGTTCGAGTTCGAACCGGTCGACACGTTCGTCGCCGAGATCGGCCACTTCGCCGACTCGCTGGCCGGCAAGCAGCGCCCACTGCACACCGAGGAGGAAGGCATCGCCGTCCTCGGCATCCTCCTCGCCGCCTACGAAGGCTCGCGCACGAAGGCACTCGCGCCGGTCCTGAAAGCCTAGGCCGCGGCGCCGCGGACCCCGGCCACCTTGTGCCCAGGGCCCGCGGCCCGCGTCATCGCCGAAGCCCTTCCGGAACAGGTGCGTACGCGTTCACCACCACGCCGCACGCGTACGACTTGGATCGTGCAAGCGTCAGTGGCAGGCCACCTCGACGACCAGCTCTACCTGCTCACCACCGGCGGCGGCACTCTCCTCGCCGACCACGCGAGCAAGCCCTGGATCGCGGGCTGCGAACGCTGCCGCCGCCACCTCGTCGAGATGTGCGAGCGCGCCGGCTTCTCGCCGCGC
>DASXXB010000481.1:0-3668 GCA_036503355.1 Kribbella sp. | reverse complement strand
TGTAGGCAGCCTCGGCCGCGACCATGCCGAGCAGGTTGCCGATCGGGAACACGTTGCGTTCGTACCGCCGGGCGAGCTCCTCGCGCAGTCGCCGATCCGGGACGAAGACGTTGGCGCACTGCAGACCGGGCAGGTTGAACGTCTTGCTCGGCGCCGTACACGTGATGCTGTTGCGAGCGAACTCCGGTCCGAGCGACGCGAACGGCACGTGCCGCTTGGCGGGGTTGAGGATCAGGTCCTGGTGGATCTCGTCGGACACCACGAGTACGCCGTGGCGCGCGCAGATCTCGCCCATCGTGCGCAGTTCGTCCTCCGACCAGACGTTGCCGGTCGGGTTGTGCGGATGGCTGAGGACGAACAGCTTGGTGTCCGGCCGGATCGCGGCCTCGAACGTGGCGGCGTCGAAGCGGTACCCGTCGCCGGTGCGCTCCAGCGGGGCGTACGCCAGTTGCCGTCCGTTGAGCTGTACGTCGTGGTGGAAGTGCACGTACACGGGCGGCTGGATCAGCACCGAGTCCCCGGGCGCCGAGAACGCCTGCACCACAGTCTTCAGCGTGGTGATGATGCCCGCCGTCTGCAGCACCCACTCACGCGGCACCTCCCAACCGAACCGGCGCGCCTGCCAACTGGTGACCGCATCCAGATAGCTCGCGCTCGGGCCACTCGGATACCCGAAGATCCCGTAATCCACCGCTTCGTGCAGCGCGTCGCGGACAGCCTGCGGCGCCTTGAAATCCATGTCGGCGACCCACATCGGCAACGGATCGGCAGCGATCTCGTCCGGCGCGAGCAACTCCTGTGACCACTTCATCGAGTTCGACCCGCGACGATCGACCACCTCGTCGAACACGGAAGAGCGCACCCCGATCTCATAGCCCATGCCACCCACCGTACGGCCGGACCATCGGAAGCGCCGCTCAGCTGAACGGATGTTCGGCGAAGCTCAGGCCGCCGCGTGCGCTCGGAGTCAGGTACTGCGACTTCGTATGGATCGGACGCGTGCGGAAGTACTGCGTGAAGCCGGGCGCCCGCAGGCGGAGGTCGAAGTTGTGGCCGTCGATGTGCCACAACGGGTCCCGACGGTCGTCGGGCGGCTCGAGCCGGTGCAGGTCGGCGATCTCGAGGAGGTCGTTGAGCGGCTCGAGTTCGCCGCTGATGTCCCACGCCTCGTCGAACACCAGCGTCGCCGGCGCCACCCAGAACGTGAACGTCCGGCGCGGGAACACCGGATCAACCCACCGCACGATGTAGTCGAGGTCGATCAGGACGCGTTGCCACGGGAACCTGTCGTCCTCCCGTACGCCGACGCTCACGGCGTGCACGTGCGCGTCGTGCCACCCCATCACGTCGAAGTCCTCGTGTGTCCAGGTCGACTTCGCCAGTTCCTCCATCGCCCCAGTATTCCTGCCGGTCATGCCCGCACCGACCACCTCCGCGTATTCCTGGACCGACCGCGTCCCGCACCTTCGTGGACCGCTGAGGTCGTTAGGCTGTGCGTCGAGTGTCAGAGCGTGGAGGAGGTGGTCTTATGCGCAGTTCTTGCGCGGTGCCGCCTCGAATCCGCCGGCGGCTCTGACTCTCCCAGGGGCTCACCGCATCCGACACCATGCGAAGGAGTCCCTTGTGGACAACGAAGTTCTGGCCGCGGCACGCACCCTGTTCGCGGACTACCCGGCGCGGTACTGGATCGCCGGCGGGTGGGCGCTCGACCTGTTCGCCGATCGGGTACGCCGCAAGCACACCGACGTCGACGTACTGGTCCTGGCCCGCGACCTGCACCACGTCGCCGCCACGTTCACCGATCCGCGGCCGATGGTCGAGAACCCGAACACCGGCGACCTCCGGCCGTGGGAACCAGGCGAGCAACTGACCCCCGGCCCCCACGTACTGGCCTTTCCCGACGACCAGTTTCCGGCACCGGTCCGCATCATCCTCGCAGCGTCCGACGGCGACGAATGGGTCTACCACCGCGGCCGCGGCACCCTCCGCAAACCACTCGACGAGATCACCCTGACCACCGCCGACGGCCTGCCCTACCTCGCCCCCGAGATCGTGCTGCTGTTCAAGTCCCGCAGCGATCGCCCCAAGGACACCGAGGATTTCAACGACGTCGCGACGCTCCTCGACGTACCCCGTCGTACCTGGCTCCATGACCACATCGAACCGCGCTACCCCGACCACGCCTGGCTCGGGGCTCTCGCTTAGCTGACTCGGTGCCGACTGTCCGGCGCACGCGGGCAGTCGGCACCGAAAACTGCTGGCGATGCAGTCGGTCGCACACGAGAATCGCCGGTACGCCCGGCGCTCCGGGCGCTTGCTCCCTGTCAGGCCGTCCTGTGAGGCGGTGTGTGTCCTGTGAGGCACGAGAAGGAGATGGTGTCGTGCGACGTTTCCGCCTGCCCTCCGGGCGATCAGGTCCGCGCTTCGGGCGATCGGACCGGCCCTTCGGGCGATGGGTTCCACCGAGAGGTCCGGTCAGATCGCTGGCCTCGGCCGGACTCCTGAACAGCGTCGGCGACGGCGCCTTCGCGACGGTCAGCGTGATCTACCTCGTGACGTACGTCGGCCTCTCTGCGCGGCAGGTTGCGCTCGGACTGACCGTCGCGGGCGCGGCCGCTCTGCTGACCGGCGTACCACTGGGCATCCTCGGCGACCGGATCGGCGCGAGGCCGGTGTTCGTCGGCCTGTGCCTGACCGAAGCGTGTGCAGTCCTCGCGTACTGCGTGATCGGCAACTGGTGGTCCTTCCTCGTCGTCGCCGTACTCGCGGTGACCGCGACCCGCGCGACCGCCGGCGTCCGCAACGGTTTCATCGCGCACCTGACGAGCACGGGTGACCGGCTGCGCGTCCGTGCGTACCTCAGATCGGTGAACAACACCGGCACCGCCCTCGGCGCGGCACTCGGCGGCCTGGCCCTGCTTGGCTCGTCGGAGACGCTGCTGCGCGTTCTCCTGATCGGAGACGCGCTGACGTTCGTGATCGTCGCGATCGTGGTCGGCCGGGTCCCGGTCCGCTGTACGTCGACCGGCGCAGCGCCGGAGCGGCTCACCCGGATCATCGGGAACTGGCCCTTCCTCACCGCGAGCATGTCGCAGGGCCTGCTGTCGATCAACAGCACCTTGATCACTGTTGCGCTGCCGCTGTGGATCGTCACGCGGGGCGTGGTCCCGAACGAGACCGTCAGCCTGCTGATCGGCGGATCCACGGTGCTCGGCATCCTCCTGCAAGTGCCGGTGAGCAGCCTGGCCGACAGCCCGCGCGGAGCGGTCCGGAGTTCGGCGGCGGCCGGAGTGCTGGTGGCCGTGGCGTGCCTGATCTACATGACGACGTCCTCCGCAGGCTCCACAGTCGCGGTACTCCTGCTCTGCGCCGGAAGCGCGGTGCGGTTGTTCGGCGAACTGCTCCAGACCTCGGGCGGCTGGTCGATGTCGTTCTCGGCGCCACCACCTGGCCGCGAGTGCACCTACCAAGCCGTCTACTCCAGCGCCTTCACCGTGGCCACAGCCCTCGGCCCGCTGCTCGGCGGCTGGATCGCGTCCGAACCTGACGGCCGAGGCTGGCTGACAGCCGCCGGCCTGTTCACCGCATGCGGCGCCCTCGCCGCGACCACCAGCGCAGCCGTCTTCCGCCACCGCGGTCAATGGTGACTCGTGTCGCCCGCGCGGGAC
>DASXXB010000480.1:0-6403 GCA_036503355.1 Kribbella sp. | reverse complement strand
GTTCAGCAGGGTGAGATGTTCCAGGTGCTCCGAGCCCATACAGGAAACGACCTGCGTGCAGGTGTGCACCTCGATGTTGTCGATCGCATCGATCTGGTCGATGAGGTACGACGACATCGTCGCGGTGAGCGATGGTCCTCTCACCAGCATATGCACGCGTTTCGCATGCCTCGAGAAATAGACCGCGGCCTGACCGGCCGAGTTCGCGCCGCCGATGATGTAGACCTCCGACCCGGCGCAGGCCGGCCCCTCAGTGGTGGCCGAGCCGTAGTAGATGCCGCGGCCGCAGAGATCGTCGACGCCGGGGGCCTGGAGGGTCCGGTACGAGACACCGGTCGCCAGGATCACCGAATGCGCCGAGATCTCGCTGCCGTCCGCGAACCGGAGCCGGCGGGCGTTCCCGAGCGTCTCCAGCCCGACCACCTGCCGGGTCGTCAGCAGCTCGGCCCCGAACCGGACCGCCTGCCGGCGCGCCCGGTCGGTGAGCTGCGCGCCGGACACGCCGTCCGGGAAGCCCAGGTAGTTCTCGATACGGCTCGACTGTCCGGCCTGGCCGCCGGTCGCCAGTTGCTCGACGAGGACGGTCCGGAGCCCTTCGCTGGCGCCGTACACCGCGGCCCCCAGGCCGGCCGGTCCGCCGCCGACCACGACCAGGTCGTAGAAGTCCTGCGCGGGCGCTGTGGTCAGGCCGACGTGTTGGGCCAGCTCGGCCTCGGACGGCGCGACCATCACCGTTGCGTCGGGCGTGATCACGACCGGCAGCGTCGTACCGTCGACCTCGGCAGCGTCGAGAAGTCGCCTGGCCTCTTCGTCGTCGACGTTCAGCCAGCGGTACGGCACGGCGTTCCGGGCGAGGAAGTCGCGGGCAGCGAACGACGGCGCCGACCAGCGGTGGCCGATCACCCGGGTCTCGTCGCCGGACGGCTCCGGGGTCGCCCTCCACAGGTCGAGCATCGCGTCGACCACCGGATACAGCTTCTCCTCCGGCGGGTTCCACGGCTTCAGCAGGTAGTGGTCCAGGTCGACGACGTTGATCGCCTGGATCGCGGCGTCGGTGTCGGCGTACGCCGTCAGCAGCACCCGGCGGGCCAGCGGGAACAGGTCCATCGCGGCCTCGAGGAACTCGATGCCGGACATCTGCGGCATCCGGTAGTCGGCCAGCAGCAGCGCGACCGGCTCGCCGCGGAGCTTCAGTTCCTTCAGCGCGTCGAGCGCCTGCGCCGGGCTCTCCGCCCGGACGATGCGGTTGTCCTCGCCGTACCGGCGGCGGAGGTCACGGGCTATCGACCGGGAAACGCCGGGATCGTCGTCCACGGTGAGGATCACCGAGCGGGTCGTTGACGCTGTCATGCCTCCTTCATACCAGCGACAACCCACAAACCAGGAGCGGTAATCCACAGGCCACGGCCCGGTCCGCGGGCGGCTACGGACCGGGCCGGGTCGGGCGGGCCTGTTACGGCAGGGAATCGAGGTACGGCGCGTGGCTGTTCCGGAACTCCCAGTCGTAGTAGTGGTCCCAGTTGATCGACCACGTCATCAGGCCGCGGAACCCGGGCGAAGGACCGCCGCGGAGGCTGTAGCCGCCGCAGTTCTGGCCCTTCACCAGGCAGTCGAGCGCCTCGTGCACGGCTGCCGGGGCGGTGTAGCCGTTGCCCGCGCTGACCGCCGCCGGGAGCCCGAAGCCGATCTGGTCGTCGCGCAGTCCCGGAAACGTCCGGCCGGTGTTCGCCACCGGGAACCCGGCCTTGACCATGTCGGTCATCGCGATGTGGAAGTCCGCGCCGCCCATGGTGTGGTACTGGTTGTCGAGCCCCATCACGGGCCCTGAGTTGTAGTCCTGGACGTGCAACACGGTCAGGAAGTCCCGCACCGCGTCGATCACCGGCAGGTACGACCCGGCGCGGTTGTCGTTGGATCCGCCGTAGAACTGGTATCCCACCTGCACGAAGAACGTCTCCGGCGCCATCGTCAGCACGAACTTGTCACCGTACTTCGCCTTCAGCGTCTTCAACGCGGAGACGAGGTTCACGATCACGGGGGTGGTCGGATTCTTGAAGTCGGTGTCGCCGGCGTCGAGGTACAGCGAGTGCCCCTCGAAGTCGACGTCCAGCCCGTCCAGCCCGTACTTGTCGATGATCGCGCCGACCGAACTGACGAACGTGTCCCGGGCCGCCGTCGTCGTGAGCTGCACCTGCCCGTTGGCGCCCCCGATCGAGATCAGCACCTTCTTCCCGGCCGCCTGTTTGGCTCGGATGGCAGTGATGAAGTCCGCGTCGCTTTCCACCTCCGGGCACTCGGCCGCCGGACAGCGGTTGAACCGGATGTCCCCCGATGTCGGACTCGTCGGCTCCCCGAAAGCCAGGTCGATGATGTCCCACTCGTCCGGTACGTCGGCCATCCGCACGTATCCGGACCCGTTCCCGAAACTCGCGTGCAGGTACCCGATCAACGCATGCGTCGCCGACTCCGGTCCCGCCTGAGCTGGCAGGGCCGCACCGGTGAGCAACACCCCGAGAACCACCGCAAGCCATCGCATGGTCATTAAGTAGAGACGTTCCGTAACTCCCGGTCAATGCATCGGCACGGCGGGTATCCGACGCTGTCGGATACCCGCTGGCAGATTCTCGCCAGCGGCTGGTTGAAGCCAAAACCGTGTAGTCGGGGCGATCGGTTGGCAGGCTCTTCGGCGTCCGGGCTCGGGGGCGGGCGGCCGCGGCGACAGCCACGGCCAGGACTACATGCCGTGGAGGCATCACGTGAACCATCCCAACCTGCGCCGGCGCGCCGCACTGCTTGCGGGTGCCGCGCTGATCACCACCGCCTTGGTGGCTCCACCAGGCTCGGCAACGCCGGCCACCGCCACGCCTACCGTCAACCGCTTCGGCTTCGCACCGGGGCGGTACATCGTGACGCTGGCCGACAAACCGCTCGCAACGCACCAGCGCGACATCAGCAACGGGAAGGCGTACCGCAGCTACCTGAGCAATAAGCACGCACAGGTCGCGGCCGCCGTCGGAGCGAAGATCGACCACGACTACTCGGTGACCCTGAACGGTTTTGCGGCCGCGCTGACCTCTAAGCAGGTCAACGAGCTGAGCAAGACGCCTGGAGTCGTTTCTGTCGTTCCTGACCAGTTGCACCACGCCCTGGACGACCGCAACCCCACCGACTTCCTCAAGCTCTCCGGAGCAAGCGGTGTCTGGAACAAGCTCGGCGGTACGGCGAACGCGGGCAAGGGCGTCGTCGTAGGAGTGGTCGACACGGGCATCTGGCCCGAGAGCGACTCCCTGTCCGCTCCCAAGCTCGGCACCGAACCGCCGACCTCAGCCGACCCGTACCGCCCGTACCTCTCTGGTTCGACGACTGTGATGGAGAAGGCCGACGGCAGCACCTTCACGGGCAGCTGTGAGACCGGGCAGGACTTCACCGCCGATCTGTGCAACACCAAGCTGATCAGCGCGAAGTACTTCGGCGACGGCTGGCTCAGCCTGATCCCGCCGGACCGCCGAGCCGACTACGTGTCGCCGCGGGACGGTGAGGGCCACGGAACGCACACCGCGACGACGGCAGCCGGCAAGGCCGACGTAGACGTCAAACTGGGCGGCCGCGACCTCGGCACGGTGACCGGTGTGGCCCCTGCGGCCAAGATCGCTGTCTACAAGGCACTGTGGTCGGGCAAGAACGCCAACGACTCCGGCGGTCTCACCTCGGACATCGTCTCCGCGATCGACCAGGCAGTGGCCGACGGCGTCGACGTCATCAACTACTCGGTCGGCTCCACGATCGAGTCCCCCGCCACTGACCCGATCCAACTGGCGTTCCTGTCGGCCGCCTCGGCCGGTGTCTTCGTCTCCGCTGCCGGCGGCAACTCCGGCCCGGACGCGTCGACCCTCGACAACACGTCCCCGTGGGTGACCACTGTCGGCGCCAGCACGGTCGCGCCGTGGAACGGGACCGTCGTACTGGGCAACGGTCAGAAGTACGCCGGTGTCAGTACTACCGTGGCGACCGCCACCGGCAGCAAGCCCCTTGTCACTGGGACTGCCGTCAAGAACGCAGGCGCCAGCGACGCGGACGCACTGATCTGTCTGGCGAACACGCTGGATCCCGCGAAGACAGCCGGCAAGATCGTGGCGTGTGACCGCGGTGTCAGCGCCCGTGTCGACAAGTCCGCCGAAGTACAGCGGGCAGGCGGCGTCGGCATGGTGTTGCTCAACCTCTTCGACCAGGACGTGGTCGGCGACTCCCACGCCGTACCAACGGTGCACCTGAACACGCCGGGCGCGTTGTCGGTCCGTTCGTACGCGGCGCAGTCCGGAGCGACGGCAGAGCTCGTACCGGGCAACACGACCAGTACGACGACGCCGTACCCGCAAATGGCCGACTTCTCGTCGCGCGGCCCGTCTCTGTCGAGCAAGGGCAACCTGCTGAAGCCTGACCTCGCCGCACCGGGTGTGAACGTGCTGGCGGCCGTAGCACCGCCGACCAACGGGGGCCAGAGCTACGCGTTCCTCTCCGGTACATCGATGGCTGCACCGCACGTGGCCGGTCTGGCTGCGCTCTACCTGTCCAAGCACCCGGACTGGTCGCCGATGGCGGTCAAGTCGGCGCTGATGACGACCGCGGGCGACGTACTGACCTCTACTGGGGCTGTTGACACCAACCCGTTCGACGCGGGCGCCGGTGAGGTGCAGCCGTCGAAGATGCTGGACCCGGGTCTCGTCTACGACTCCTGCGACACGGACTGGCTGGGCTACCTCGAGGGTACGGGCGTCAAGACCGGGACCGGCGTACCTGCCATCAACCCGAGCGACTACAACGCCCCGTCGATCTCTGTGGGGCAACTGCTGGGCACGCAGACCATCACGCGCCGCGTGACCGCCGTGACCCCGGGGCTGTACCGGGCGACGGTTTCTGTGCCCGGCATGAAGGCCGTGGTCACCCCGTCGATCCTGAACTTCAGCAAGGCCGGTGAGACCAAGTCGTTCACGGTAAAGCTCACTCTGGACACCGGCGACTCCGGTACGACCACCAACGGCTGGCTGACCTGGCAGGGCGCCGGCAAGACCGTACGCAGCCCGATCGTCGCCGTACCGACCTCTGTGCTCGCCCCGACCGCGGTGACCGGCACAGGCGCCTCCGGCTCCACGTCATTCACCGCCACCGTTGGCAAGGCCGGCGTACCGATCCGGGCGTACGGCGTCGTGTCGGCCCCGTTGGTAGCCGGCGCGGTCCCGGCCGGCGCTGCGGACGCGGACCTGCCCGACTATCCGGTCACGGTGACCTCACAGACCAAGGCGGTGCAATGGAACATCAAGACCGTCGATCCGGCCGGGAGCATCTGGCTGGTGCTCTACAAGGTCGTGAACGGTCAGATGCAGGCCCTGTCGTTCGTAGGCGACGGCTCGAACCAGGCCTCGGCCAGCCTGGCCGCACCGACACCTGGCGTGTGGGGCGTACTCGCCATCACCTTGTCGAACCCGCCTGGCGCCAGCACGACGCAGTACACGATGCAGACGAACGTCGTGACCGGCGGTAGCTCGCTCAAGGTGACACCGTCGTCGGCACCGGGCGCATTCAAGCCGTTCCAGGTCACGGCCTCGTGGTCGGGCCTGCCGACCGACAAGCGGTCCACCGGGTTCATCGAGTTCCCGAACCGGGCCGGGACGGTGGTGACGATCAACTAGATCCAGCGGCGGCGGGCAGCTTGAACGCCCGCCTGGAACCGGGTCTGCGCGCCGAGAGCATCCATCAGCGCGCGGACCCGGCGCTGTGTCGTCCGCGGACTGATCCGCAACCGCCGGCTGATCATGTCGTCCGTGGCGCCGCCCGCCAGCAGCATCATCACGTCCCGGTCCGGCGCCCGCAGCTCCGCCACGCCACCGTCGGCCTCGAGCTCGGGCATCGGCACCGCAAGCCCCCACAACATCTCGAACGTCGCAATCAGCCCGTCGAGCAACCCGGTCGACCGGATCAGCAGATGACACTCCGCCGGCGCCCGCTTGGTCAACGCGACCAGCGCCATGTTGTCGTCCCCGAGCACCATCTTCATCGGCATCTGGGGCAGCACCCGGCTGTGCTCCCCCGCCGCCCGAAGCTCCGGCAGCACCGCCATCACCTCGTCGGACTCGAACACCTCGAAGCCGTAGATCGCCCGGTACGCCAGCCCGTCCCGCAACCGCTCCAACTCGAGCTCCTGCTGCGACGCCGGCGGCGCCGAGTACGGACCGCGATCCAGCGCCCGGATCTGCTCCCGGCAACTCCGCTGCATCTCCTCGTACGCCGCCAGCAACGTCGGCCCGTCCTCGATCAACTCAACCTGATTCCCGTCCAGCACCGGCTTCCCCCGAGCCGCCCGCAACTCCTCCACAACCCCCCGAAGCCGCACCACCTGCTCGTCAAG
>DASXXB010000479.1:0-21755 GCA_036503355.1 Kribbella sp. | reverse complement strand
GCCGATTCCCCGGGCCGCCCCGGTCACGATCGCCACCCGCTGCTGCTGGCTCATCCATCACTCCAATCGGTCCACTGGTCTGCCGGAGATGACATTACCCACGGTCTGTCACGCCGGAAGTACCCCGGATGACATGATCGTCGTGTGGATCATCACAACCGCCACGTCTATCACTGCCCGTTGCGGTGGGGAGACATGGACGCGCTCGGGCACGTCAACAACGGCCGGTACGTCGACTACCTCCAGGACGCGCGTGTCGACTTCTTGTTCCGGACCGCTGCCGAGCTGGGCGCGGATACGCTCGAGACGGGTCTGCTCGTTGCCCGGCACGAGGTGCAGTACCGGGCCCCGCTGCACTTCCGGCCCGAACCGGTGCGGATCGAGCTGTGGATCAGCGAGATCCGGGCCGCTTCGTTCACGGTCGACTACGAGATCCTCGACGCCGAACCGGAGCGCCGTACCTATGTCGAGGCGAAGACCAAGCTGGTCCCGTTCGACTTCACCGCGAATCGTCTGCGCCGGATCTCCCCGGCCGAGAAGGCGGCGCTCGAGAAGCTGGTGGGCCGCTGATGTACACGCACCCGGTCCTGGTCCGGTGGTCGGACATCGACTCGTACGACCACGTGAACAACGTGCGGTACTTCGACTACCTGCAGGAGGCGCGGATCGCGTTCCTCGGGCAGGTGATGGAGACCACGGGCGACTTCTTCGCGCAGTACCCGTGTGTCCTGGTCAGCCAGACCGTGGACTACCTGCGTCCGATCCTGCTGCGGCACCCGCCGTACGACGTCGACGTGTGGATCTCGTCCGTCGGTACGTCGTCGTACACGCTGGGCTCACGCATCGTCGACCGCAGCGGTGAGTCGGAGGACCTCTACGCCAAGGCGGAGTCGGTGATCGTTGCCGTGGACGGTACGACGCACGCCAAACGGACCCTCGGCGACGCCGAACGGGCAGCCCTCCTCAAGCACGTTGTGACCGCTTGAGAGACTGGCTCTGACATGACTGAGCAGCAGAGCTTCTACGACGCCGTCGGTGGGGCGGACACCTTCCACCGGTTGGTGGCAGCGTTCTACCGCGGGGTTGCCGCCGACCCGGAACTGCGGGCGATGTATCCGGAGGAGGATCTCGGCCCGGCCGAGGTGCGTTTCCGGATGTTCCTGGAGCAGTACTGGGGCGGCCCCAAGACGTACTCCGAGCAGCGCGGGCACCCCCGGCTGCGGATGCGGCACGCCCCGTTCGCCGTCACCCCGAGCGCCCGGGACCGCTGGCTCGGCCACATGCGGGCCGCGCTGGACGAACTCGGCCTGTCCCCGGAGCGCGACGAGGAGATTTGGCGCTACATGGTGATGGCCGCGCACAGCATGGTGAACACCGACGAACTCCCCAAATAATGAAGCACAGTATCCGGGCACGATCGACGTGTCCGGTCGCTGAAACTCTCTTCTAAGGAGACAACACGAGCATGGCTACCACTCGTACGGCGAAGGCGCACTGGGAAGGCTCGCTGATGGAGGGCGCCGGTCAGGTCGCCCTGGAGTCCTCCGGTGTCGGCACCTACGACGTCACCTGGGCCTCCCGCGCGAACGACGCGAACGGCAAGACCAGCCCGGAAGAGCTGATCGCCGCCGCGCACTCCACCTGCTTCTCGATGGCGCTGTCGCACGCGCTCGCCGGCGCCGGCAAGCCGCCGGCGTCGATCGACACCCAGGCCGACGTGACCTTCCAGCCGGGTGAGGGCATCACCGACATCAAGCTGTCCGTGAACGGCAACGTACCGGGCCTGACCGCCGACGAGTTCGCCGAGTTCGCCGAGGGCGCGAAGAAGAACTGCCCGGTCTCGCAGGCGCTGTCCGCCGTCCCGATCACCCTGGACGTCACCTTCACCGCCTGAGCCTCGCGTCAGGCCTCGCGTCAGGATCGCGCCCGGCAGACCGTTCCTACGGTCGGTCGGGCGCTCTTCTGTCAACCGCCGGAGGTTCCTCGGACTTGAGCTCCTCTTCCTTCTCGGTGGCCGAACCGACGCCGGACGAGGACGTGCTGTTCGGGTCGCGGGTGGTCAGGTTGCCGACCCGCAGGACCTCACCGTTGCGGACGTACCAGGTGGTGCCGTCCTCGCCGCGCAGCGTGGTGATCCGCAGGCCGACGTTCACCACCACGCCGGTCGCCTTCTCCATGTCGATCAGGTCGCCCACGCCGTACTGGTCCTCGAAGATCATGAACACGCCGGCCAGGAAGTCCTTCACCAGCGTCTGCGCGCCGAACCCGAGCGCCACGCCGATGATGCTCGCGGACGCGATCACCGGCAGGATGTTGAAGCCGAGCTCGGCGAGCACCATCACCACCAGGACCGCGGTCAGCACGATCGTGACCGCGCTGCACAGCAGCGAACCGATCGTCTCCGCGCGCTGCGCCCGGCGCTCGGTGGCCAGCGTGCTCTCCACGAACCCCTGGCCGAGCTTCGACCTGGCCAGGACGCCGGCGACCGCACCGTTGCCGGTCCGCCGGGCGAACCGCCGGATGATCTTGTGCAGCAGCCAGCGGAGCACGAAGAAGCCGATGATCAGACCGGCGATCCGGGCCGGTACGACGACGACCTGATCGGTCACCTCGAGCTTGCCGTCGTTGCCCGTCCGGAAGAACGTCGGGAACGTGTCAGGCAGACTCAGCAACGGCGAAAACAGGGGGTGACTGACTAGGGACACAAGGTAGCTGGTCAGAATAGGCATCTCGCCGCCTGATGGTAGTAGGGCTGACAAGGAGACCAAAAGCATGTCGAGCCGGCTGGACGACGAGCTTTCCAGGCTCGTGAGCGCTGGTGTGCTGCGCCAGTACCAGGCCGACTCGATCCGGGACGCCGCCGACGCGGAGCTCGACGCCGCGCTCGCCGACCCGGGCCGGCCGCGGCCGTCCTCCGATCCACAAGCGGCAGAGCCGCCGGGGACGGCCAAGCCGAAGACGCCCCCTGCCGCGGTGGTGCACGCGAGCGCGCTCGTCGAGGTGCTCGGCTACATCGGCGGTGCGCTGTTGCTCGGCGCGGTCGCGCTCCTGACCTTGGCGAACTGGGGCGAGATGAACCGCGCCGCGCGGGTCAGCACCGGGAGTACGGCGGCGGTCGTGCTGCTCGGCGTGGCCGTCGTACTGGCGCTGCTCGGGCGCCGTCCGCAGTTGAGCGCGGCGCTCGCGTCGCTCGGGTGCTGCGTGGCCGGGTTCGCGACGTTCGTGGCCGTCGAGGGAGAGGCCGGGCGGGTCGCGGGAGTGGCGGTCGCGCTCGCGCTGGCGGCCGGCGGGCTGTGGTGGCTGAAGGAGTCATCGTTGCTGGTGGCAACCTTTGGGATCCTGGCCGTGGGTGTGTTGGTGATCACGGCCGATGTCCTCACTCCGGACACCGGCTCGGCCGCGAACAGCGCGGGCATCGCCGGGACCGGGTTCATCATCGTCGCGTTCGTGTTCGCGATGCTCGGGCTGGTGCGCGATCAGGTGACGTCCTGGTCACTCGCCGGAGCCGCGATGTTCAGTTCGTCGATCTGCTGGCTGGTGCAGGAGCGCGGCGAGATCATGGCGCTCGCCGTCGGTACGGCGGGTCCGGCCGCGCTGCTCGTCGCGTACGGGCGGACGCGGCATTCGGCGTACGCCGTCGTGGGCTGCGCGATCCTCCTGGTGATCTGGCCGATCTCCCTGTACCAGCTGACCGACAACCTGGCCGGTGTGGCGATCGGCCTGGTCGTCGCCAGCGGCGTACTGCTGCTCGCGGTCCTGATGCTCAGCCGCCGCTCGAACGAGTAACGGCCGGCGCAACGCGCGCCGTTTGGCCGTCGGGGTGGTGGATGCGGCAGACTCGCTGGGGTGACAGCTCCCACTCCGGCACTTGTCGAGCTAGCAGTCGCCCATGGCGTGGCCACGGAGTACTGGAACTGGCAGGGCGAGCATGTGATCGTCTCCAGTGAGGTCGTGTCCGACGTACTCGCGGCGCTCGGTGTCGACGCGTCGACACCCGACAAGGCGGCTCTTGCGCTGGCGGAGCACCAGCAGGCCCGCTGGCGCCGTACGCTGCCCGACACGGTGGTGATGCGGGAAGGGTGGACCCCCTGGTTCGCCGTACACCTGCCGCACGGGTCGACGTCGGAGGTGTGGGTAGACCTCGAGGACGGCGGTCAGCGGCGGGACATCCCGCAGCAGGACCACTGGGTCGAGCCGGAGTGGGTGGACGGCGTACAGGTCGGCGAGGCGACGTACCAGCTGCCGGGAGACCTGCCGCTGGGCTACCACCGGCTGTGCGCACGAGTCGGTAGCAGCCCGGAGATCGCCGTCAGCACGCTGATCGTCACGCCACGCAAGCTGGAGCCGGAGAAGCTGCACCGCACGTGGGGCTGGGTGCTGCAGCTGTACTCCGTTCGCTCCCGCCGCTCCTGGGGTGTCGGTGACCTGCACGACCTGGGTGATCTGGCTGCGTGGTCTGCGCATGACCTGGGCGCGGGGTTCGTGCTGGTGAATCCGCTGCACGCTGCCGAGCTGGCCGGGCGCATGGAGCCCTCGCCGTACCTCCCGGCGTCACGGCGCTTCGGGAACCCGATCTACCTGCGTATCGAGGACATCGACGAGTACGGCGACCTGGCGCCGGCCGAGCGGGACCAGGTACGGGCGCTGGCGCTGCAGGTGCGGGCGCTGAGCGAGGACTCGACCTCCCTCGACCGGGACACGGTGTGGGCCGCGAAGCGCGAGGCGCTGCAGGTGCTGTTCCGCGTGCAGCCGTCCGTGGGGCGGATCGCGGAGTACGGCGCGTACTGCGACCGCGAGAGCCAGGGGCTGATCGACTTCGCCACCTGGGCCGCGATCGCCGACGTCCACGGGCCGGAATGGAGCAAGTGGCCGGAGGACCTGCAGGACCCGGTGTCACCGGATGTCGTTGCCTTCCGCAACGAGAACCCGGACGCGGTCGAATTCCACTGCTGGCTGCAGTGGCAGCTCGACGAGCAGCTGGGGCGGACGCAGGCTCGGGCGAAGGCGGCCGGGATGTCGCTGGGCGTGATCCACGACCTGGCCGTCGGTGTGCATCCGGACGGAGCCGACGCATGGGCGTTGCAGAACGTGCTCGCGCGGAACATCCACGTCGGCGCGCCGCCGGACGCGTTCAACCAGCAGGGCCAGGACTGGTCGCAGCCGCCGTGGCGCCCGAACGCGCTCGCCGAGACGGGGTACGCCGCCTGGCGGGACTTGGTGCGGGCAGTGATGCGGCACGGTGGCGGGCTGCGGATCGACCACATCCTCGGCATGTTCCGGCTGTGGTGGGTGACGTCTCCTGAGCGTCCGACCGAGGGCACGTACGTGCGGTACGACCACGAGGCGCTGATCGGGATCCTCGTGCTGGAGGCTCAGCGCGCCGGCGTCACCGTGATCGGTGAGGACCTGGGGACGGTGGAGCCGTGGGTGCGCGACTACCTCACCGAACGCGGCATTCTCGGTACGTCCGTGTTGTGGTTCGAACGCGACGCGAACGGGAAGCCGCTGGCGCCGGAGCGGTGGCGGGAGCTGTGTCTGGCGACCGTCACGACCCACGACCTGCCGCCGACCGCGGGGTACCTGGCGGGTGACCACGTGGAGCTGCGGAACCGTCTGGGCCTGCTGACGCGGCCTGTGGCGGAAGAGTTGGCTGTCGACGAGGCGGACCGTGATGCGTGGCTCGACGCGCTCCGCGAGCGCCACCTGCTCAGCAACACCGATGGGGACGTCGAGAGGATCGTGGAGGCGCTGCACCGGTACGTCGCCCACACGCCGTCGAAGCTCGTCGGCGTTGCGCTGACGGATGCCGTCGGAGAGCGCCGTACGCAGAACCAGCCGGGGACCACGGACGAGTACCCGAACTGGCGGGTGCCCCTCGGCGGACCACACGGCGAACCCGTGCTGGTGGAGGACCTCCCCAACAACCTCCGCCTCCGCCGCCTGATCGGCGCCCTGAACATCTGAACCGCGTTTCGGCAATATCTTTCGTGGGAAGTTCATTCCTTGAAAAACCGCCCCGTTTTCGAGGAGTGTTCCCATGAAATCTGTGCTCCGCCGGATCGTCGTACCCCTCGTCGCTGTTGCCGTCGGTCTGCTGCCCGGTGTGGTGGTGATCGAGCAGGCGTCGGCCCTGACCAAGATGACGCACTCGCAGGCGACCTCGATCTTCCGGGCCGCCGGCATCACGTGGTCGTCCAGCGGCGGGTGTTCCGACCGCTACAACTCCACCTGCACGTCGTTCGAGCAGATCAACGACAGCACCGTGTACGGCGTTCGCACGCTGAAGACCGCGAGCGGGTGCGCGATCAACATCACGGGTGGGACCGAGGTCGGTCACGCGAGCGGTACGTACAGCCACTGGAACGGGTACAAGGTCGACATCTCGAAGTACACCTGTGTCGGGAACTACATCCACAACACGTTCACCCGGATCGCGAACCGCAGCGACGGCGCCCTGCAGTGGAAGTCCGGCGCCGGCAACATCTACGCCGACGAAGGCAGCCACTGGGACATCACCTACTACAACTGCGGAGGCTGCTGAAGAACAAAGAACCGCGCTCCGCGCGGGCTCGGATGTGGACTGCGGGGGTTGCTAACTGGTTTTCTGGAGGAGGGGCCGTTGGGTTGGGGGCGGCCCCTCGTGGGGTGGGGGGAGTGGGGGTACTAGGCTGCGGGGCGTGATTGTCGAATTGTCGGGGCACTCTCTGCTGGTGTTCATCGGGATTCCGGTGCTGGTGATCGCGGTGGTGGCGCTGCTGGTGTTCGCCTCCTCGATCGCGAACGGGCCGCGTTACCGTCCGGGGCTGTCCTGGTGGGCACCGCCGGTCTGGATCAACGGCCCGACGGCGACCAAGCCGGACCCCGCCCACCTGCCCGAGCTGCCCGAACTGAACAGTGGCAACAGTGCCACCGCGACCGCCGGCGCCGGCGTCGCCCGCACCATCGGAGGCGCAAGTGCCAGCTGGTGACGCTTTCACCCCTGACCAGCTCCACGACATCGAGCGAGCGGTCCGGAACGCCGAGGCGGCCTCCGGCCTGCACTTCTCGGTGTACGTCGGCGGCGCCGACTCCGAGACCCGCCCGTTCGCGATCGAGCTGCTGAACGAGCTGGACGACCCGGACAACAGCATCCTGGTGTACGTCGACCCGGCCGGCCGCCGGCTCGAGATCGTCTCCGGCGAGCAGGCCCGCCGCCAGCTGTCGGATGCGGCCGCCGGCCTGGCCGCGCTGACCATGCAGACGTCGTTCGCGACCGGCGACCTGGCCGGTGGCCTCGTCACCGGCGTACAGCAGCTGGGCACGCACGCGCACCAGCCGCCGCTCCTGCACGCCAACAACGAGCCGCACAAGCTGTAGCAGTGGCCGCGCTGCAGCCGCATCGCATCGAGCTGGGCGACGTGGTGCTCCGTCCTTTCGTCGCGTCCGACGAGGCCGCGGTGGCGCTGGCCCTGCAGGACCCGGGGATCCTCCGCTGGACCGCGGGTACGGCGGTCATCAGCTCGCCGGCGGACCTCCGGGCCCGCAGGTGGCTGGAGCCGCGGATCGACGGCTGGGCCCGCGGCAATGCGGTCTTCGCGATCGCGGACAGCGACACCGACCAGGTGATCGGCAACGTCGCGCTGCGCGACGTTCATCGCGTGCCCGACCAGGCGGTCGCGGCGTACTGGGTGAGCCCGCAGGCACGTGGCCGACGGCTGGGTGCGCGGGCGCTCGACGCGGCCGCGCGCTGGGGCTTCGCAGCCGGCGGCCTCGGCCTGCACCGCATCTCGCTGGACCACTCCTTGATCAACGAGGGCTCTTGCCGCGTCGCGCTGCAGGCCGGATTCCAGCTCGAGGGCGTCATGCGCCACTACTACGTCGAGCCGACCGGGCAGCGGCACGACTCACACCTGCACGCCCGGCTGGCGACTGACGACGTACCTCAGCCTGCTGGTTCGTAGGTCGGGCAGGACAGACTCGGGTGCGCCTTCTGCGTGCGCGGGTCCTGGCACAGCTTGAGCACCTGCTCGGACGTGGCGCCCGGCCCGAGGTAGACGACCCAGGTGCCGGTGACGGGCGTCAGTGAGCTGTTCGTCAGGCCCGGGTACTGACCGTCGACCAGCATGGCCTTCGCCGGAATGCCGGCCCGGGCGACCGTCGCCGCGGTGTCCTTCGCCGCCTGTCCCGCGTCCCCTTGGCCCGCATTCGCCTGGTACTTGTCCAGTACCGCGATCCATTCGCCGTGCTTGAACTTCGGGGAGATCGGGCCGGTGTCCACCGGGGGAGGTGTGGTCGGCTGGGCCTTGGTCGTCGGTTTCGGTGCGGTTGACGTCGAGGCCGCCGAGTTCGATGCCGGCGGCTTCCGGTCGCCCTTTGTGGCGCTCCCGGTCGCACTCGCGGTCGGTACGGCGGCCGCGCCTGCGTTGTCGGTCCCCGAGCCCAGCCGTAGCCCGTCCGCGGCCGGATCCGGGCTGGTGCCGCGGGTGAGGATGAACGCGAACACCGCGACCATTGCCAGCCCGGCCACGATCGCCGCGCCGACGGCGCTGTGCGAACGCTGCGACTTCCGCGACCGGACGCCCGGCGCGCTCCGGCGGGCTGCCGTCTGGCGGGCTCCGGTCTCGCGGGCTGTGGTCTGGCGGGCTGTGGTCTTCTGCTGCTTGCGGGCGGCCCGGGCGGGCGGCCTGCGGTGGTCGACGCGTGTCACGGCAAGGGCCCCTCCCCAGATCACCCCTGGACTGATGTCCGGTGCAGCTTAAACCGATCGAGCAGAGAAGTGAGCCTCTTTCAGGTGGCAAGAATCTCTTTCCGCGCAAGGGAATCGCGCACCGCGCACAGGCCCTCACGATGTGCCGACCAGCAATCGTTTGATGCTCACCGAGAGAATTCGCCTACGCCGCGATCCGCAATGTCTTGACCTAGAGGGCGCTCTAGTTGATTGGCTCCGGTTATGCGTTATCTGACGATAGGTACCGACCCCGCGCGGCAGCGCCGGGTCAGCCGGATCGCCCTCGGGGCGATGCTGATGGGGACGACGACCGACGAGCCGACCTCGTTCGCGGTGCTCGACCGGTACGTCGAGGCCGGCGGGACGTTCATCGACACGGCCAACAACTACGCCTTCTGGGTCAACGGCACCCAGGGCGGCGAGAGCGAGCAGTTGCTCGGTCGCTGGCTGAAGAGCCGTGGGGTGGGCGACGAGCTCACGATCGCGACCAAGGTCGGCGGGCGACCGCCACGGCCGGCCAACCAGTTGAGCGAAAACCTGGAGGGATTGTCGGCTCGGGTCGTCAACGAATCGCTGGCCCGCAGCCTGGACAACCTGGGCCGCGACCACGTCGACCTGTACTACGCCCACATCGACGATCTCGCCGTACCGCTGGAGGAGCAGGTCGAGACGTTCGGCTCGCTGGTGAAGGAGGGCAGCGTCGGGCTGATCGGTCTGAGCAACTACTGGACCTGGCGGATCGAGCGGTACCGGGCGCTGGCGGCCGCGGCGGGTCTACCGGGGTACGACGTGCTGCAGTACCACCACACGTACTTCCGGGCGCGGACCGATCTGGGCGGCCTCCGCTCGAAGGACGGCAGCATCGGGGTCGCCGAGGGCAACCTGCTCAGCTACCTGCGCGCGGAGCCCGGCCTGACGCTGGTCGCGTACACACCGCTGCTGAGTGGCGCGTACGTGCGCGCAGACAGGCCGCTGGACGAGTCGTACGACCACGCCGGGACCAGGGCTCGCAAGATCGCCCTGGACGAGGTCGTGAAGCAGACAGGTGCCACGGCGAACCAGGTGGTGCTTTCGTGGCTGACGGGCGGTGAGATCCCGACCGTTGCGCTGGTGGGCGCGTCCTCGGTGGCCCAGATCGACGAGAGCCTCGCAGCGGCCGACCTGGACCTCACCCCCGAGCAGCGGCAACGGCTGGACGCCGCCGGCCACAACTAGGTCCCGGACGGTATTCCGTCGTACCGGGCCTGGGGGCGGGTGTCGAGGGCGTCGTCCAGCCAGGCGTCCACGTCGACGCCGGCGGACAGGATGTGGTTCACGTACGACGTGCGCTCGTGGCTGAGGACCTCGAGCTCCCACACGCACGGTGCGGCGCCGATCGGAGCCGGGCGGAGGTCGTCGACGTCCATCCCGCTGAAGATGCTGAGGCGGGACTGGAAGTCCTTCGCCCAGCTCTGCACCACCAGGTAGACGCCGTCCTCACCCAGGTGCAGTACGACGACGGCGAGCCCGACGGATCCCATCGCGTCGTCGAACTCGAGCTGCCGGGTGGCGGTGCCGCGGGCGACCTCGACCATCTGGTCGTCCCACTGCCGTCCGCGGGCCGTGACGACGTACGGCTTCACGAGGCGGTTGGTGTAGCGCCAGGGCATCAGGGGAGTGACGGGGCGGGGTCGGTACGCCTCTGCGAGTCCGGTCAGCGCAACAGCTGCCGCACCAGCCAAGGCGGGGTCAGAGGCGGGCACCGACCCAGTCTTACCGCACTGCGAGGTTCAACGCGACAGGGCCGGTCTCTGGTGAGACCGGCCCTGTCAGAGTGTTCAGGCGTCGGTGGCCTGGGCTGCCAGCGCGCGTGTCAGGTCGGCCTGGGCCTCGGTGACGTAGCGGAGCGTCGGGGCATCCACAGAACTGCCCTCGGTCTCCAGCCACTTGGACAAGGCGTCCAGGGCGGCCTGCTCCGCCAGGTGCCTCGGCGACAGGTACACCAGCACGTTCTCGCCCATCGACGAGCCGAGGCGCGTGTACACGTCCTTGGCCGCGTTCAGGTACTTGCCGACGTACGGCCGCAGCAGCTCCTCCTGGCCCGGCTGCTGGAAGCCGAGGATGGTCCGGAATTGGGTCTCGTTCGGAGTGTCCTCGGACTCGACCGCGACCCGCCAGGCCTCTTCCTTCGCCTCGGCGGTCGGCCGGGCCGCGCGGGCCTGCGCGGCCCGCTCCTGCCCGGTGATCGTGGTGTCGCGGGTGAGCTCGTCGTCGATCTCGTCGGCGCCGATCCGGCCGAGCCGCGCCAGCGCCACGATCAGCGTCCAGCGCAGGTCGGTGTCGACGGCCAGGCCCTCGGGCAGGTCGCGGCCGTCGAGCCAGCCGGCCAGGCGCTCGGCGCCGGCGTCCGAGAACACCGCCGAGCTGTACGCACGGACGAACGCGAGCTGGTGGTCGCTGCCCGGCTTCGACTCCGCCACCAGTGCGGCCAGCGCCTCCTCGACCTGCGCGCGCAGGGCCGGCCGGTTCTGCGGGGCGGCGTACTGGTTGATCGCACTGCTCGCCTGGTTGAGCAGCGCGCGGACGCCGGTGAGGTCGGTCTCGGCCCGGATCCCGCGCAGCACGATGCCGACGTACTGGCTGGCCGGCATCTCCGCGTCCCGGGTCATGTCCCACGCCGCGCCCCAGGCGAGTGCCCTAGGCAACGATTCGGTGAGCTGGTCGATCGACTCCACCAGCGTCGCCCGGGACCGCTCGTCCAGCCGGATCTTCGCGTAGGTGAGGTCGTCGTCGTTCAGCAGCACCAGGTCGGGCTGGGTCGCGCCGGTCAGCTCCGGGAGCTCGGTGCGCGGGCCGTCGATGTCGACCTCGAAGCGCTCGGTCCGCACCAGGCCTTCGCCGGTCCGCCGGTACAGGCCGACGGCGAGGCGGTGCGGACGCAGTACCGGGAACTTCTCGGTCGCGGTCTGCTCGATCGCGAACGAGGTGAAAGCTCCGGCGTCGTCGACGGCGAAGTCGGCGCGCAGCGTGTTCACGCCGGCGGTCCGCAGCCAGCGCTCGGTCCAGTCGTCCAGGTCGCGGCCGGACGCCTTCTCCAGCGGCTTCAGCAGGTCGGCGAGCTCGGTGTTGCTGAAGGCGTGGTCGTGGAAGTACTCCTTCAGCGCGGTGACGAACGTCTCCTCACCGACGAAAGCGACCAGCTGCCGCAGCGTCGAGGCGCCCTTGGCGTAGGTGATGCCGTCGAAGTTCACCTCGACCGCGTGGAAGTCGATCATGTCGGCCGCGATCGGATGCGTCGACGGCAGCTGGTCCTGCCGGTAGGCCCAGTTCTTGCGGGCGTTGCAGAACGTCGTCCACGCGTCGGAGTACTTCTCCGTGGCGACGACCTGCGCCCAGTGGCTGGCCCACTCGGCGAACGACTCGTTCAGCCACAGGTCGTCCCACCAGGTCATCGTGACCAGGTCGCCGAACCACATGTGCGCGAGCTCGTGCAGCACGGTGTTCGCGCGGCTCTCCATCTCCGCGTGCGTCGTCCGGCTGCGGAACAGGTACTCGTCCCGCAGCGTCACGCAGCCCGCGTTCTCCATCGCGCCCATGTTGTACTCCGGCACGAAGGCCTGGTCGTACTTGTGGAACGGGTACGGCGTACCGAAGGCTTCCTCGAACAGCGCGAAGCCCTGTTTGGTGACCTCGAACAGGTCGTCGACGTCGAGCGCGTCCTTCAGCGAGGGACGGCACAGCAGCGACAGCGGGTACGTCCCGTGCGGGCCCTCGTAGGAGTCCGTGACCACGTGGTACGGGCCCGCGACGACGGCGGTGATGTACGTCGAGATCCGCTCGGTCGGCGGGAACTCCCAGCGGGCCAGCTCCTCGCCGTTCTCGCCGGCGTACGGCGTGGGCTCGGGGGCCGGGGCGTTCGAGATGACGACCCAGCGGGCCGGTGCGTTGACGGTGAAGGTGAAGGGGGCCTTGAGGTCGGGCTGCTCGAAGGTGGTGAACACCCGGCGGGCGTCCGGCACCTCGAACTGGGTGTAGAGGTAGGTCTCCTTGTCGGCCGGGTCGACCGAACGGTGCAGCCCTTCACCGGTCCGTGAGTACAGGCAGTCCGCCACCACGGTCAGCTCGTTGCGCTCGGCGAGCCCGTCCAGCTGGATGCGGGCACCGTCGTACACCTCGTCCGGATCCAGGGCGGCGCCGTTCAGCGTCACCTCGCGGACCTTGTCCGCGATCAGATCCGCGAACGTGCTCGCGCCGGCCTCGGCGGCGAACGTGATGGTGGTCTTCGACGGGTACGTCGCGGCGCCGGTCGGGGCGTTGGCCAGATCGAGCTCGATCGCGTAGCTCACGTCGCTGACCACGCCCGCACGGGAACGCGCCTCGTCGCGCGTCAGGTTGGTTCCAGGCATGTCCGCATCCTATGCACCGCGTTCTCGGGTTCGCCGAGGGTTTCCCCCCGACATTGGGTATTGGATACCAAGACGGTATCTCGGTTGTTTCAACTTTGTATGATGAGGAATATGACTGCCTCCGCTGATTTCTGGTTCGACCCGGCCTGCCCCTGGGCCTGGATGACGTCTCGCTGGATGCTCGAGGTCGAGCAGGTCCGGGACGTGAAGACGACCTGGCACGTGATGAGTCTCGCCGTCCTGAACGCCGGCCGTGACGAGCTGGACGAGAAGTACAAGAGCTTCCTGACCAACGCGTGGGGCCCGGTGCGGGTGCTGATCGCGGCCGAGCAGGCGCACGGCAACGAGGTGCTGCTGCCGCTGTACACCGCGCTCGGACAGCGGATCCACCTCGAGGGCCGCGGCATCGTCGACGGCGTCGACGGGCTGATCCGGGAGGCGCTCGCCGAGGTCGGGCTGCCGGAGTCGCTCGCCGAGGCCGCCGGCTCCGACCGGTACGACGACGCGCTGAAGAAGTCGCACCACGCCGGCATGGACCAGGTCGGCATGGAGGTCGGTACGCCGGTGATCTCGGTCGAAGGCACCGCGTTCTTCGGCCCGGTGGTGACGCCGGCGCCGAAGGGTGAGGCGGCCGGCAAGCTCTGGGACGGCGTCCGGCTGGTGGCCGGGACCGAGGGCTTCTTCGAGATCAAGCGCACCCGGGACCGCGGCCCGATCTTCGACTGACGGCTCAGGGCTTGAACTGGAGCCACCGCACCGGTGAAAGTTACTCACTCAAGAATTCGTCCAGTGGTGAGTAGGTTCCAGATGACTGTGCGTGAGGTGACTGCCGGCATCGCGGTGTTCGACCGTGAGGCCGGCCGGTTCGTCCAGCAGGAGAACGCCGACCTGCGGTTCCGGTCGGCGTCGGTGGTGAAGCTGCTGATCGCGCTGGACTTCCTCTGGGACCGCGGTCCGGCGTACGACGTACCGGATGCGGACCGGGAGCGGCTCGAGGTGATGCTGCGGAGCAGTGACGACGCCGCGGCGAGCTACTACTGGGAGGAGCGCGACGGCGCGGCGATCGTGGAGCGCATGGTGGGGCGGCTCGGGCTGACACACACGGCCGGCCCACCGGCGACCCATCCGGGTTTCTGGGGGTACGTCGCGATCACGGCCGCCGACACCGTGCGCATCTACCGGTACCTGCTGGATGAGGCTCCGGGGCCGGTCCGCGAGTTCGTGATGGGCCACCTCCACCAGGCGACCCGTCACGGCACCGACGGCTTCGACCAGTACTTCGGGATCGCGTCCGTCTTCGAGCCGGGCTACAGCATCAAGCAGGGCTGGTCGGGCTTCCACGGTTCCAGCGGTTACCGGACCGACACGGCCAAACCGGAGAGCGTCGTCGATCTGGTGAACGATGCGCTGCACACGACGGGCACGGTCGGCGCGGACGACCGGACGATCGTCGCCGTCTACACCCTGCATCCCTGCGGAACGCCGTACGAGCAGGCGTACGCCGCGGTGACGCAGCTGACCGCGACGCTGACTGTGCCGGGCGGCGTACGCGTGCAGGAAGCCGCCCAGTAGATTGCGGGCCATGCGAGTGCACATCGGCTCCGACCATGCCGGCTTCGAACTGAAGAACCACCTGGTGCAGCACCTGAAGGCTGCCGGGCACGACGTCGTCGACCACGGTCCGGCCGTGTACGACGCCGTCGACGACTACCCGCCGTACTGCCTGCGCACCGGCCAGGCAGTCGTCGGCGAACCGGGCAGTCTGGGCGTCGTCGTCGGCGGCTCGGGCAACGGCGAGCAGATCGCCGCGAACAAGGTGAAGGGCGTCCGGGCGGTCCTCGCCTGGAGCACCGACACCGCCCGGCTCGGCCGCGAGCACAACAACGCCAACGTGATCAGCGTCGGCGCCAGGATGCACACCGAGGAGGAGGCCACCGGGTTCGTCGAGACGTTCCTGGCGACCGACTACTCCGGTGAGGAGCGGCACACCCGCCGGATCGACATGCTCACCGCCTACGAGTCCACCGGCGAGCTGCCGCCGCTGTCCTCGTCGTCCTGACCGGTCTCCGGCAGCACCGGCCGGCGCTCGACGGGCTGTCGGGGGCGGGAAACGTCCCGGGCCCGCATACTCCGCCCGATGCCGACCACAGCGGGTGTCGCGGGCGCGGTCCGGCCCGGTTTGGCACCACCTGTCGTCCCCATAAGAGGAATGATGCCTGAAGGTCACACGCTGCATCGGCTGGCGAACGATGTCTGGGACGCGTTCGGCGGTCGCCTGGTGCGGGCGTCGAGTCCGCAGGGGCGGTTCGTCGAAGGTGCCGCGCTGCTCGACGGGCATCTGCTGCGGCAGACGGAGGCGCACGGCAAGCACTTCCTCGCCGACTTCGAGGGCGCGGGCTGGCTGCACATCCACCTGGGCCTGATCGGCAAGATGGACATCAAGCCGGCGCCGGTGCCCGAGCCTGTCGGCCAGGTACGGCTCAGGCTGCAGAGCGCCACGGCGTACGCCGATCTGCGGGGCGCGACGGTCTGCGAGGTCATCACCGGCGAGGAGCGCGAGAAGCTGCTCGGGCGCCTCGGCCCGGATCCGCTGCGTGACGACGCCGACCCGGAGCTTGCCTGGAAGCGGATCCACCGCAGCAAGCTCCCGATCGGTCAGCTGCTGATGAACCAGGACGTGCTCAGTGGTGTCGGCAACGTCTACCGCGCCGAGGTGCTGTTCCGCGCCAAGCTGAACCCGATGACGCCCGGCAACGTGGTGAAGAAGCGCGAGTGGCAGGGCATGTGGGACGACCTGCTGGCGCTGATGAAGTACGGCGTGGAGACCGGCCGGATCGACACCGTGACCGACGACCACACGCCCGAGGCGATGGGCCGTGACCCGCGGCAGGACGACCATGGTGGCGAGGTGTACGTGTACCGGCGCCAGGGGCAACGGTGCTACGTCTGCCAGTCGGTGATTCGTACGAAGATCCTCGCAGGCCGTAACTTGTTCTGGTGCCCCAAATGCCAGCGGACCGGCCTCACTCGCAAGAGCTGACTGCCATCGGTTGTGTTGCGAATTGATGCGCGGACCGGCCAGTACCGTTATCTTCTTCACACCATGAGGAAGAGCGGCGGCTACGTGCTGGTACGACGCATCGGCCGCCGGGTCGAGGCGCTGGCGCGGCGTGCCCGCCGGTCGGCCCGTGTTGCGTTCTTCGCGCTGGCGCTGCTGTCACTCGGGTTCGCCCTGGGCAGCCTGTTGGTGCCGAAGCTACTGCCGGCGTCGCTGCTGATCATCCCGCTGCTGCTCGGCGGCGTGCTGCTGGCGCGGTTCCGGCAGCTGGTCGCGCTGGCGGTCCTCACGGTCGTGTTCGGTACGTACGTCGTGGTGATGCGGCAGCCCGTTCTGCCGCGGACGGGGTTCGTGCTCGTACTGGCGCTCGTCGGCTGGATCGTGCTGACCAGCGCGAAGGTGCGCAGCCGGCTCGGTGTGCCCGGGACCCGGGGTGAGTCGATGCTGATGGAGTTGCGGGACACGCTCACCGCGCAGGGCGAGCAGGCGCTGCCCACGTTGCCGTCGGGGTGGCGGGTCGAGGCGGCGATCCAGTCCGCGGGTGGTTCGACGTTCTCGGGCGACTTCGTGGTGTCGACCGTGCACGACCACGTGTTCGAGGTGGCGCTGGTCGATGTCTCGGGCAAGGGAATCGATGCCGGAACCCGCGCACTGCTGCTGTCCGGCGCACTGGGCGGGCTGCTCGGCGTCGTACCGGAGGAGGAGTTCCTGCCGTCGGCGAACCGGTACCTGCGGCGGCAGGACTGGGCCGACGACTTCGCGACCGTGGTGCATGTCGTGGTCGATCTGGAGTCGGGGGAGTTCGACGTACGGACGGCCGGGCATCCGCCGGCGATCCAGTTCGACGCCTGGTCGGGGCGCTGGCAGACGCGGGACGCGGACGGGCCGTTGCTCGGGCTGATGGAGGCACCGGAGTTCCCGGCGAACCACGGGCAGCTGAAGCTCGGGGACGCGCTGTTCCTGTACAGCGACGGGATGGTGGAGACGCCGCGGCGGGACATCGGCCGCGGTACCGACCGGCTCGCTGGTCACGCGGAACGCCTGGTGGCACAGGGATTCCAGGGGGCGGCGAAGCTGCTGGTCGCGACCGCCGGAGGGCCGGGGGACGACTCGGCGATCGTCATCATCCACCGCAAGGCGCATGCCTGAGGCAAGCGTTCGCGTTGCCGTTCCGCTCGCGTGGTTGTCGACGGGTTGTTGACTTGGGCAACGAGAGGGCCATACTGCTGCTGAGATGTCCGCCCATCTTATGACCACATTGTCAGACAGGGGACGGGTATGGGCATCAAGGGGGTTCGTGCTCGCGTTGCCGGTGCAGCAGCGGCGGCCGGAGCACTGACGGTACTGAGCGGCGTCGGCGTGATGCTGGTGCAGTCGGGCGGGCGTTCGCCGGCCACACCGGTTGCCGCGATGGCCGCGCCGCCCGGGAACAACGGCACGATCAAGGTCGACGACGTTCTGCTCGGCGACAACCCGCCGGCCAACGAGCCGCACCAGGGGTGCACGTTCACGGTCAAGTTCTACGGGTACGAGGAGGGGCCGTACTCCGCGCAGGTGCAGTTCGAGGATCAGCCGCCGACCGGGAACGCCGGGCTGCAGGTTGTCACCGGCAACCTGAATCCGTTCATCGGCGGGGACCCGGCCGGCGGTGGTACCGACCTGGACGCGAGTGAGGTCTACACCCTCAAGTTCACCGGCCCGCCGGATCCGCAGCAGGGCTACCACGTGAAGCTCACTATCCACGCCGACGGCTCCCAGGGCAACGACACCAAGCACAAGGTCTTCTGGGTCGAATCCTGCGAAACCCCACCAACAACCCCGCCCACCACACCCCCGACGACGCCGCCGACGACGCCACCCACGACGCCGCCTACTACACCGCCGACGACACCGCCGACGACGCCGCCGACGACGCCACCCACGACGCCACCGACCACGCCGCCTACGACGCCACCGACGACGCCACCGACGACGCCACCGACCACGCCGCCGACCACGCCGCCGACGACGCCTCCGACGACGCCTCCGACCACGCCGCCTACGACGCCGCCGACCAGTCCTTCGACGACTCCGACGGCTCCGGTGACGACGGCGCCGAGTAGTAGTGCGACGGTGCCGCCGGGCGGTTCGTCGAGTAGTGCGCCGACGACCACGCGTTCGGTGACTGCGCGGCCGACCCACCATGCCAGCTCGGCGACCGGCGTACCGACTGCTGTCGAAGCGGGGCTGTCCGGACCGCCGGCGCGACCGGTCGCGGCAACGACCGGCAATAGTTCGAGTGAGGCCGGCGGCATCCTGATGACCCTCGGCGGCATGCTGCTCGCAGGCGGCGCGATCGCCTCACTGCGACGCCACGGACGCCACACCCGCTGACGACATCCGACCAGCCAAATTGACAACGGCAACGACCAGTCCACGCCCCGGCGGCCACTGCGAAACCGCCGGAGCGTGGACTCCGTTCATCGCCTGTGGAAAACCGTAGAGATCTGTGTGGTCAATCGTTACCGAGTCGCCTTGACTGCTGTAACGAAACCGAAATACTTCTCCTGGACCTCTACAACCCCTGCATCTGTTCGAGGACGGACATGACCCACACGGGCGTTCGCTCCCGGGCCGCCGGCATCTTCGCCGGCGCCGGAGCACTCTCTTTGCTACTCGGCGGCGCGGCGCTACTCATCGCGCCGTCGGCCAACGCCGACCAAACGGTTGTCGCCAAAGATCCGAAGGGCAACAACGGCACGATCAAGATCGAAGGCGCGGACATCCAGAGCCTGCCGCCTGACAACAACCCGCACCAGGGCTGCACTTTCGCCGTCGAGTTCTACAACTATGACGAAGGTGCGTACAAGGCCAGCGTTCAGTTCGAGGACCAGGCCTCGACGAAGGACGGTGGACTGGATGTTGTCTCCGGCAACCTCCACCCATTCATCGGAGGGGACGCTGCGGGCGGTGGTACCGACCTGGACGCGCGCGAGGTGTACACGCTTAAGTTCACAGGCGAGCCGCAGCCGCAGCAGGGTTACCACGTGAAGCTCACGGTTGACGCGCCCGGCTCCATCGGCGGGGACAAGAAGCACAAGGTGTTCTGGGTGACGGGCTGCGACGCGACGCCGCCGACCACGCCGCCGACGTCGACCGACACCCCGCCAACGACGACTCCGCCGACCACGTCGGACACGCCGCCCACCACGAGCGACACCCCGCCCACGACGTCGGACACGCCGCCGACCACGAGCGACACCCCGCCGACCACGTCGGACACGCCGCCCACGACGAGTGACACTCCGCCTGCGACGACGCCGGCCCCGTCGGACACCCCGTCGGAGACGGTTTCGACGCCGGTCTCCGACGTACCGACGGAGACGCCGACCGGTGCCGTACCGACCGAGGTCGACGCCGGCTTCGGCGGGCCAGCCGGCGGATCGCTTGCCAATAGCAACAGTCCGTTCGGCCTCGTCGGCGGCCTGCTGCTCGCGGCCGGCGGCGCGATGCTCGCCGGTGGTGGATTCTTCGCGCTCCGCCGACGCGGAAAGCACAGCGTCTGACGTGAACTCTGCACGACGCCGCGGCCGTCCTGCTCCACTGCGGTGGAGCGGGGTGGTCGCGGTCGCAGGTGTGGGTGTCCTCGCGACGGGCGCCTACCTGCAGTACGGCGGCGACGACCATGCGGGAGCGGCAACGCCGTCGGTGACCGCGGTGACACCAGCGCCTGTGGCGTCTTCGGGCAGGACGACGAGCAGGGCGATCCCGAAGCCGATGCCGTCCAGCAGCCGTACGGCGACCACGCGCCCGGGACGACCGACCGGTATCACCATCCCGCAGCTGAACGTGACCGCCCCGGTCGTCTCGATCAAGGCAGTACACGCAGCACTCACCCCACCGTCCGACCCGTCGATGGTCGGTTGGTGGTCCGGTGGCGCACAACCGGGTGCGACCCGCGGCTCCGCCGTCATCACCGGTCACACGGTGCACAACGGCGGCGGTGCCTTCGACGACCTCGGCAAGCTCGTGCCCGGATCGGTCGTGCAGGTGTCGACGGTCCGGGGTCAGCTGCAGTACCGGGTCGCCACAGTCACGACGTACCGGAAAGCCACTCTGGCCAAGCGTGCGGCGCAGGTGTTCGACCAAGGGGTTCGCGGGCGGTTGGTGCTCGTCACGTGTGAGGACTGGAACGGCCAGGTGTACCTCAGCAACGTGGTCGTCGTCGCCCTGCCGATGGCGTAGCCTGCTCCGTCGTGACGATCGATGGGCTGGGCGACGCGTTCGGTTCGGTGGCCGCGGGCGCGGATCGCGCGGCGCCGGACGTCTCGTTCGAAGAGCTGGTCGCGATGATGCCGGAGGCGTTGCGGGAGGTGTTCCCGCCGTACCGCTGGCAGCTCGCGAAGCTGTGGGAGCTCGATCTGAAGGTCGAGCCGGTCGAGATCGCCGACCTGGTCTGGATGTTCGACCTGCCGTTGTGGCAGCTGGAGGGCGAGCGGTTCCGGGTGACGCCGCACCAGGTCGCGGAGACCCCGATGAACTTCCGCGCCCACTACCAGCGGGTGATGGACGCCGACCTCGACTTCCCGATCAACCTGGTCGCGTACCGCGGCCGGCTGGTCGTCCTGGACGGCGTCCACCGGCTCCTGAAGGCGCACTTCCTGCGCCGCCGCTGGATCGAGGGCACGATCGCGACCGCGACCCAGCTGCAGTCCTGCTCGGTCTAGGTGCTGTCTGCTCGGTTCGCCCGGAGGACCGCCGGCTTGGCAGGATGGGCGGCATGGACAGCGTTGAGCGTGAGGTGTACGTCGAGGCTCGGCCGGAGGTGGTGTGGGCCGCGGTGACGCAGCCGGAGGTGTTCGCCCGCTGGTACGCGTTCGGCGGCGCGGAGATCGATCTGCGGCCCGGCGGCCGGCTGGTGATGCGCTGGGACGAGCACGGGGAGTACCTCGGCTTCGTCGAGAAGGTCGAGCCGGGACGGCGCTTCGCCTACCGGTACGCCGTCGTACCGGCGGTGGAACCCACGCCCGGGAACGCGAATCTGGTCGAGTTCACGCTCACCCCGGAAGGCGAGGGCACTCGCTTGCTGGTGGTCGAATCGGGGTACGAGCGCCTGGACGACCCGGGGGCGACGCCGCCCGAGCAGGCCGCCCGCTCGTGGGACAATGCCCTCGGCCTGCTGGCCGAGCTCGCCCCGGCCCTGTGACGCGCCGGTGGCACTGATGGTGATGCGTCACCATTATGCTGGGTGACATGACATCGAATCATGACGACGACTACGTACCGAGCACGGCCGGCTGGGTCCGCGACCAGGTCGAGAAGGTGACCGAGGCCGGCACCACCGACGCGGTCAGCATCCAGGGGATGAAGGTGGTGCTGATGACGATGCGCGGCGCCAAGTCCGGGAAGATCCGCAAGGTGCCGGTGATGCGCGTCGAGCACGACGGCGTGTACGCCGCGTTCGCCTCGCTCGGCGGCGCCCCGAAGAACCCGGTCTGGTACTACAACCTCCAGGCCGATCCGAAGGTCACCCTGCAGGACGGCGAGCTCGTCGGTGAGTACGTCGCCCGCGAGATCGACGGCGCCGAGTACGACGAGTGGTGGCAGCGCGGCGTCGCGGCCTACC
>DASXXB010000478.1:0-7754 GCA_036503355.1 Kribbella sp. | reverse complement strand
CATGGCCCGGGTTCCGGCCGCCGTGTGGATCGTGGACACCAAGAAGGAGCACCTCGCGGTCGACGAGGCGCGCAAGCTGAAGCTGCCGATCATCGGCATCCTGGACACCAACTGCGACCCGGACGAGGTCGACTACCCGATTCCGGGGAACGACGACGCGATCCGCTCGGTCGGCCTGCTCACCCGGGTCGTCGCCGACGCCGTGGCGGACGGTCTGATGGGCCGCTCCGGCCAGGGTTCCGCCGCCGCAGGCGAGGAGCTGGGTGCCGAGGAGCCGATGGCCGCCTGGGAGCGCGAGCTGCTCGAGAGCCAGAACGGCAAGACCGGTGACGCGAAGGCGGACGCCAAGACCGCCGAGGCCCCGGCCGCGGACGCCGCGCCGGCGACCGAGGCGGCCGCTGAGGCCACCCCCGCCGCCGAGGCCGCTCCGGCTGCTGAGGCGACTCCGGCTGCTGAGGCCACCCCGGCTCCGGCTGCCGAGGAGACCCCGGCCGCCGAGGCCCCGAAGGCCGACGAAGCCCCGAAGGCCGACGAGGCCTGACAGCCGCGGATGCCGCCCGGTGACGAGCCGGGCGGCAGCACCGCTGCGGATGCCGCGCTGAGCCGGGAGACCGGCCGCGCGGCCCGCGGGTACCGAACAGCCCGCCCATCCAGCCGCATCGACAAGACGAGAGAACGAGGAATGGCGAACTACACCGCCGCTGACGTGAAGAAGCTCCGCGACGCCACCGGCGCGGGCATGATGGACGCGAAGAAGGCGCTCGAGACCACCGACGGCGACTTCGAGAAGGCGATCGAGGAGCTGCGCATCCACGGCGCGGCCAAGGCGGCCAAGCGTGGCGCCGAGCGGTCCGCCACCAACGGCCTGGTGGCCGCGGCGGAGAACGCGCTGGTCCAGCTGAACTGCGAGACCGACTTCGTCGCGAAGAACGAGCAGTTCCAGCAGCTCGCCGCCGACATCGTCGCGCACGCCGCGGCCAGCAAGGTCGGCGACGTCGAGGGCCTGCTCAACGAGAAGCTGACCGACGGCAAGTCGGTCGCCGAGAACATCGAGGCCCTGGCCGCCGTCATCGGCGAGAAGCTGGAGCTCGGCAAGGTCGCGGTCTTCGACGGCCAGGTCACGGCGTACATGCACAAGCGCGCCGCGGATCTGCCCGCCCAGGTCGGCGTGCTGGTCGAGTTCGAGGGCGACAACGTCGAGGCCGCTCGTGGCGCCGCCATGCAGGCCGCCGCGATGCGCCCGCTGTACACCACCCGCGACGAGGTCCCGGCCGAGACGGTCGAGAACGAGAAGCGGATCGCCGAGGCGACCGCGCGCGAGGAGGGCAAGCCCGAGGGCGCCCTGCCGAAGATCGTCGAGGGCCGGGTGAACGGCTTCTTCAAGGACGTCGTCCTGCTCGAGCAGCCGTCGGTCACCGAGAACAAGAAGACCGTGAAGGCCGTGCTCGACGCGGCCGGTGTCACCGTGAAGCGGTTCGCCCGCTTCGAGGTCGGCGCCTGATCCCGCGAAGGATCTGAGCGAACGCACAGCTACCGAGGAGGCCGGAATCGTGACGGAAACCATGGGGACCGAGACGAGTCCGGCCTCTTCGCCTGCCTATCACCGGGTGCTGCTGAAGCTGTCCGGTGAGGTGTTCGGCGGCGGCAAGCTCGGCGTCGACCCGGACGTGGTGAACTCGATCGCCAAGCAGATCGCCGACGTGGTGCGGACCGGCGTCCAGGTCGCCGTGGTGGTCGGTGGCGGCAACTTCTTCCGCGGCGCCGAGCTCCAGCAGCGCGGCATGGAGCGGAACCGGGCCGACTACATGGGCATGCTCGGCACGGTGATGAACTGCCTGGCCCTGCAGGACTTCCTGGAGAAGCTCGGCATCGAGACCCGGGTGCAGACCGCGATCACGATGGGCCAGGTCGCCGAGCCGTACATCCCGCGCAAGGCCGAGCGGCACCTGGAGAAGGGCCGCGTGGTGATCTTCGGCGCCGGCTCCGGGATGCCGTACTTCTCCACCGACACGGTCGCCGCCCAGCGCGCGCTGGAGGTCGGCGCCGAGGCGCTGCTGATGGGCAAGCAGGGTGTGGACGGCGTCTACGACTCCGACCCGAAGAAGAACCCGGACGCGGTCAAGTTCGACCAGCTGTCGTACGACGACTTCCTGGCCCGCGGCCTGCGGGTCGCCGACGCCACCGCGATCAGCCTGGCCCGCGACAACGCGCTGCCGATCGTGATCTTCGGGCTCGACGAGGGCAACATCGAGCGGGTTATCCACGGCGAGAAGATCGGTACGGTCGTCTCCCGGGGTCAGTAACCCGGCGTGAGGTCCGTGCGACTAGGATCGTTCGCACACGGGTGTCTGTCCGGCATCCGGTAGATCTGCGTACCAAGTGTTGGAGCGGCCGCGCCGAGGCGGCCCAGAGGAAGCGAGGAATGTCGTGATCGACGAAGCTCTCCGCGATGCCGACCAGAAGATGGCGAAGGCCGTGGAGGTCGCGAAGGACGACTTCGCCGCGATCCGCACCGGCCGCGCGCACCCGCAGATGTTCGCGGGCATCCTGGCCGACTACTACGGCAGCCCGACGCCGCTGCAGCAGCTGGCCGGTTTCCAGGTCCCGGAGCCCCGGACCGTGCTGATCTCGCCGTACGACAAGGGTGCGATGGCCGCGATCGAGAAGGCGATCCGCGACTCCGACCTCGGGGTCAACCCGGGCAACGACGGCGCGGTGATCCGGGTCGTCATGCCGCAGCTGACCGAAGAGCGCCGCAAGGAGTACATCAAGCTCGCGAAGACCAAGGCCGAGGAGGCCAAGGTCTCGATGCGCAACATCCGCCGGCACGCCATGGACCAGGTGCACAAGGCCGTCAAGGACGGCGACGCGGGCGAGGACGAGGGCAAGAGTGCTGAGAAGCGGCTCGACGGGTTGACGAAGAAGTATGTCGACTCCATCGACGACCTGCTCAAGCACAAGGAAGCCGAACTGCTCGAGGTGTGATGGGCGTCGAACCCGCGCCCGCGCCGAGCCCCAGTCCGAGTCGCGCCGGGCGCAATCTGCCCGCCGCGATCGCGGTGGGTGTCGGGCTCGGGGCCTTGATCCTCGGATCGCTGTACTGGCAGAAGGTCCTGTTCGTCGTCCTCGTGCTGGTGGTCGTCGTGGTCGCCGTCGACGAGATGATGAAGGCCCTTCGGACCGGTGGCGCGGAGATCCCGAAGATCCCCCTGTTCGCCGGTACGGCGGCCATGCTGCTGGCGGCGTACTTCGGTGGGCCGATGGCGCTGCTCGTGGCGCTCGGCCTCACCGTTCTCGGGACGATCTTCTGGCGGATGCCGGGCGGCTCGGTCGGTTTCGTCCGGGACGTGAGCGCCGGCGTGTTCCTGATCGGATACGTGCCGCTGCTGGCCGGGTTCGCGATCCTGCTGGTGCAACCCGACGCGGACGGCCCCGGGCGGGTGCTGACGTTCTTCCTGGTCACCGTTGCCAGTGACGTCGGCGGCTACGCGGCCGGTGTGCTGTTCGGCAAGCATCCGATGGCGCCCGCGATCAGCCCGAAGAAGTCCTGGGAAGGGTTCACCGGTTCCGCGCTGGCGTGTATCGGCGCCGGCATCGGTTCGGTCGTACTGCTGCTCGACGGCCACTGGTGGGTCGGCGCGATCGTCGGCGCGGTCGCGGTGCTGACCGCGACGGTCGGAGACCTCGGCGAGTCGATGATCAAGCGCGACCTGGGTATCAAGGACATGTCGAACCTGCTGCCGGGTCACGGTGGCGTGATGGACCGCCTGGACTCGCTGCTCGCCACCGCCCCGATCGTCTGGCTCCTACTACATCTCCTGGTGAAGGCATGACTGTTGCACCCGACGGGCGCTCGTTGCGCAACGAGGTCGTCCGGCTCGATCGACTGGTTGCCGCCGACATCGAGCCGCTGTACGCCGCGGTCGGCAACGAGCAGGTCTATGCGACCAGCTTCGGCGGCGGGCCGGCCGGTCTGCCGGCGAGCGCGGACGAGTTGCGCAGCACGTACCTGCCGGCCCCGAGCGGACGCATCACGTATGTCGTTCGGTTGGCCGCGGACGGTCCGCTCGGAGCTTCCGGCACCGTCGTCGGCACGACAGGGCTGAGCGCGATCGATCTCGTCAACGAGTCGATCCACGTCGGCGGGACCGGCTACGCGCCTTCGGTGTGGGGGACAGCGGTCAACCCGTCGTGCAAGCTGCTGCTGCTCGAGCACGCATTCGAGGTGTGCGGATTCGGGCGGGTCCAGATCCAGACCGGCTCGAAGAACACTCAGTCGCAGGCAGCGATCGCGAAGCTCGGCGCGACGCGTGAAGGCGTACTGCGGCGGCACATGCGGCTTGCGGACGGGTCGTTCCGGGACACCGTGGTGTTCTCGATTCTTGCCGACGAGTGGCCGGACCTGCGGAAGCGGCTGGAGCAGCGGATCAGCCGGTGAGTTTCGCCAGCGCCGCGTAGTTCGCCAGCAACGCCGACCGGTCGTAGGTGTTCGTCGTGATCAGCAGCTCGTCGGCAGCAGTACGACGTACCAGGTCGCTGAGTGCTTCGTCGACCTCGGCAGGCGTGCCGTAGATCTGCCCGCGCAGCGCGTTGTCGAAGAACTCCTGCTCGCGCGCCGTCAGCTCAGCCGGTACGTCGGCTTGCAGCGGAGGGAACACGCCCCGCGTGCGCGAGTACGCAGTGGCCCAGGCCTCGGGCAGCAACAGCTCCCGCGCGGCCTCTGTCGAGTCGGCGACCGCGGCAGTGACGGCGAGGACGACGTACGGCTCCGACGCCCAGGCAGACGGCTGGAATGTAGTCCGGTAGTCCTCGAGCAGCGAGACCGCGTCTGAGCGAGCTGCGAGCACGACGGGTAGCCCGAGCGTCGCAGCGATCGTGGCTCCTTCGCCGACGGCCAGAATGAAGGGCGGGATGCGCAGCCCTTCACCGGGTCGTGCGTGGACGCGATCAGGCGACGTACCGGCGAGATAGCCGAGCAGCTCCTGGACCTGTGTCGTGAAGTCGTCTGCCGCATCCTTCTCGACACCGAGTGCCCGCCGTACGCCGTTGGTGAAGCCGACCGAGCGCCCGAGCCCCATGTCGATACGCCCCGGGTACAGCGATTCCAGTACGCCGAACTGCTCCGCCACGACAAGCGGCCTGTGGTTCGGCAGCATCACGCCGCCCGTGCCGACACGGATCTGGTCGGTGTGAGCGGCAACAGCCGCGGCCAGAACTGTCGGAGCCGAGCCGACCACTCCTGGCACGCTGTGATGCTCAGACACCCAGAAACGCTTGTAGCCAAGCTCTTCCACCTGCTGCGCCACCTGCACGGTCGCGCGCAGGGTCTCCGCTTCCGACTCGCCTACCCGCGTCCGAGAGCGGTCCAGAACTGACAGCGGGACGGACACCATGCAGAGTCCAACCGGCCTGCCCGAGCCCTCATTCCCCGAGCAGCAGCCGCAGGTCCTCGCGAAACCGCTCGCCATCGCCCAGCGGAGCCAGGAACGATCGCTCCACCTCCAGCCGGATCCGCTCCGCCTGTTCGAACGTGGACTCACCCAAGGACGTCAGTACGACGACGTTGCGCCGGCGGTCCTCCGGACTACGTCGGCGTTCGACGAAACCACGCTCCTCGAGACCGTCCAGCAGGTCGCCGATCGACGTCCTGTCCACCCGCAGCCGCGCCGCGACCTCGAGTTGGGAGAGCGGTTCGCCGGAGGCGATCGCGGACAGCACTGCCAGGTCGCGCCCGTTCAGGCCGTGCGGCGCGAGCGCCTTGGTCTGCGCGTCGGTGAGCTGCGCGAGGACGTGTTTGAGCAGGTACCCCAGCCGGTCGGACGCCATACCGGCAAATCTACCGGCTAACTGATCGTCAGGATCGCTGATCATCAGTTATCCTGATGATTATGCAACCGACCTTCGGTCTGAAGACCACCCCGATGCACGTCCCGTACGCCGACATCCGGCGCGTCTGGCTCGAGGCCGACGAAGTACCGGAAATCCGCGACGCCTGGCTGTGGGACCACTTCCTCCCGATGGCCGGCCCGAAGAACGGCGACGTACTCGAGGGCTGGACGCTGCTCACCGCGCTCGCCGCGCAGACCTCGCGACTCCGCCTCGGGCTGCTCGTCACCAGCAACCGGATCCGCCCGCCGGCCGTTCTCGGCAAGATCGCCAGCACGCTCGACGTGATTTCCGGCGGCCGGCTGATCATGGGGCTCGGCGCGGGCGGCACGCACCAGCCGGCCGGACTCAGCGGCATCCCGGGCCCCAACCCGGCGATCGAGGAGTACGCCGCCTATGGGCTGACGCTGGTGCCGCCGGGGGAGGGAATCGACCGGCTTCGCGAGACGATCCAGATCCTGCGCCGGATGTGGACCGACGACGAGTTCGACTTCCACGGCCGCTACTACACGCTCGAACGCAACCGGAACTCGCCGAAGCCGGTCCAGCCGGGCGGCCCGCCGCTGCTGATCGGTGGCTGGGGCAACCGCATGCTCCGGCTCGTCGCGCAGTACGCCGACCAGTGGAACATCAGCGGCCCGCCGCACACCGACTTCGCGACCCTCGCCGACCGGATGCGCCGGCTGGACGCGGAATGCGAGCGGATCGGGCGCGACCCGTCGACGATCAGCCGCTCGCTGCAGCAGATCGTGGCGTACGACGATCCGGCGGGGACGCGGGCGACCGTGGAGAAGGCCGTCCGGCTCGGGTTCGATCACATCGTGCTGTCGCTGCCCCGCCCGTACCCGGAGCAGGCTATGCGCTGGCTGGTCCGGGAGATCATCGACCCTTTCCACTGAGATCGAAGAGTGCGGTGATTTTTCACCGCTGCGCGGATTCGTGTGTCAGGATCAAACACAGGACGATCCGCCCCGGTCGTCCCAGTGAGGAGCTGACATGCTGTGTTGTTTGCCGCGACTCCGTCGCGGCGGGTCATGGGGCTGTTGCTCCCGACCTTCCCTCGTCGTTCCGGTCGCTTCGCTCCCTCCACTCCTCAGTCCAGGTCGGGAGGCCCCATGACCGCCACGACGAAGTTCAAGGCCGCTCTGAGCGGTCTCGCGCTGATCGCGGCGGCGGTGCTTCCCGTGAATGCCGCAACCGCCGTACCGGACAGCACGTCGATCGCGGCGGCCAAGCCGGTGCCGGCGCTCGGCTACTCGACGCAGAGCGTCAAGACGCTGAACATCGACTTCCAGTACCAGCAGACCGGCTACTGGTGCGGCCCTGCCGCGACCCGGATCGCGCTCTCCGCGCGGATCTCACCGCCGAGTCAGCAGCAGCTGGCCAACGAACTGCCGACCACGACGAACGGCACGGACTGGATCGGCCAGGTCACCCGGGTGCTCAACAACCACCTCGGCACCGGCTGGTACGAGACCAAGGAGATGCCGAACGACCCGCCCACCCAGGCGCAGCGTGACCTGCTGTGGCGCGACATCGTCCTCGACATCGACAACAACTACCCGATCGTCGCCAACATCGTTGCCCCCGCCAACAACCACCCGCCGGGCTACCCGAACTACACGATCTACCACTACTTCACCGTGATCGGGTACGACTCCGGCGACATGACCGTCCTGATCGCCGACCCGGCCGGCTTCGCACCGACCGCGACGTACTGGCTGACCTTCAACCAGCTCGCCACCCTCATCCCACCCAAGGGCTACTCGGCCTGAGCACAACGTTCGGCAACTCGTGGAACGGGTACGCCGACGCCGCGATCCCGGTCGCGGCGCCGGCCGACCGGGCCTCCTGCCACCACACGTCCA
>DASXXB010000477.1:0-8438 GCA_036503355.1 Kribbella sp. | reverse complement strand
ACTGACCCGCTTGGAGCACGACTTCCTGCGCTGCCTGGTGACCGAGCCCGGCCGGGTATGGACCTACCAGCGCCTGCACCTCGCGGTCTGGGGCAACGAGCACCTCGGCCACGGTTCGCACATCCACTCGGTGGTCAAACGCCTCCGTCAGAAACTCGCGAACCTCGGCGCCGCCGTCACCATCCACGCAGTCCGCGGCGTCGGCTTCCACCTCCTCCCGACCACCTGAGTACCCCGGTACTGCGGAACTTTGTCCGCAGCATCCGGCGAAAAAGTTCCGCAGTACAGGCCTCGGCCCCCGGACCAGTGCGATCCGGGGGCCGAGGCTTCTCACTGCCTGCCTACTTGATCGACTTCAGGGCGAAGTCTTCGACGACGGGGGTGCCGCTGACCAGCTTGGTGGTGCGGGTCTGGGGCTTGTAACCGTCCTTCGCGGCGATCAGGGTGAGCGGGTTGTTGCGGCGGTCGAGCCAGTACGCGTACCCACCGGACTTGTCGGTGATGAACGTGTACGACTGGGCCCACGAGTCCACCTCGACGATCGCGCCCGGCAGCGGAGCGGTCGAACCGGACGAGCTGACGCCCGTGACCGTGCCCATCAGCTTGCTCCAGGTGGTCGGCGGCGTGACGTTCATCGTCACACCGACGGCCGGGACCGAGTACGGCGTGTTCTCGCCGATCGTCACGGCACCGGAGTAGGCGCCGGGCTGGTCGACGCTCGCGGAGAGCGTGACCTTGACGGTCGCCGACTGTCCCGGGGCCAGGGTGGTCTCGGTCTGGTCGAGCGACATCCAGCTCACGTCCGCTGACGACTCGGTGCAGTCCTCGAGACCCGGCAGGGCCTCGCTGTCCACGGTCGCCGTGAAGCCGCCGGACGAGCCGCCGACCTTGTAGAACCCACACGCCGCACCACCGCGGTACCGCGGCAGGTTGGCGTTCGGCAGTGCGGACCAGGTCTCCGCCGACGGGTCGTAGGCGAACCCGGCGTTGGTGACCGCACCGGCCTGGACGCCGCCGACGATCAGCAGCTTCCCGCCGGCGACGGCGTACGACGCCGCCCAGTGGTCGGACGGTGCGTCCGCGATCGCGGTCCAGGAGTCTGCTCCCGGATCGTAGACGTACGCCGACTTCAGCGACGCCACGCCGTCGTTGCCGCCGGCGCAGTACAGCTTGCCGTCGATGGCGCCGCAGGATGCGAACGCGACCGACTTCGGGTAGTTCGCCAGCGTCTCCCACGCGTTGGCCGCCGCGTCGTACCGCACCACGGTGTTGCTCATCGGGGTGCAGTTCGCCGTGGTGCAACCGCCGACGGCGTACAGCTTGCCGTCGAGCACTGCCTGGCCGGCCGCGGCCCGCGGAGCCGGGTTGGCGGCGACCGCGGTCCAGGCGTTGGCGGCCGGGTCGTAGGACCAGGTCTCCGGCGCCGGGCCGCCGTCCGCCCAGCCGGAGCTGGCAATGATCTTGCCACCCACGACACCGACGGTGATCGCGTTGCGGGCGCCCGGCAGCGGGGCGATCGCGGTCCAGGCGAGCGACGCCGGGTCGTACACGTAGCTGTTCGCCGTCGACGCACTACCGTTGCCGCCGGCAATCGAGTAGACCTTGCCGTCGAGGTTGACGACCCGGTTGTCCATCACGGTCGCCGGGTAGTCGGCGATGTCGGCCCACGGAGCCGCCATCGGCTTGGCGGTGGCCGGTGCGGTGCCGGTCTTGCCGGACAGCATTCGCGCGAACGAGGTGTTCACGGCGAGCCGCTGCAGCGGGGCGCCGACCCCGTTCTCCACCTCGGCCTTGCTGGTCTTGGTGCCGTTCGCGTTCTGCAGGACGAAGCCGTTGTCCTTCTCACCGAACTTCACGTCGACGTCCGCGCCGCCGGTGTTGGTGACCTTGAACGACTTGGTCACCTTGCCGCCCGGCAGCCTCAGGTTGCCGGAGATGCTGCCCGGCGTGACCGCCAGCTGACCGGCCTTCAGCGTGTAGTCGGCCGTGGTGGCCCAGTCGGCCTCGACCCCGACCGTCGCGGTCGAGCTGACGTAGTTGCCGGCCTTGGCGGTGAATCCCTGGTCGCCGTCCGCGGACGAGTACAGCCAGTAGAAGCCGTCGTTCAGGCCGGTGTCCTCGGGCGTCGCCGCCGTCGTCGCGGACTCGGTGCTGCCGTCACGGGTGACGACCGCGCCGTTGACGAACCCGCTGGTGTTGGCGTCCTTCACGTTGCCGGTGACGATGCCGCCGCCGGTCGGCACACAGGTGACCTGGCTGCCGACGAGTACGTTGTCGACCTCCCACCACCATTCGTACGACGCGTCGTAGTAGTGGAACCGCACCTGGACCGCGGACTTGCCGGCCGCCTGCGGGATCGCGATCTCCTTGACACCGCGAAGGTCGGCCGCCTGGGCAGCCACGGTGGTCCAGGTCGCACCGCCGTCGATCGACAGGTCGACGTCGGCCTTCTCACCGCTGAGGTAGTTCAGGTCCTGGTTGAACCGGATCACCGGAGCGGTGACCGAGCTCAGGTCCACGACCGGGCTGACCAGCGACGTGTCCTGCGAGCCGGCACCGCCGTAGCGGTCGCTGTCGACGATCGCGAAGTTGCCGCTGCCGCCGGCCAGGTTGCCCCGGTTGCCCGGGTTGTCGAACTTCCAGACCTGCCCGTTGCCCTTGTTGTCGACGACGGTCCAGCCGTTCGGCGTGGACGTGCCGTCGAAGGTCTCGTAGACGCCGTCCGAGCCCCACTTGTAACCGGGCGCGGTGGTGCAGGAGGTGGCGTCGGCCGGGACTGCGATGTTCTTCGTCAGGTTGCCGCTGCCGACCGTGATCGGCTGGCTGACCGTCTGGTAGCCCGGGTACTTCGCCTCGACCTTGAGCGAGTAGTCCGCACCGGACGGGACCTTCAGGCTGTACCGGCCGTTGCTCGGGGTCGTGTAGTCGAACACGCCACCCGGGCCCTCGACCGACACCTTCGCGTACAGCGGCCAGCCGTGGCCGGAGCCGTCCGTGACGGTGCCACCGACACTCACCTGCGGAGTGCTCTCCAGGGCGAAGTTCTTGGTGGTGGTCTGACCTGTGGTGACGGTGGCGGTGGCGGTCTGGGTCTTGTACCCGAAGGACGCCACCGTCAGGTTGTAGTCGCCGGCCGGCAGTACGGACGAGAACGTGCCGTTGCTGCTGGTGGTCAGCGTCTTGTCGGGCTGGCCGTCGGCCTTGATCGTGACGCTGGCACCGGCGAGGGCGGCGCCGCCGGTGGCGGCCGTGACCGTGCCGGACAGCGTGCCGGTGTCGCCGATCGGCGCCGCGTTCAGCAGCGCCAGCGCGTCCAGCCGGCCCTGGCCGAACACGTTGTTGTTCGCGTCGGTGCCGCCGCACTGGCTGTTCGGCGTGTCGATCGCGGTCTGGTTCAGCAGCGCACGGGTCGCGGCGACGTCACCCTTGAGCGACGGCGACGCGGACCAGAGCAGGGCCACGGTGGCCGTCAGGTGTGGTGTCGCCATCGACGTACCGTTGAAAGCGCCGTACGTGTTGCCCGGCAGGCTGGAGCGGACGTTCACACCCGGTGCCGAGATGTTCGGCTTTATGGTGCCGTCCTGGCCGACACCGCGACCGGAGAACGACGCGATGTTGTTGTTGATGTCGTAGGCGCCGGCGGAGTAGTTGCTGGTCAGGCTGCCCGGCGAGCCGGAGGTGTTGCAGCCGCCCTCACCGCTGTTGCCGTTGGCGAACGCACCGAAGATCCCGGACGCGGTCCAGGCCAGGGTGATGTCCTCCATGAACGGGTCGTTCGACGGCAGCGTGGAGCCCCACGAGTTGTTGATGACGTTCGGCCGCTTGCTCGCGTCCGGGTTCTGCCCGGCGAGGTCGGTCGGCTCGAGCATCCACTGGCCGGAGGAGATCAGCGCGGCGTCGCTCGGGCAGCAGCCGTTCGCGGCGATCCACTTCACGCCTGGGGCGACACCGATCTGGTTGCCCGCGCCGTCGTCGCCGACCATGGTGCCCATCGTGTGGGTGCCGTGGCCGTTGCCGTCGGACGGTGCGTCCGGCGAGGTGCCGGCCGCGTCGAACCAGTTGTAGTTGTGGTCGAAGGTGCCGTCACCGTTGTTGCCCCGGTACTGCTTGACCAGCGCCGGGTGGTCGTACTGCACACCGGTGTCGATGCTCGCGACGACGATGCCCTCGCCCTTGTCGCCGTACTGCGACCAGACGTCGTTCGCCTTGATGTTCGCGACGCCCCACTCGACCGACTGGATCGCCTTCTCCTGCTGGCCGGGCGTGACCTTCGGTACCTCGATCTGGACCGGTGCGTACAGGCCCTCGACCTCGGTGTGGGTGGCCAGGTCCTGAGCGAGCGCGAGTGAACCGCTCTCGATGCGGATCGCGTTCGTGCCCCAGAACGCCTGGTACTTCACGTGCTGCGCGTCCAGCTCGGCGCGGATCTTCGCCTGGCTGTCCGCGGCGGCCTTCTTCAGCGCGGCGGCGACCGCCGTACCGCGCTCGTTCCAGTTGGTGAGCTTGCTCGCGGCACCGAGGTCCGCCTTCGCGCCGAACCGGACCCAGTAGTCCGTCGCGGCCTTGGCGTCCTTGCCCTCGAGCTTCGCCATCAGCTCAGGCTTGATCTTGGCGGCCGGTGTGGCCTCCGGTTTGGTCGGTGGTGACGCCTGGGCCTGGCCGGCGGCGGCCATGCCGGTCGCTACGACGGCCACCGCCGCCAGGGTGCTCACCAGTGATCTGGCGAGTCCCTTCCGTTGATGTGACATCTCTGCAGCCCCTCACTTGAAAGACCCCGAGTCGACTCCCCCGAGTCATTGCTGCAGGAGGGCCCACGCTGCGTGCCCCCCAGGTTGCGGCATGTGACACCGCAAGCTTGTCGTGGACCTTATGTGTCAGAACAACGTGGTAACAAGCACACTTGGTGAGCAACTTGTGACTAGCTGTCGCGCCGATCGAGGCAACCTGGGCAAACGTTGTCATTCCGTTGACGATCGCGGGCAGCTGTTGACATCGTGATCAGATGGTCACCGCCCGTGTCCCCGCCCCCATGGACGCAGATCTGACCGCGGAGGCGTTCCCGCTGCTGATCGCGGTCTCGGCGTCCGCCGAACAGCGCGTCCGGCTCGCCGAACTGGTCGACGACGTCGCGCCGCTGCTGCTGGTCTCCAATCTCGACGAGCTCCGCCGGCTGCTGGTCCCCGCACAGGAGCCGCCGCCCGCCACGCCCGCGCATCCCGAACCGCCCGAGCCCGATGCCGTCGACGCCGCCTCGGTGCAGGCCTCCGAGGAGGATCCCGAGGCCGAGGTGCTCACGATCGACCCCGCGCGCTCGGTCGCCCGCTGGCGCGACCGGGAGATCCAGCTCACCGAGCTCGAACAGGAGTTGCTCGCCCGGCTGCTGTCCAGCCCACACCGGGTCTGGTCGTACGACGCCCTGCACCAGACCGTCTGGCGGGACCGGAAGGTCCGCGGCACCGGCGACGTGCACTCGGTGGTCAAACGCCTGCGCCGCAAGCTCGACGACCTCGGCGCAGGCGTCACCATCGACGCGGTCCGCGGCATCGGGTTCCGGCTCACCGATCACCGGCGCCGGATGATCACGGATCTGCGCGCGGGGTAGTTTCTGAAGCTGTGACCTCTTCCTCCTCGCCTGCTTCTTCGTCGTCTGCTTCTTCGTTTTCTGCGCTGAGTCATCTCGAGTGCCCGCGGTGCGGGGCCACCCATGACGCGGACCAGATCATCGGCCTCTGCCCGTGCGGATCGCCGCTGCTCGCGCGGTACGGCGTACCGGAGCTGAAGAAGGAGGATCTGGCCACGCGGTCGGCGGATCTCTGGCGGTACCACGAACTGCTGCCGGTGCGGTCGCCCGACAATGTGATGACGCTGGGCGAGGGGATGACGCCGCTGCTGCCGTTGCCGCGGTACGGCGCCGCGCTCGGCGTCGACCGGCTGCTGATGAAGGACGAGAGCCTGATCCCGACCGGGACCTTCAAGGCACGGGGCGCCGCCGTCGGCGTGTCCCGTGCGTACGAGGTCGGGGTCCGCAGGATCGCGATGCCGACGAACGGGAACGCCGGTTCCGCGTGGGCCGCGTACGCCGCCCGCGCCGGGATGGAGGCGCTGATCGCGATGCCGGTTGCGGCGCCCGAGATCTGCCGTCGCGAGGTGACCGTGGTCGGTGCGGAACTGGTGTTGATCGACGGGCTGATCGGCGACGCGGCGGCGTACGTGCGCGAGCAGTCCGGGTACTTCGACGCGTCGACGCTGAAGGAGCCGTACCGGATCGAGGGCAAGAAGACGATGGGGCTGGAGATCGCCGAACAACTCGGGTGGTCGTTGCCGGACGTGATCGTCTACCCGACCGGCGGCGGTGTCGGCATCATCGGCATCTGGAAGGCCCTGAACGAACTCCGCGACCTCGGCTGGATCGACGGTCCGCTGCCGCGGCTGGTCGCCGTGCAGTCGACGGGCTGCGCGCCGATCGTCCGCGCGTGGGAGAAGGGTCTGCCCGCGAGCGAGCCGTGGCCCGACGCCCGGACCGTTGCCTTCGGCATCACCGTCCCCAAGGCTCTCGGCGATTTCCTCGTCCTGCAAGCGATCGCGGAGACCGGCGGCTGTGCGGTGGCCGTCGACGACGCCGACCTGCTGGCCGAGCAGCACGCCGTCGCCCGTCTGGAAGGCACGTTCATCTGTCCCGAAGGCGCCGCCAACTTCGCCGCGATCCGCACCTTGCGCGAGTCCGGCTGGATCCGCGCCGACGACCAGGTCGTCGCCCTGAACACGGGCGCCGGGCTGAAGTATCCGGAAACCGTCCCGCTGTAGTCCCGTATTTGACCGTCGGCCTGGACCGGAATCGCAGTACGATCTGGGCCTTTGATCCGAACGGATGGGGGAGAGCAGTGAGCAATCCGACGGTGTTGGTGGTGGGGGCAAGCATCGCGGGGCCCGCGTTGGCGCATTGGTTGCGCAGGCGGGGTGCCACGGTGACCGTTGTGGAGCGGGCACCCGGCCTGCGTCCCGGTGGGCAGGCGGTGGACGCGCGCGGCGTGGCCAAGGAAATCATCCAGCGGATGGGGCTGGATGCGGCGGTGCGCGCGGCGTGTACCGACACCGCCGGTGCGCACACCGTGGACGTCGACGGGAACGTCCTGGAGACCTACAAGGCCGACGACGACGGTGGCGACGGGTACATCGCGGAGATCGAGATCCTCCGCGGCGACCTGTCCCAGGTGCTGTACGACGACACGCGCGACGGTGTCGAGTACATCTTCGGCGACCGGATCGCCGAGCTCACGCAGGACGCGGACGGCGTCGACGTGACCTTCGAGAACGGTGGCGAGCGGCGGTTCGACCTGGTCGTCGGGGCCGACGGGCTGCACTCGGCCCTGCGGGCGACGATCTTCGGTCCGCGCGAGCAGTTCATCCACCACCTCGGGCTCGTACTGGCCTTCTACAGCGTGCCGAACGAGTTCGGGCTGGATCGCTGGATGGTCGAGTACCAGGACCGGGAGTCCGGGCGCTCCGTGGGTCTGCGGCCGATCCAGGACGCCACCCGGGCGATGGCGATCTTCTCCTTCCCCGCGGCCGAGCTGGACGTCGACTTCCGCGACATCGCGGCGCAGAAGCGGCTGCTGGCCGAGCAGATGGCCGGACTCGGCTGGCTGACGCCGCGCATTCTCGCGCACCTGGACGACACCCCGGACTTCTACCTCGACCAGGTCGCCCAGGTGGTCATGGACCGCTGGCACGACGGGCGGGTGGGGCTGATCGGCGACGCGGCGTACAGCGCCTCACCGATGTCCGGGCAGGGCACCGGGCTCGCCCTGGTCGGCGCATATCTGCTCGCCGGCGAGCTCGCCGCCGCGGATTGGAACCCCGAAGCCGGATTCACGGCATACGAGCAACGGCTGCGCTCGATGGTCGAGGCCAGCCAGGAGATCGGCCGGATGCACGTGGAAAGCCTCACCGCCCCCGCCCCCGACACCGAGCCCGCCCCCGAGCCCGCCCCTGCCCCCGACGCCGAGCCCGATATGGAGGCGTTCAGCGCGCTGATCGAGCGCGCCCTCAACGGCGTCGACCTACCCGACTACGACGGCGTACCGGGCTCCCTCGCACAGCCCTCGTGAACAGTTCCTGGGGACTGACGACAGGCAATTGCTTGTCGTCAGCCCCCAGCAGGGTGCCAACCCAGACGTCGCGGCCGCTGTCCGCGGCCGAGAAGTCGCGGAAGAGCAGGACGTAGCGCTCGTTGGAGTTGCCGCTGATCCGGACATGCACGTCGCACGGGCGAGTGCCGGCGCGCGGGCGGAACACGGGTACAGCTGTGAATCTATTGTCGCGTTGCATGCTCTGTCCTTGCTGGCTCTGACAGGTGGTCCCGCGTGAGTAAAGGTGCCCTGCTTCTTGTTGTGTGCGGTGCGCCGCTGGCCTCTCGGCTAGCTGACGGAGTTCGAGCA
>DASXXB010000476.1:0-10459 GCA_036503355.1 Kribbella sp. | reverse complement strand
GGGCTTGGTCTAGGAGAGGGCGGCTGAGACGGCGGTGGCGATGGTGGGGTGGTGGAAGGCGAATCCGTTGGCCTGTAGGCGAGTGGGGAGTGCGCGTTTGCTGCCTAGCAGTTCCCAGGCGAACTCGCCGAGCGCCGCTTTCATCAGCGCGGCCGGGACCGGGACGACTGACGGTCGGTGCAGGGCGGTTGCCAGTGCCTCGGTGAACTCGAGATTCGTGGCCGGGGTCGGGAGTACGACGTTCACGGGGCCGCTGATGGTGTCGTTCTCCGCGACGTGACGGACGGACCGCAGCCAGTCGGTGAGGGAGACCACGGGGAAGTACTGCGTTCCTGAGCCGAGGCGCCCGCCCAGTCCGAGCCTGAAGGGGATGGACAGCAGCTGGAATGCCGGAGCGTTCCGGCCGAGCACGACGCCCGTACGGAGAGCCGCGACCCGGCTGCCGGCCGCGCGGGCGGGCTCGAGTGCGCCCTCCCACAGACGTACGACGTCGGACAGGAAACCGTCGCCGAGGTCGGAGTCCTCGGTGAGGATGCGGTCGCCGAGATCCAGGCCGTACCCGCCGATCCCGCTCTGCGTGATCAGCACCGGTCGGCGGTCGAGCTGCGCAGCGGCTGCCGCGAGCGTCGAGGTGGTGCTGACCCGGCTCTCCCGGATCGCAAGGCGGTACGTCGGCGTCCACGGGCGGCCGATGTTCGCGCCGGCCAGGTTCACCAGTACGTCGGGGTCACCGAGCGCGGCCGGGTCCAGGTCAGCCCGCGCCGGGTCCCAGCGCACCTCGTCCGGCGCTGTCGGCGTACGACGTACCAGCCGGACGACCTGGTGGCCGTCGGCAACCAGGTCACGAGTGAGCGCCTTGCCGAGGAAGCCGGACGCGCCGGCCAGCACGTATTTCATCCGCTTTGCTCCTTGTCAGGAAAGAAAGCAAGGCGCCGGTGCCCGTCCCCGAGGGAGACAGCCACCGGCGCCGATGCCCGGTCGGATCAGACGTCGAACTGGGCCTCTTCGAGGCGCTGCTTGACCGCCGTCAGGTAACGCGCCGCGTCGGCGCCGTCCACGAGACGGTGGTCGTAGGTCAGGGCCAGGTACACCATCTGCCGGATCGCGATCGTCTCGCCGAGCTCCGGGTGCGTGATGACGACCGGGCGCTTCACGACCGCACCCGTCCCGAGCATGCCGACCTGCGGCTGGTTCAGGATCGGGGTGTCGAACAGCGCGCCCCGGCTGCCGGTGTTCGTGATGGTGAACGTGCCGCCCGCCATCTCGTCCGGCAGTACCTTGTTGTTGCGGGTGCGCTCGGCGAGGTCGGCGATCTTCTTCGCCAGGCCGGCGATGTTCAGATCGCCGGCGTTGTGCACGACCGGCACCATCAGGCCGCGCTCCACGTCCACCGCGATGCCGAGGTGCTCGGCCGCGTGGTACGTGATCTCGCCCTTCTCCTCGTCGATCGACGCGTTCAGCTTCGGGTACTGCTTCAGGGCGTCGACCGCGGCGAGTGCGAAGAACGGGAGGAAGGACAGCTTGACGCCCTCGCGGGCCTCGAACTCGGCCTTCTTCTTGTTCCGCAGCTTGGCGATCTCGGTGACGTCGACCTCGACGACCGTGGTGAGCTGGGCCGAGACCTTCAGGCTGTTGACCATGTGGGTCGCGATCGCCTTGCGGATCCGGCTCATCTTCTCGGTGGTACCGCGCAGCGGGCTGATCGCCGGGGCCTTCGCGGCGTCGGCAGGTGCCTGGGCAGCCGGGGCAGCGGGTGCGGCCGCGGCGGCCTTCTTCGCCTCGGCGGCGGTGATCACGTCCTGCTTGCGGATCCGTCCGCCGACGCCGGTGCCCTGTACGGCGTTCAGGTCGACGTCGTGCTCCGCAGCGAGCTTGCGTACCAGCGGGGTGACGTAGTTCGGACCGTCGGAGGCGGCACCGTTCGGCGACGCAGCAGCAGCTGGTACGGCGGGAGCTGCCGCCGGGGCAGCCGAAGGAGCCGGAGCAGCCGCGGGGGGAGCAGAAGGCGCTGGGGCAGCGGCCGGAGCAGCGGACGGAGCCGGGGCAGCGGACGGAGCCGGAGCAGCGGAAGGAGCAGCGGCCGGGGCCGGCGCGGCGGCGGGAGCGGGAGCAGCCGCCGGAGCGGGAGCCGGGGCCGCGGCCGGGGCGGCAGCAGGCGCGGAATCAGCAGGGGCGGACTCGGCGGGCGCGGCCGGGGCGGGTGCGGAGGCGGCGGTGCCGGAGCCGACGATGGCCAGTTCGGCGCCGACCTCTACGGTCTCGTCCTCGGCGACCTTGATCTCCAGGAGCTTGCCGGCCACTGGGCTCGGGATCTCGGTGTCGACCTTGTCGGTGGAGACCTCGAGCAGGGGCTCGTCCACGGCGACGTCGTCGCCGACCTGCTTCAGCCAGCGGGTGACAGTCCCCTCGGTGACGCTCTCACCGAGCGCCGGCAGGGTCACCGGAGTACCCGAGGCCGCCTGGGGCGCGTTTGCTTCGGCGGCCGGGGACTCTGCTTGGGTCGAGTCGGCGGCGGCCGAGGAGGGAGCGGTGGGAGCGGACGTCTGGGCGGGCGCGGACTCGGCCTGGCCGGCCGCCTGCCCGGCGGGGGCCTGACCGGCCTGCCCTGCGGGAGCCTGACCCGCGGGGGCCTGCGCGGCTGGAGTGGACTCGGCCGGGGCCGGGGCGGACTCGGCTGGCGCGGACTCGGTCGTCGGCTGGGCGGGTGCGGAGTCGGATGCGGCGGGCTCGGCTGGGGCCGCGGGGGCGGAAGTGGCTTCGCCGGCGTCGCCGATGACGGCTAGTTCGGCGCCGACCTCGACGGTCTCGTCTTCGGCGGCCTTGATCTCCAGCAGGGTGCCGGCGACAGGGCTCGGGATCTCGGTGTCGACCTTGTCGGTCGACACCTCCAGCAGGGGCTCGTCAACGGCAACCGTGTCACCGACCTGCTTGAGCCAGCGGGTGACGGTTCCTTCGGTGACGCTCTCCCCGAGGGCCGGCAGGGATACAGAGGTCGGCATGACGGTCGTTGCTCCTTCGTCTGATCGGTCGAGTGTCAGCCTACGGTGCGGCCGGAGCGGGCAGGATCCGGGTCACGAGGCCCTGCACGCCCAGCAGCTCCAAACCTACTCAAAGGTTCCAGCAGGCTCAGTCATGGAAGTGCAAAGGTTTCCCGGCCAGCGCGAGGTGCGCCTCGCCGAGGGCCTCGTTCTGGGTCGGGTGGGCGTGCACGAGCGGCGCGACGTCGGCCGGGTACGCCTCCCAGTTGTAGATCAGCTGGGCCTCACCGATCAGCTCGCCGACACGCGAGCCGACCATGTGCAGCCCGACCACCGCGCCGTCGCGGGCACGGACGAGCTTCACGAAGCCGGAGGTCTTCAGGATCTGCGACTTGCCGTTCCCGCCGAGCGGGTAGTTCAGGATGTCGACCTCGCCGTACTTCGCGCGCGCCTGCTCCTCGGTCAGACCGACCGACGCGACCTCCGGCTCGGAGTACGTGACGCGCGGGATCCCGGTCTCGTCGATCGGAGTCGGCGCGAGCCCCGCGAGATGTTCCGCGACGAAGATGCCCTGCTGGAACCCGCGGTGCGCGAGCTGCAGCCCCGGCACGATGTCGCCGACCGCGTACACACCGGGCACGCTGGTCTGCAGCGTCGCGTCGACGGTCACGAACCCACGGTCGAGCGCGACGCCCACCTCGTCGTACCCGAGGCCGGCGGTGTTCGGGCCGCGACCGACGGCGACCAGCAGTACTTCGGCCTCGATCACCTCACCACCCGCGACGTGCACGCGGACGCCGTTGTCGACAACCTCCACGGACTCGAACGGCGTACCGGTCTTGAAGCCGATCTTCCGCTTCCGGAACGCGCGCTCCAGCGTCTTCGAGGAGTCCGCGTCCTCCGCGGGCACCAGCCGCGGCAGCGCCTCCACGATCGTCACGCGAGTGCCGAACGAGGTCCACGCGGACGCGAATTCGACCCCGATGACGCCGCCGCCGAGGATCACCGCCGACTCCGGCACCCGGTCCAGCGTCAGCGCGTGCTCGCTGGCGATCACCCGGTTCCCGTCGAGCTGCAGGCCCGGCAGCGACTTGGAGTAGGAGCCGGAGGCAAGGATGACGTTGCGGCCGGTGTACGTCGTCTCGCCGACCTGGACCGTGGTCGGGGAGGTCAGCCGCCCCTCGCCCTCGATCACCGTGATGCCGCGGGACTTCAACTGCCCCTGCAGCCCCTTGAACAGCCGGTCGACGACACCGTCCTTGTACTTGTTGACCCCGCCCATGTCGACGCCCTCGAGCGTCGTCCGGACACCGAACTGCTCACCCTCACGTGCGGAGTCCGCGACCTCGGCGGCGTGCAGCAGCGCCTTGGTCGGGATGCAGCCGCGGTGCAGACAGGTCCCGCCGACCTTGTCCTTCTCGACCAGCGCCACGGACATGCCGAGCGTCGCCGCGCGAAGTCCGGCGGCGTAACCCCCGCTGCCGCCGCCGAGAATCACCAAGTCGTACGTCGTACCGGTCTCAGTCACAGGTTCCTCCGTGGGTCTGGTCGAGGCAGGCGGTCCCGGATCGCGGTCCCGGCCCGGCGTCATCTTTTCACCGATCGCGTCCGGATCCACCTCCGGCCCGGCCGTGGCGTGCACGCCGGGATCCGGTGCAACCGTTATCCGCCGATCCGGACCCGACTTGCACAGATAGTGGACACTTACTCCCATGAAGTGGTTCGGTCGCCGGCAGAAGGCCGGTACGATGCGCCGGGCGGACTCCCCGGACCAGGCGCACCTGCGCGATTTCGCCCAGACCCGGCAGGGCGTCGAGGGCTTCGTCGAGCCGCGGACAGCGGTCACCGAGTACACGCTGCTGCTGGTGGCGATCGACGGCGAGTGGACCCGGCGCCGGGTCCCGTCGGTCAAATGGGCGCACGACTTCGCGAACCGGCTCGGCATCCCGTCGTACGACGCGGCCGTGGTCGGCTACCCGCCGCGGATGCGCGAGTACAACGCCCGGATGAAGAAGGACGGCCGCTAAAGAACAGGTACCCGGGCCCGGACGGAAGCGACCACCTCGGTGTCGACCGTCGCGTGCAGGATGCCGGCGGCGCCGTCCAGCCGCGCGTGGGTCTGCCCGAGCGGCCCGGTGAGGCTGCTCCGACCGATCCCGAGCGGATCGGTCCCCGTCGGCGGCACGTACGCCTGGTCGCACGCGAGCAGGTACGCCTGCGCGTCGGCGGCGCGCGCCCGCGTGAGCAGGTCCCACTGTTCTTCCTTGCCCGGCCCCGCACCCCAGGACGCCGGTACGACGACCAGCTCCGCCCCGAGCCGACCGAGCTCTGTGAACTGCCCGGCGAACCGCAGGTCGTAGCACGTCGCCAGCCCGACGGCCAGCCCGCGGTACCCGAAGCTGACCAGGCTGTTGCCCGGAGCAACCGTGTCGGACTCGCGCGAACCGAACGCGTCGTACAGATGGATCTTCCGGTATGCCGCCTCGACGCCCGGGCCGGTCGCGAGCAGGGTGTTGTACACGCGCCCGTCGGCAGCCGGTTCGAACAGCCCGGCGACCACGACGATCCCGAGGTCCGCGACCACTTTCCGCAACCCGGTCGCGAACGGGCCGTCGAGCGGCTCGGCCACGGTCGCGAGTTCGGTGCCGAAGCAGGCCGACGTGGCCTCGGGCAGCGCGACCAACTCGGCTCCGGCGGCGGCCGCACGCCGCACCGCGTCGGTCGCGGTGGCGAGGTTGGCGACCGGATCGGGGCCGGCGGTGAGCTGGGCCGCCGCCACGCGAAGAACTGTCATCAGGACCTCCGAGACTGTATACATGACGTATGCAATTGAGTGGGGATTCGGGCCGGGACCGCGCGTACCAGCATCTGCGGGCGGTCGTGCTGAGCGACCCGGCCGTGTCGGGGACGTTCATCAACGAGCAGGCGGTCGCGACCGAGGTGGGGATCTCCCGGACGCCGGTCCGGGAGGCGCTGCTGATGCTCGCGGCCGAGGACCTGGTGCAGCTCGTCCCGCACCGCGGCGCGTTCGTCGCGCCGGTGCCTGGCCGGGAGATCGCGGAGATGATGCAGGCCCGCGGCGTGATCGAGTGCTGGGCCGCGACAACCGCGCTGGCGGCCGGGAGTACGCCGGTGGCGGCGATGTCGGAGGTGCTCGACGAACAGCGCGCGATCGTCGGCGACGGTGACGCGAAGCAGTTCATCGAGCTGGACAGTCAGTTCCACGCGCTGCTCGTCGCGGCGGCCGGCAACTCGGTGCTCGGCCGGCTGTACGACAACCTGCGCGCCAAACACGTCGTACTGGGGCTGGTCGCCCTGCAACGCAGTGCGACCAGACGAGCAGAGGTCGTCGCCGAGCATCAGGCGATCGTCGACGGTCTCGCGGCCGGTAAGCCCACTGTGGCAGAGAAGGCGATCCTGAGCCACCTGGACTCCACCGGCGCGCTTCTCATGCACGGCTGACAACCAGGTCCTGCGGCTCGTCCTGCACGGCCCGGCCGAGCCTCAGCCCGACCAGTGTGATCGCACAGGCCACCACGATGTACGTCGCGATCGCATAACCGGAGCCTGTCTTCGCAAGGAAGTACGTGAACGCCAGCGGCGCCAGCGCACCACCGATGACGCCGGCGAACGTGTAAGCCAGCGAGCTGCCCGTGTAGCGCAGCCGTGCCGTGAACTGCTCGGACACGAACGCTGCCTGCGGCCCGTACATCAGTGAATGGAACAGCAGCCCGATCACCACACCGGGAAGCAGCGTCGCCAACGAGGACGCCATGGCGAAGAACACCACGCTCCAGACCGCCCCGCCGACAGCGCCGATCGCATAGACGGTACGGCGCCCGTAACGGTCCGAGAGCCAACCGGACAGCGGGATCAGCGCGACCTGACATCCGGAGCCGACCAGCACCGCGGTAACGGCCTCTCCACGGCTCATACCGAGGTCCTTGGTCGCATACGTGAGAACGAAGACCGCGAACATCGCGTAGAGCACGTCAGGCCCGACGCGCGCCAGGACCGCGGCGACGAGCGGCCGCCTCTCGTTCCGCAGTACTTCGGACACCGGGGCCGCCGGGCGCTCGCCGCGTGCCTCCAGTTCGCGGAACACCGGCGTCTCCTCGAGCCTCGTCCGGATCAGCAGGCCGAAGGCAACCAGTACGGCGGACAGCAGGAAGGCGACCCGCCAGCCCCAGCTCAGGAACGCGTCCTCGGACAACGCGCCTGCCAGCACTGCGAGCACTCCGTTGGCGAGCAGGGTCCCGAGCGGCGGCCCGACCTGCGCGGCCGACGCCCAGAAGCCGCGCTGCTCCGGCTTGCTGAACTCGCTGCTCAGCAACACCGCGCCGCCCCACTCGCCACCCACCCCGACGCCCTGGGCGAACCGCAGGACGACCAGCAGGGTCGGCGCGAGGGCTCCGGCCTGTGCGTGCGTCGGCAGGATCCCGATGCAGAACGTGGCCACACCGATCAGCAGCAGCGTCGCGACCAGCACGCGCTTGCGGCCGATCACGTCGCCGAGCCGGCCGAAGAAGATGCCGCCGAGCGGCCGGGCGACGTACCCGACGGCGTATGTCGCGAACGCCTGCAGCGTCCCGGTGAGCGGCTCGCTGCCCGGGAAGAAGAGGTCGCCGAAGACGAGCGCGGCGGCCGAGGAGTAGACGGCGAAGTCGTACCACTCCAGCGAGGTGCCGGACAGGCTTGCGGCGAACGCCTTCACGAGCCCGCGGCGGTCAGGGTCAGCAGTAGGCATCGGGTGGACCTCCAGGGTGGGATTGCTACATACTCGTTGTATACGACGTGTTCACGCAAGACCTGAGGAGGAATCGATGCGATTCGAGCTACCGGACGGGAGTGCCCGTGAAGTCGCGGTGCGCTACGCACTGAACGCCGGGTACGCCGGCCGCAACACCGCGGAGGTCCGGCATCACGTCGACGAGCTCGCCGCCCTCGGCGTACCGGCGCCGAACCGAGTGCCGACCCTCTATCCGCTGTCCGCGTCCCTGGTCAGCCGGCCGGGGACCGTCCAGGTCGCGCACGCTCAGACCTCCGGGGAGGCTGAGTGGGCACTGGTCGTCACGCCGGACGACTACTTGCTGACGGTCGCGTGCGACCACACCGATCGCGCGCTCGAGGTGCACGGTGTTGCCTGGAGCAAGCAGTCGGCGCCGGACGTGCTCGGCGACGTGGCCTGGCGGCTCGCGGAGGTCGAGGACGAGCTCGACAGGTTCATGTTGCGGGCCTGGGTCCGGCACGGGGAGCGCGAGGAGCTGATCCAGGACGGGACGCTCGGGCAGTTGCTGCCGCCGTCGTACTGGATCAAGGAGCTGGGGGAGCGGCTGGTGCCGGGGACCGTGTTGCTGAGCGGGACGATCCCGATGATCGCCGGCGTGGACCAGTTCGGGGACGGGTGGCGGGTGGAGTTGACGGATCCGCGGGGTGTGAGCAGCCGGATCAGCTACGCCGTCGAAGAACTTGCACCGGCCTGGGACTGACACCATGAAGGACGAGCGGGAGTTCTACCCGAGCAGCCAGGTCGAGTGGGTGGACGCCGGCGGCGGGGTCGCCGAGCGCGTGCTGAGCTGGGCGCCGGACGGGATGCTGACCAGGCTCGCGCGCTGGTCCGCCGGGACCACCACAGAAGATGTGATCCGGCACGAGTACGTCGAAGAGGTCTACCTGCTCGAGGGTGAGCTGACCGACCTCACCCTCGAGCGCACCTTCCACCCCGGCGACTACGCGTGCCGGCCGCCGGGGATGCCGCACGGTCCGTACGCCACCCAGACCGGCTGCATGATGCTCGAGATCCGTTACTCAGCCGGCTGAAGCGGCGAGCTCGATCAGGGTGCGGACCGCGTAGCCGGTGCCGCCGTTCGGGGTGTAGCCGGAGGGGCCGCCGTCGTTGAAGGCCGGGCCTGCCACGTCGAGGTGCACCCAGTCGATGCCGTCGGCAACGAAGTCGCCGAGGAACGCGGCCGCCGCGAGCGCGCCGCCCCACGGCTCGCCGGTGATGTTCGCCAGGTCGGCGACCTTGGAGTGCGACTTCAGCTTGTCCAGCATCTCGGCCGGGATCGGCAGCGGCCACATCGCCTCGCCGGCCGCGACGGCCGCGTCCACGACCCGGTCCCGGGCGGTGTCGGTGTTGCCGAACGCGCCTGCCACCTTGGTGCCCAGGGCAACGACACAGGCGCCGGTCAGCGTCGCCACGTCGACGATCAGGTCGGGTGCGTCCTCGGACGCCCGGACCAGCGCATCGCCGAGCACCAGCCGGCCCTCGGCGTCGGTGTTCAGCACCTCGACCGTCTTGCCGCCGTACATCGTCAGTACGTCGGAGGGCCGGGCCGCCGAACCGGACGGCATGTTCTCGGCCATCGCCGCGTACGTCGTCACCTGCACCGGCAGGCCGAGCCGCGCGATCGCGAGCGTCGCACCGATCACCGCGGCCGCACCGGCCATGTCGGACTTCATGCTCACCATGCCGGTCGAGGTCTTCAGCGACAGACCGCCGGAGTCGAAGGTGATGCCCTTGCCGACGAAGGCGAGATGCGTGACCGGCTTGCGCGGGGTGTACGTCAGCCGGACCAGGCGCGGCGGGTTCACCGAGCCCTGGCCGACGCCCAGAATGCCGCCGTACCCGCCCTTGACGAGCGCCTTCTCGTCGAGCACCTCGACCTTGACGCCGTACTCCTTCCCGAGCTTGACCGCGTCGGCGGCGAACTCGACCGGGTGCAGGTCCGACGGCGGCGTGTTCACCCAGTCCCGCACCTGGGCGACGGCCTCGGCTGTGACCTGCGCCCGCTCGAGCGCGGCCTTGGCGTCCTTGTTCCGCGCCAGGTCGGTGAGCACGGTCAGGTTGCCCGGTACGTCGTCCGCGCCGTCGCCCGACTTGTACGCCGTGAACGCGTAGCGGCCCAGCAGTGCGCCCTCGGCGATCGCCCGCACGCACTCGGCGTCCGGCGCGGGCAGCGCGAACGCGACCGACTGCGAGGTCTTCACCGCGCGCACGCCGGCACCGGCCGCGGTCCGCAGGTCCTCGGTCTTCAGCTCGCCGTCGGGCGCCGCGCCGAGACCGACGGCGATCAGCGTGGCCGACTTACCGGGCTTCGGGCCCGGCACCTTGGTCACTTCGCCGGCCTTGCCGGTGGCGCCGAGGCCGGACAGGACCTCCACCAGCTTCCCGCCGTACGCGGCGTTCAGCGACTCGGTGCCGGCCGGCAGAGTGACGGCGCCGCCGAGTTTGACCACGCCGATGACCACGGCGTCGGTCTTGACGCCGGCGGCATCGGACTTGCTCAGGGTGATGGTGGTCACGAAATCCTCAGTCCTCCTTGACCGGCGCCTCAGCAGGCCGGTCGTGACGGTACGTGCAAGCTGCCTGAGCATGCTACGCGTCCGGTAAGTTCCGCTGCATGACAGAGTCGTCCGATTTGAAGAAGTCCCCTCTGCACGAGCGCCACGTCGCGCTCGGTGCGAAGTTCGCCGAGTTC
>DASXXB010000475.1:0-9149 GCA_036503355.1 Kribbella sp. | reverse complement strand
CCTGGTCCGGGAGAAGACCCGGACCCAGGTCGGCCTGGTCGTCGAGGCCGGTGACGTCCGCGAGGTCCACCACGTCGCGCTGCTGATGGGGTACGGCGCCGCGGCGATCAACCCGTACCTGGCGCTGGAGTCCGTCGAGGACCTGTGCCGCCAGGGCACCTACCTGCCCGGTGTCGAGCCGGAGCAGGCGATCCGCAACGTGGTGAAGTCGCTCGGCAAGGGCGTCCTCAAGGTGATGTCGAAGATGGGTGTCTCGACCGTCGCGTCGTACACGGGTGCCCAGATCTTCGAGGCGAACGGCCTCGCTCCGGAGCTCGTCGACCAGTACTTCACCGGTACGGCGTCCAAGCTCGGCGGCATCGGCCTGGACACGATCGCCGAGGAGGTACGGCGCCGGCACCTGCGCGCGTACCCGGCCGACGGCATCCTGCCGGCGCACCGCAAGCTCGAGATCGGCGGCGAGTACCAGTGGCGCCGCGAGGGCGAGCCGCACCTGTTCGACCCGGACACGGTGTTCCGGCTGCAGCACAGCACCCGGACCGGACGGTACGACATCTTCAAGCAGTACACGTCGCGCGTGGACGAGCAGTCCGAGCGGCTGATGACGCTGCGTGGGTTGTTCGGGTTCAGCAGCGATCGGCAGCCGATCCCGATCGACGAGGTCGAGCCGGTGAGCGCGATCGTCAAGCGGTTCTCCACCGGCGCGATGAGCTACGGCTCGATCAGTGCCGAGGCGCACACCACGCTGGCGATCGCAATGAACCAGCTCGGCGGCAAGTCGAACACCGGTGAGGGCGGCGAGGACGCCGACCGGCTGTACGACCCGGCCCGGCGGAGCTCGATCAAGCAGGTGGCGTCCGGGCGTTTCGGCGTCACGGCGGAGTACCTGACGAACTCCGACGACATCCAGATCAAGATGGCACAGGGCGCCAAGCCCGGCGAGGGCGGGCAGCTGCCCGGCCCGAAGGTGTACCCGTGGGTGGCGAACACCCGGCACTCGACGCCCGGCGTCGGCCTGATCTCGCCGCCGCCGCACCACGACATCTACTCGATCGAGGACCTGGCGCAGCTGATCCACGATCTGAAGAACGCGAATCCGCAGGCGCGGATCCACGTGAAGCTCGTCTCCGAGGTCGGTGTCGGCACGATCGCCGCGGGTGTCTCCAAGGCGCACGCGGACGTCGTACTGATCTCCGGTCACGACGGTGGTACCGGTGCGGCGCCGCTGACGTCGCTGAAGCACGCCGGCGGTCCGTGGGAGCTGGGTCTCGCCGAGACGCAGCAAACCCTGCTGCTGAACGGTTTGCGCGACCGCATCGTCGTCCAGACCGACGGTCAGCTGAAGACCGGGCGCGACGTGATCATCGCGGCGCTGCTCGGCGCCGAGGAGTACGGCTTCGCCACGGCGCCGCTGGTGGTGTCGGGCTGCATCATGATGCGGGTCTGTCACCTCGACACCTGCCCGGTCGGCGTCGCCACCCAGAACCCGGTACTGCGGGAGCGGTTCAGCGGCAAGCCCGAGTTCGTGGTGAACTTCTTCGAGTTCATCGCCGAGGAGGTCCGCGAGTACCTGGCGCAGCTCGGTTTCCGCACGCTGGACGAGGCGATCGGGCACGCCGAAGTGCTGGACATCCAGCGCGCGGTCGACCACTGGAAGGCCGACGGGCTCGACCTGTCGCCGATCCTGCACGTGCCGGCGCTGCCGGAGGGCGCGTCGCTGCACCAGACCGTGGAGCAGAACCACGGGCTGGACAAGGCGCTCGACAACGAGCTGATCCGGATCTGCCGACCGGCGCTCGAGAACGGCGAACCGGTCCGGGCCCAGGTCGCGATCCGGAACGTGAACCGGACCGTGGGGACGATGCTCGGCCACGAGATCACCAAGCGGTACAAGGCCGCCGGTCTCGCGGACGGCACCATCGACCTGACCTTCACCGGGTCGGCCGGCAACTCGTTCGCCGCCTTCGTGCCGCGCGGGGTCACGCTGCGACTCGAGGGTGACGCCAACGACTACGTCGGCAAGGGCCTGTCCGGCGGCCGGATCGTGATCCGGCCGGACCGCCGCGCGCGGTTCGACGCCGCCGGCCAGATCATCGCCGGCAACGTCATCGCGTACGGCGCGACGGCGGGCGAGCTGTTCATCAGCGGCGGTGTGGGCCAGCGGTTCTGCGTCCGGAACTCCGGCGCCACCGCGGTCGTCGAGGCGGTCGGCGACCACGCCTGCGAGTACATGACCGGCGGGCGTGTCGTCGTACTGGGCGCCGTCGGCCGGAACTTCGCGGCGGGCATGTCGGGCGGCGTGGCCCACGTGCTCGACCTGGACCGGTCCCTGGTGAACCCGGAGCTGGTGGACCTGCTCCCGCTCACCGAGGACGAGTCCGGCCTGTTGCAGGATCTGGTACGGCGTCATCACGAGGAGACCGGTTCGGAACGGGCGGCCAAGCTGCTCGCCGACTGGGAAGCGGCGGGTCCGCGGTTCACGACAGTGATGCCCCGCGACTACGCCCGGGTGCTGGCGGCCAAGGCGGCCGCCGAGCGCGACGGCCTGGACGAGGACGCCACCACGCGAGCGATGATGGAGGCCATCTGATGGCTGATCCCAAGGGATTCCTGACCACCGGACGCGAGGTCGCCGACCGGCGGCCGGTCGACGAGCGGGTCCAGGACTGGAAAGAGGTGTACCCCGGCGGGCCGGGCAAGGCGCTGCTGCCGATCATCGGCAAGCAGGCCGGGCGCTGCATGGACTGCGGCATCCCGTTCTGCCACAACGGCTGCCCGCTCGGGAACCTGATCCCCGAGTGGAACGACCTGGTCTGGCGCGACGACTGGTCCAGTGCGATCGAGCGGCTGCATGCGACCAACAACTTCCCGGAGTTCACCGGCCGGCTCTGCCCGGCGCCGTGTGAGACCGCGTGTGTGCTCGGCATCAACCAGGACCCGGTCACGATCAAGAACGTCGAGGTCGCGATCATCGACAAGGCCTGGGAGAGCGGTGACGTCAAGCCGCAGCCGCCGGAATGGCTGACCGGCAAGACGATCGCGGTCGTCGGGTCCGGCCCGGCCGGCCTGGCCGCGGCGCAGCAGCTGACCCGTGCGGGGCACACCGTCGCGGTGTACGAGCGCGCCGACGCCCCGGGCGGCCTGCTGCGCTACGGCATCCCCGAGTTCAAGATGGAGAAGGTGCAGGTCGACCGCCGGATCCAGCAGATGAAGGACGAGGGCACCGTCTTCCGGTCCGGCGTCAACGTCGGCGTCGACGTCACCGGCACGCAGCTCAAGCAGCGGTACGACGCGGTGGTCATCGCGACCGGCGCCACGGCCGCGCGCGACCTGCCGGTGCCGGGCCGCGAGTACGGCGGCATCCACCAGGCGATGGAGTACCTGCCGCAGTCCAACCGGGCCTCGCTCGGGCAGACCGTCGAGGACCAGATCGTTGCGACCGGCAAGGACGTGGTGATCATCGGCGGCGGCGACACCGGCGCCGACTGCCTCGGTACCGCGCACCGGCAGGGCGCGCGGTCGGTGACCCAGCTGGAGATCATGCCGCGGCCGTCCGACGAGCGCCCGGCGCACCAGCCGTGGCCGACGTACCCGATGATCTACCGGGTCGCGTCCGCGCACGAGGAGGGCGGCGACCGGGTGTACGCCGTGTCCACGGTGAACTTCGAGGCCGATGCCGACGGCAACGTGTCCGGGCTGAACCTGGTCGAGGTCGAGTTCAAGGACGGGAAGTTCACCCCGGTCGAGGGCTCGGAGCGGACCATCCCGGCGCAGCTGGTGCTGCTCGCGATGGGCTTCCTCGGCCCGGAGCGCGAGGGCTTCCTCGAGCAGTTGGGCGTCGAGCTGGACGAGCGCGGCAACGTCAAGCGGGACAAGCAGTACCAGACCTCCGTCGAGGGTGTCTTCGCCTGCGGCGACGCCGGCCGCGGCCAGTCGCTGATCGTCTGGGCGATCGCCGAGGGCCGCTCCTGCGCCAACGGCGTCGACGCGCACCTCACCGGCTCGTCCACCCTCCCCACCCCCATCCCACCCACCGCCCGCCCGCTGGCGGTCTGACCGCACCTTGGGCACCCACCAACCGAAATCCGCCGCGGAAAACGGTTGGTCGGTGCCCAAGGTGGGGCTTCTCGGTAGGTTGGAACTGTGGTCAGGCGACTGGTGACGAAGGCTCGGGCCCAGGCGATCGCGCCGTGGGCCGCGTTGGGCCTGCTCTTCGTGGCGACCTCGGTCCTGGTCGGGCTGCTCGGATTCGTGAACGACTCCGAGCGGGTCACGATCGGCGCCCACGCGGCCACCGTGTCACCGACGTTCGACGGCCACGCGACCCTCGACCTCGGCGCGGTGCTGCCGCGCCTGCGGATGGCCAGCAACGACCCGTTCGGGCTGGGTGTCAACATCGACGTCCAGGAGACGAACGCCACCAACCTCACCGACCTGATCAACCGCGACGCGCTGATCGCCGCCCAGCCCGAAGGTGAGATCGCGCGGATCCGCCAGGCCGTGCAGGAGATGGCGGTCGACGACGCGCTGGCCGGCGCCGGTACCGGTCTGCTCGTGGTCGTCGTGGTCGCGACCATGTGGACGATGATCGGCGTACGGCGCCGGCGCGAGCTGTGGCACCTCGTGCACCGCCACGAGCGCCGGGTCGAGCACCGCGCGATCGTCGTACTGGTCGCGATGCTCATCACCATCGCCTCGATCTTCGGCCCGGGCCGGATGCGCCGCGTCGAGGCACCGCCCACCGAGTGGACCCCGCTCGCGAAACTGCTGCCGCAGCTCGACCTCGACAATCAGCTCCAGGGCGTCGAGGTCGCGGCCGGGTTCTCCACCACCGGAGGCGTCGGGGTGATCAAGACAGCGGTCGAGACGTACCAGCGATCGACGCGGTTCTACGGTCAGCTCAAGGACAGGGTCGGCGAGGTCAAGAGCCAGATCCACCAGCCCGGCAAGGACGAGAAGGTCGCGATCCAGGTCAACGACCGGCACGACAACATCGGGATGGACCCGTTCGCGGCCCAGGTCGCCAAGGCGGCCGGAGCGAAGCTGCTGATCGACGCCGGCGACGACACCTCGTCGGGGCAGGAGTGGGAGCTGTTCAGCATCAACTCGCTGCGCCAGCACTTCAAGGACTTCAAGGTGGTTGCTGTAGCCGGTAACCACGACGCCGGCGGACATGTCGAGGCGGCGATGCGCAAGAGCGGCTTCACCGTGCTCGACAGCAAGCCCGTCGAGGTCGACGGGATCCGGTTCCTCGGCGACAGCGACCCGACGAAGACCGGACTGGGCAGCGCGGACCAGCCAGGCGACGAGACCATCGACCACCAGTCGAAGCGGCTCGCCGACGTCGCCTGCGCGCAGCCGGACGACAAGCGGATCTCGACCATGGTCGTCCACGACCCGTCGTCGTTCGCGGACACCGCGGCCCGGGGCTGCGCGACGCTGCTGCTGTCCGGGCACCTGCACCGGCAGGTGGGGCCCGAGACGAAGGTCGTCGACGACAAGGCGGTGACGACGTACACCAACGGCACGACCGGGGGAGCAGCGTACGCCTTTGCCCTCGGTTACACGCTGCGCCGGCCGGGTGAGGTCACGCTGATCACGTACCTGAACGGCAATCCGGTCGGCCTCCAGACGGTCACCGCCGAGCTCACCGGTGACATCACCGTCGGGGCCTACACCCCGTTGTCTTCTTGACGATTCAGGGGTCCGCGGAGGAGTTCCCCGGTTGTTAACTGTCCAGTAACGGGGGCGGACCAGCGGGCCCAGTGGTTTGCAGGAGTAGGGTTTTGTGACGTGCGTCGCGCAAAGATCGTTTGTACGCTCGGCCCGGCTACGGCCGCCCCGGAGCGCATCATGGAACTCGTCCAAGCCGGTATGGATGTCGCAAGGCTCAATCTGAGTCACGGCGCCCATGCCGAGCATGAGCGCATCTACCAGCGGATCCGGACCGCCGCGGCGGAGACCGGGAGCAACGTCGGCATCCTCGTCGACCTGCAGGGCCCGAAGATCCGGCTGGCCGAGTTCGCCGAGGGCAAGGCAACGCTGACCTACGGCGAGCGCTTCACGATCACCACCCGGGAGGTGCCCGGCGACCACACCGTCTGCGGAACGACGTACGACGGCCTGCCGGGTGACGTGAACCCGGGTGACCAGCTGCTGATCGACGACGGCCGGATCGCGCTGGTCGCCGAGGAGGTCACCGAGACCGACGTGATCTGCCGGGTCACCGTCGGCGGGCCGGTCTCCAACCACAAGGGCATCAACCTGCCCGGCGTGTCCGTCAGCGTGCCCGCACTGTCGGAGAAGGACGCCGAGGACCTGCGCTGGGCGCTGCACCTGCCGGCCGACATGATCGCGCTGTCGTTCGTCCGGGACGCCGCCGACATCCAGCTCGTGCACAAGATCATGGACGAGGAGGGTCTGCGGATCCCGGTCGTCGCGAAGATCGAGAAGCCGCAGGCGGTCGCCAACCTGGACGAGATCATCGAGGCGTTCGACGGGTTCATGGTGGCCCGCGGCGACCTCGGCGTGGAGCTCCCGCTCGAGGAGGTGCCGCTGGTCCAGAAGCTGATCATCGACCAGGCCCGGCTGAACGCGAAGCCGGTGATCGTCGCCACCCAGATGCTCGAGTCGATGATCTCCGCGCCGCGGCCGACGCGCGCCGAGGCCTCCGACGTCGCGAACGCCGTACTGGACGGCGCCGACGCGGTGATGCTGTCCGGTGAGACCAGCGTCGGGCGGTTCCCGATCGAGACCGTCAAGACGATGGCCCGGATCGTGGAGTCCACCGAGGAGCACGGCCTCAGCCGCGTCCAGGAGATCGAGTGGGAGCCGAAGACCAAGGGCGGCGTCATCGCCCGGGCGGCCGCGGACGTCGCGGAGCGGCTGGACGCGAAGTACCTGATCGCGTTCACGCAGTCCGGTGACACCGCGCTGCGGCTGGCCCGGTACCGCACCGAGGTGCCGCTGCTCGCGTTCACCCCGGTCCCGTCGGTCAGCGCCTGGCTGAGCGTGGTGTGGGGCATCACCACGCACATCGTCCCGACCGTGGAGCACACCGACGAGATGGTCCGCCAGGTCGACCAGCGCCTGCTCGAACTCGGCATCGTCCAGAAGGGCGACCTGGTCGTCATCGTCGCCGGCTCCCCACCCAGCATCCCCGGCTCCACCAACGCCCTCCGAGTCCACCGCATGGGCGACGCCATAGAAGGAATAGCCCCGGCATACCGCAGCCCCAACCCGTAAGCCCTTGATCGAGGTGGACAGCGCGCACGTGCTGTCCACCTCGTCGCTGTGTCAGGACTTCGGGCCGATGAACGTGTCGAGGGTCGCGACGGCGTCGCTCCGGGCTACTGAAAGGGCGTTGGGGCGGGGCATGCGCCAGGGGATGCCGAGTTGGTCGAGGGCTTGTTGGCAGAGGTGCATGATGTCGGGGGACTCGTTCGAGAACATGTAGCGCGGGTAGTCGTAGCGCTTGGTGTGGCCGGCGACTGTTCGGGTGGTCCAGTTCGCGACGCGGCAGCCGTCGGAGTTGAAGAGGCCGCGGAGGAACAGTTCGGGGTACTCGGCAACGAGGTCTTGCTGCCACCCCTCCAGCTCGATCTTGCGGAGGTGCTTCCGGCCGGGGCCGTGCTGCGGGAACAGGCACGGCCAGTGCTTCCAGTACGAGAGCACCGACGTGTACCCGACCGCCTGAGCACGGTGCACCGGGCGGCTCGGGTGTACCGCGCGTACGGCGTCCTCCGCCTCGTCGATCAACCGCGGATAGGCGTCGTCGCAGGCGATCCGCAGCGCGTACACGTCCCGCCGGTGCCGGGACAGGCATCCGTCACCCAGATACAGCCCGAGCAGATGCGCGTACGACGGGGTGTCGAGCGACCCGGTCCCACACCGCGGGCATTCGCTCACCCGCCCCGCACCAGACGGCCGGTCCTGCCAATCACGCAACGCCGCCCGGCTGATCCCGAGCAGCTTGCTGATCGAGTTCAGACTCTCGCCGGACCCGATCGCCGCGAGTGCGAAGGCCCGCGTGCGCTCGTCGTACATGAACCGAGTTTCGCGAACGCCACCGACAGTTTTCTGTGCCCTGGGTGGGACTCGAACCCACACTGTATGGTGTTTGAGACCATCTTCTCTGCCGATTGGAATACCAGGGCTCCTGCGCGTCGGCGCCGGACGATCTTAGCCCATCCAGGCTCTACATCCGAAAATGTCGGTGGTCGGCGCGACTATCGAGCATGGGGCACATCAGGCCGCAGGAGACGGTGGATTCCGCGTTGCGGATGTCGGACGAGAGTGTCGCCGACCGCGTGAATGCCGAGATTCATGGTGTGGCGGTCAAGACAATCAGACGTTGGCGGCGGCTGTATCAGCGGCGTGGGTTGCCGCGTGGGAGCGGCTTCCAGGGGACGCCGTGTCCACGGTGTGACGGAGCCGACCTGGATGAGGCGGCGTACGCGTTGTTGCTCGGGTGGTATCTGGGGGACGGCTCGATTGCGAAGGCACGGCGGGGTGTGTTCACGCTGCAGATCGTCAACGACGAGCGGTATCCCGAGCTCAACCAGGAGATCGCGGAGACGATCAAGCGGCTGAAGCCGAAGGCAAGCCCATGTCTCCGTGGTGGCAGTGGTGCGATCCGGGTCGAGGCGCGCTGGAAGCACTGGCCGTGCGTGTTCCCGCAGCACGGTCCGGGGCGGAAACACCTGCGGAAGATCGAGCTCGAGGAGTGGCAGCGGGAGATTGTTGCCCGATACCCCGATCAGTTGCTCCGCGGGCTGTTTCACTCGGACGGATGCCGGGTCACGAACTGGGCGAGCAGACCGGACCGGGAGAAGCGTTACTACTACGTCCGCTACCAGTTCTCGAACAAGTCCGACGACATCCGGAACATACTGACGGATGCGCTCGACTTGCTGGGCATTGCTTGGCGGCGGCCGCGATACGACACCATCGCGGTGAGTCGGAAGGAGGCGGTGCTCGCGTTGGACGGGTTTGTCGGGGCTAAGAGGTGATGGTCTGTCGATAAGGTGTCGGGTGTGACTGCTAAGCGTGTGGTGATCGCTGAGGACGAGGCGTTGATCCGGATGGATCTGGCCGAGATGCTCGCGGAAGAGGGGTATGACGTCGTCGGGCAGGCGGGCGACGGCGAG
>DASXXB010000474.1:0-5429 GCA_036503355.1 Kribbella sp. | reverse complement strand
AGCAGCAACGCCCGCCCGTGGGCGACCACCGACGGGTCGTTGTCGACGTACACCACCGAGCACGACAGGTTCGCCCGCTGGGCGATCTGGTGGGTGTTCTCGGCGGTCGGCAGGCCGGAGCCGGCGTCGATGAAGCGCCGGACACCGCGCTCCTCGGCCAGCCAGGTGACGACCTCCTTCAGCCAGCGCCGGTTCGCCCGCGCCCACTCCGGAGCCTCCGGCGCGATCTTCATGATCTGCCGGTAGAGCTCCCGGTCAGGCTCGTAGTTGTCCTTGCCGCCGAGGAAGTAGTCGTACACCCGCGCGACGCTGGGTCTCGTGGTATCGATCCCGTGCGCGACCAGCCCGCTGTCGTACCTCGGCTGATCGGTCACACTGTCTCCTCACGTCGCGCGGCGCAGGTCTGCTACGAGCGTAACGCACAGAGAGTCAGCGCTTCACCACGGCGTGTTCAAAGTGTGTAAAAGCCTCCACGCACAAGGGTTTCAGCACGCGCAGGCCACGCCGCGGGGCGCGACCAGCGGGTCGGACGCGCGGCGCTCGACGCCGTCCGCGGTCTCGATCGGGCCGCCCTCGCGTGCCCAGTACTCGAAGCCGCCGATCATCTCCTTCACCGGGTACCCGAGGCGCGCGAACGCGTGCGCGGCCTGCGTCGCACCATTGCAGCCGGGGCCCCAGCAGTACGTCACGACCGTTGCTCCGTCCGGTACGACGGCCGCCGCGGACTGCTCCGTGATCTCGCGATGCGGAAGGTGGACGGCGCCCGGCAGATGACCCTGGTCCCAGCTCTCCTGGCTCCGGCTGTCGATCAGCACCCAGCCGGTCACGCCGGCGCCGATGTCCGCGGCGACGTCGGCCGCGTCCACCTCGAACGACAGTCGGCCGGCGAAGTGCGCGACGGCGGCATCCTGGGCGGCGGCAGCGGTCCGCAGTACGGCACTCATCTGGTGACTCCTTCATCCTCGGGGAGACACCAGCGTCGGGGTTTTGCCGGTACGGCGAAAGTGGCAGAAATGCCCTAGTGCATCAAGATTCAGCCACGCCGGTCCGGGATCTTCGCACGGGCCCGCGCCACCTTGATCGCCTGCTTCAGCGTCTCCACGTCGTACGCCCCGTAGTGCCGCTGACCGTTCACGAAGAACGTCGGCGTTCCCGAGACGCCGCTGGTGTCCGCCGACTCCACGTCCTGCGCGACCCGCGCGGCGGCCACGTGACGGTGCACGTCGTCGTGCAGCCGGTCGGTGTCCAGACCGAGCTGCTCGGCGTAGGAGATGAGATCCTTCGGCTGCAGGTTCTCCTGGTTCGCGAGCAGCAGGTCGTGCATCTCCCAGAACGCCCCCTGCGCGGCTGCCGCCTCCGCCACCTCCGCCGCGATCTGCGCCCTCGGGTGGACGTCGGACAGCGGGAGGTGACGCCAGACGAAGCGCAGGTCGTCGTCCTGCAGGATGTCGCGGATGATCGGCTCCGCGCGCCCGCAGTACGGACATTCGAAGTCGCCGTACTCGACCAGGGTCACCGTCGCGTTCTCGGGACCGCGGATGTGATCGCGCTCCGGGTCGACCGGGTCGGTCAGATCCTGCAGCTGCTCCGCGTCGCCGAGCAGCGCGAGTGCCTTCTTCGGCGGCGACAGCAGCTTGGCCGCACGGAACACCGTCCAGGTGAGCGCCGACGCCACGATCACCGCGGCGAGCAGGCCGACCTTCGCCTCGGCCAGTTGTGGACCGTCGAAGGCGATAGTGGCGATCAGCAACGAGACGGTGAAGCCGATGCCCGCGATCGTTCCGCTGCCGAGGACCGCGGCCCAGCCGACGCCGGGGCGGATCCGGCCGCCGCTGACCCGCTCGACCAGCCAGGACACGGTCGTCACCGCGACCGGCTTGCCGACGACGTACCCGAGCAGGATGCCGAGCGTGATCGGCGAGGTGAACGCGCGGCCGAGGAAGTTCGCGTCGATCGCGACGCCGGCGTTCGCGAGGCCGAAGAGCGGGACGATCAGGTAGCTGGTCCAGGGGTGGTACAGGTACTGGAGGCGCTCGTTCGGCGAGATCGTCGTGGTCAGGCCGACAGTGGCGGACCGTGCCAGCTCCGGGGTCGGTTGCTCGCGGAACAGCCGGAACAGGCCGGTCGCCTCCTCGAGCTCCTCACGCCCGGGCGAGTACGCCGGTGCGGTCAGGCCGATCGCGAGACCGGCGACGACCGGGTCGACACCGCTCTTGAGGAGCGCGGCCCACATCAGTACGCCGAGGACGACGTACACCCAGGGCTTGCGCACCCGAAGTACCGAGAGGGTGAGGACGACGGCGAACGCCACGATCGCCAGCACGAGCGGCATCAGCCTGACGTCTTCGCTGTAGACGACGGCGATCACGACCAGGGCCAGCAGGTCGTCGACGACGAAGACGGTCAGCAGGAACACCCGCACCCGATCCGGCACGCCGCGACCGACGAGCGCCAGCAGGCCGAGCGCGAGCGCGGTGTCCGTCGACATCGCGACACCCCAGCCGTGCGAACCCGCGCCGCCGGCGTTGAACACGAGGTAGATCAGCACCGGCGCGACCATCCCGGCGACGCCGGCCAGCATCGGCAGCACGAAGCGGGTCCGGTCCCGCAGGTCGCCGAGGTCGAACTCGCGCCGCGCCTCCAGCCCGACGACCAGGAAGAACAGCGTCATCAGCCCGCTGTTGATCCACTCGCGCAGGTCCAGACTCAGCTCGCCGTGCCCCAGTCCGATCGACAGCTCGGTGCGCCATACGTCGTCGTACATCCCGGGTGCGACGTTCGCCCAGATCAGCGCCACGACGATCGCCGCCGCCAGAACCCCCGAACTCCCCGCCTCGGTCCGCAGGAACGACCGCAACGGCGCCGCGAACTCCCGCCGCCAGTCGGTCCGCCCACCCAACAGACCAGCCACGTCCGCCATACCTGAACTGTAGGTCGTGTCCGGCACGAGTTCGCCGCCCGGCTAACACTTGACGATCTTCGGCCTGCATCATTGCTGTGCCCGACCGCAGTCCATGCCCTGGAGATCCCAGTGACTGAGCCCGATCTCGCCACCTCGGCGGACACGTTCGCCCGGCTGGCGATCGAGCTGCACGACGCGCCCGGTGTCGAGGAGACGATCGACGCTGTTGTGCAGTTCGCCCAGCAGGCGCTGAACTGCACGTACGCCGGAGTCGCGCTGTACACCCGCGGTTCGCGGGCAGAGATCGCCGCCGTGACCGACCCGGCGGTGACAACGTTCTACGAGCTGCAGATCGTCACCGAGAGTGGTCCACTGATCACCGCCCTGCGCGAGCGCCACCCGGTCCTGATCTGCGACACCGGCACCGACGACCGCTGGCCCGAGCTGGGGACCAAGGTCGCCGAGCTCGGGATCCGCAGCGTCCTCGACGTACCGCTGGCGACCGGTGACGGATCGCGACGGACCGTCGGCGTCCTGGGCCTGTACAGCTCCGAGCCGGAGGCGTTCAGCACCGACGACGAGGCGATCGCGCACATCCTCGCGCAGCACGCGTCGGTCGCGGTGGCGTCCGCGCGGCAGGAGGAGACGATGGCACAGGCCGTCGACGCGCGGAAGCTGGTCGGCCAGGCGATGGGGATTCTGATGGAACGCTTCGACGTGGACGCCGACCGGGCGTTCGCGATCCTCAAGCGGTACTCGCAAGACACCAACACCAAGCTGCGCGACGTCGCGCAGCATCTCATCGACACCCGCACGCTGCCGCACTGAGCACAAATCTGACAGCGTTGTCCTGGCCCCGGCGGCCGCAAACCGTTGCATACTGCGAGGTGAGCCTGACGCCGGGACTTGTGCGGCCAGTACCGCGGACCGGGTCACGTCCCGGCGTCACAAGCCCGGGCCGGAGCGGAAGGCCGATCTGCAAGCCCGGGCCGGTGGAGACGTGCCCTACTCTGGCGCCATGGGTGAGTGGCGGCCGTTGTCGGGGCCCTCGCGGCAGGTGGCGCTGGAGATCCTGCTGGACGGGCCGCTGTCGCGCGCCGAGCTGTCCCGGCGGGTGGGCCTGTCACCCGGCAGCCTGACCCGCCTGACCAAGCCGATGGTGGAGTCCGGTCTGCTGGTCGAGGTCGAGGGCGGCCCCACCGACGCCCGCGTCGGCCGCCCGTCGCAACCACTCGACCTGGACGCGAAAGCGCACCACTTCGTCGGCATCAAGCTCACCGGCGACTCCGCGATCGGTGTCCTCACGACCCTGCGCGCCGAGGTGCTGGCCAGCGTCGAGCGGCCGATCACCGACCCGACCGCGTCCGCCGTCGCGGACCTGGTGCTGGAGCTCACCGACGAGCTGGCGATCCAGGTCCCGGGCGGTACGGCGATCAGCGGGCTGGGCGTCTCGCTCGGCGGCCGGGTCGCGGACCGTACCGAGGTCCGCTGGGCGCCGTACCTGAACTGGGTCGACGTACCGTTCGGCGAGCTCCTCGCCGCGCACACGAGCGTGCCGATCGTGGTCGCGAACGACCTGACCTCCCTGGTCGAGGCCACGCACTGGTTCGGCGCCGGCCGGAACTCGGACCGCTTCGTCCTGATCACCATCGGCGCCGGCGTCGGGTACGGACTCGTCCTGCACAACCGGGTGGTCGACAGCCCGGACGTCACGCTCGGCCCGATCGGGCACCACCCGTTGCTCCCCGACGGCCCGCGCTGCGACCGCGGTCATCGCGGCTGCGCGATCAGCCTGCTGACGGTCAGCGCGGTCGAGTCCCAGGTCGGTACGGCGCTCGGCCGGCCGGTCGGGTACGACGAAGCGCTCGATCTCGCGGCCAAGGGCGATCCCGCCGCGCGCGAGATCGTGGGGCGCGCCGGCCGCGCGCTCGGCACGCTGATCGCGGCAGCCGCGAACTTCACCATGCCCGAGCTCGTCGTCCTCGGCGGCGAAGGCGTCCGGCTCGCCGAGGTCGCGCACGAGGAACTGCTGGCGGGCCTGCACGCGGACCGGCATCCGTCGGCCGCCGAGCTGCCGATGGTCCTGCAGCCGGCCGACTTCAGCGAATGGGCCCGCGGCGCCGCCGTGGTCGCGATCCAGACCTTCGTCCTGGGAACTGAGTAACTGACTATTTCGTGATAGGCAGTTACACTCGTGGCCATGATGAGGCGATGGCTGGAGGGCTGGCGGCTGTGCCGCGGCCTGGAGCCGGTGATCGAGTACGACGACGCGTACGCCGTCGTACTGCGACTCCCGGGACGTGAACGCGAGTTGTTCGCCCGGACCGACGACGTGGCGACCGTCGACCGGCTGGCGGAGCACCTGCCCGCGGACACCTGGTTGACCGTGACCACCCACTCCGGGGACCGCGTCGCGACCCAGCTCCGGAGTGCGGGCGCGCAGCCGTTCGAGGAGCAGAAGACGTTGATGTCGGTCGACCTGCCCCGGCATCCGCAGCCGGTCGACGACGGCTACCGGCTCGTCCGG
>DASXXB010000473.1:0-19180 GCA_036503355.1 Kribbella sp. | reverse complement strand
CACCGCTTCGCGGCGGCTGTCTTCTGGCGCCTTCGGCGGCGCGCGAGAGGTGGTGTCGGACGGACGCGGTGGCGAAGGCGAAGCTGGTGGTGGTGCGGGCGCCGCGCCGAGAGGACGCCGCTTCGCGGCGGCTGTCTTCTGACGCCTTCGGCGCGCGCGCGAGAGGTGGTGTCGGACGGACGCGGTGGCGAAGGCGAGGCCGGTGGTGTTGCGGGCGCCGCGCAGAGAGGACGCCGCTTCGCGGCGGCTGTCTCTTGGCGCCTTCGGCGCGCGCCGGACGTGCTTGCGGGAAGGAGGTACTGGCGAGGTTGAAGGTGGTGTTGCCGAGCGGTCTGCGGCTGATGATGGGTTGGTGCGTCCACGGTGTACGCTGTGTACACATCGAACTGGCTGGAGGCTGCGTGAGTTCGCAGGTCGAGTACCGGAGTGCCCGGGAGGCGCGTGAGCACTTCAAGGACATTCTGGATGCCGCTGACGACGGCCGTCCCGCCACCGTCACGCGGGATGCGCGCCGGGTGGCCGCCGTGGACGCGGACCGGCTGGTGCACTTCCTGACCAGCGTCCGCCCTTCAGGTACTCAGGTGGTCGCCGAGAACGACGGCTGGTCGATCATGATTCCCGGGCTTCCGGTCGCGGCCGACGGGGCGACCCTCGACGAAGCCGCGGACGAAATGGTCGACGCGCTCCGTGCGTACGCCGACGAATGGGCCGACCACCTGCGCCTCGCACCCAACCACGCCGAAAACTGGGGCCTGGTGCAGATCGTTGCCCTGTCGTCCGACGAGCAGCTCCACGCCTGGCTGCTGGCCTGAGGCATCTCGTGAGCGAACAACGCCGACCGGCGACCCGGACGGATCACCAGAACTTCTGCCTCGTCGAGGGCTGGACCGAACGGCGGCGTGCCACCGGCCGTCGAGGGACTCACCATGTCAACTACGAGCTAGGCCTGCCCGACGGACGCATTCTGTACACGCGCATCAGCCATCCGGTCGACCGTACCGACTACGGCCCGTCCATCTGGGCGCACATCCTCCGCGACCAGCTCGCGGTGACTGCCCAGGAGTTCTGGGCATGCGTCGAGGACAAGGTGCTTCCGGATCGCCAGGGTCCAGAAGCTCCGGTAGAGGCGATACCCGCAGGTGTTGTCAGGGCGCTGGTCGCCGAGGCGCACCTGCCCGAGAGCGCCGTACGCGCGATGACCAAGGCGGAAGCGGTCCAACGGCTGGCTGACTTCTACACGACCGGGGAGTAAGTCAGGTCAGGCGGTGTTGGTTGAGCCAGGTGGTGGCTCGGCGGGTGGAGGCTCGGGAGAGCCAGGCTTCTTGGATGAGTTCGGTGAGTTCTTGTTTGGTGAGGGCGCCGAGGTCGCGGGCGCGGATGAGGACCGAGGGGTGGCCGTCGAAGTGGGGGGTGGTGAAGAACGGGGTGGAGTTGTCGGAGACCAGGGCCAGCTTCTCCGCCTCGGACTCGACCCAGATCATGATCACGTCGTCGTACTTCTCGCCGCTGACCGGGTCCACCGCGTCCGGGCGGGCGGTCCGGAAGAAGACGAACGACTTCCCGCCGACCTGATACACCGGGCGGTCGGTGCCGTCGTCGCGTTCCCACTTGGTGACGTGCGGCATCCCCGACGCGATCTCGTGTACGTCGGCGAGCCGGGCCTTGCGTGGCGCCATGTCCGGTCAGCGCATCGTCGTCAGGCGCACGCAGAGCGGGGTCGACGGTTGGTCCATGATGTCGACGGTACCGGTCCGCGGGACGGGGCCCTTCGTGGTGCCGGAGTACGGGACCGAGATCTTGCGGTAGTAGGTCTGCGTCGCGACGGGCTTGCCGCTGACCGTCAGCTTGGTCGGTGGGTCGATCATGAAGACCAGCAGGCCGGCGAGGATCTGCCTGCTGTCCTCGCAGCCCAGCGCCAGGGCGTGCTTCTGGTCGGCTGCGTTGACGTACCCGAGGAATCTGGTGGCGAGTGCCGTCGCCTCGGTCAGGCGTGGCGCCGTCGGCTCGGTCGCCGACGTGGGGGTCGATGACGTGGGGGTTGAGCTCGGGACGGGGTTGGGCTCGGAGGAAGCGCTCGGTGGAGGTGGGGCCGTGGTTGGCTGGGTCGGGCCGCTCCGGTTGTCGTCGCCACCGGAGAGCGTCGCGACGAGTACGCCGGCGCCGCCGAGCACCAGTACGACGACAACCGCGATCACCACGTACAACCCCGTACGCCGCGGCGGCCGCCCACCGTACCCCGACCCGTACCCCGCCCCGCCCGGCCCGTAGCCCGGTCCGCTCGTTCCACCGGGTCCATAGCCCGGTCCGTAGCCGGACCCGCCCGGCGCGTAGCCGGGTCCATTCGTTCCGCCGGATCCGTAACCTGCTCCGCCTGCTCCGCCTGCTCCGCCTGCTCCGCCCGCTCCGCTCGGTCCGTAACCGGGTCCGCTGGGACTGCTCGGTGCGCCGGGTCCGTACGCCGGTCCGTAGCTAGGCCCACCGGGTCCGCCCGATTGGCCCGGCCCGTAGCCGGGTCCGCTCGTTCCGCCGGATCCGTAACCTGGTCCGCCCGCTCCGCCCGCTCCGCCCGCTCCGCCCGCTCCGCCCGCTCCGCCCGCTCCGCCCGCTCCGCCCGCTCCGCCCGGTCCGTAACCCGGTCCGCCGGGCCCGTACGCCGGCCCGTAGGTCGGCCCACCGGGTCCGCCCGATTGGCCCGGGCCGTAGCCCTGGCCACCCGGTCCGTACCCTGGCCCGCCGTACGGCGGTTGCGCCGACCCAGGTGCGCTATACGGCCCCGTCGACCCCGGACCGCCGGGCCCTGCACCGGCAGGCCCCGCACCCGTAGGCCCCGTGCCGCCGGGCGCAGGAGCTCCAAGTCCCCCGGATCCGCCAGGTCCGCCAGGAGCCGGAGCCCCAGGTCCGCCGGGAGCCGGAGCCCCAGGTCCGCCGGGAGCCGGAGCCCCAGGTCCGCCGGGAGCCGGAGCGCCGGGTCCGCCAGGTCCGCTGGGTCCGCCCTGCCCCGGATCGTGGTTGGGTTGTTGCTGCTGGCCACTGTTTTGGGGAGCGTGCGGGTCGGGGGTGTTCGGTGGCTGCGTCACTCGGACAGTGTGGCAGCGGAAGGGAGCCAGACAGTGAACGTCGACCCGGCACCCAACCGACTTGTGACCTTGATGTGGCCGCCGTGGGCCTCGGTCAGGTGCTTGGCGATGGCGAGCCCCAGACCGCTGCCGCCGGTCGTCCGCGCCCGCGAGACCTCAGCGCGGTAGAACCGGTCGAACAGGTGCGGCAGATGCTCGTCCGCGATTCCGGTCCCGGTGTCGGTGACGGTCAGGTTGTACCCGTTGTCCACAGGTCGTACGTCGACCCTCACGGTGCCACCCGCCGGCGTGTACCGGATCGCGTTCGAGACCAGGTTGCCCAGGGCTTGCCGGATGCGGGCGCTGTCGACAACAGCTAGTGCGGGCCCAGACGCGGTGGACGTGAGGGTGACCGCGGCGGCTTCGGCTGCGGGTTGGTGGGCCAGCACGACCTGCTGCGCCAACTCGGTCAGGTCCCGAGAAGCCGGGTGCAGACGGAGCATGCCGGCATCCGCGAGCGCGAGGTCCTGCAAGTCGGCGACCAGATGCTCGAGCAGACCGGTCTCCTCCAGCAGCGAGGTCACGAGCGCCCCGTCGAGCGGCACCACCCCGTCCTCCGACGCAACCAGGTATCCCTTGATGTTCGCGAGCGGCGTCCGCAGCTCATGTGCCACGTCACTCACCATCGCCTTGCGCTGGAAGTCGTGCCGCTGGATCGCCTCGGCCATGTCGTTGAACGCGTGCCCCAGCCGAGCCACCTCGTCCTTCCCGCTGACCGGTACCCGCGCCGCGTGGTCCCCGTTCCGCATCCGCTGCGCCGCACCGGTCAGCGCCACGATCGGCCGCACCAAACGCCGTCCGGCGAACACCATCACCAGCGCCGCGATCAGTACGACGCCGAGCGCCGTCGCCGCAGTACGCAACAGACCCTCGCCGGAGAACACGTTGAACGTGCTCTTGGCCCCGAGATACAGCTTCGCCGGCGGAGCGACGTACGGCGTCAACGCCTGGACGTGGGCCTGGTCGGTGCAGGCGACGAACGCCTCCGTGAGCTGGCCCTTGGCCTTGGGCTCGACCGACTTCACGCCCTCGATGTCGTTGACGTCGTACGGAATGCGCGCCGCGTCCAGGCAGGCCGTCGCGCGCCGGGTCTCGTCGTCGTTGACGAGCTTGGCCTTGGCGCTCGGCGCGTACAGCCCCGGCGGGCTGCAGGAATCGTCGTTCGCGGCCGCACCGGACTTCTCCAGCATGCGGATCCCGGCGATCGCCTGCGTCGACTCGATCATCACCTGGGGGACGCTGCCGGCGGACTGCCGGAGGCTGGCGGTCTTGCCCTTGGCCGCGTAACAGGCGACCGACTGCTTGGCCAGCCGCTCGCGTTCCTGCCGTTCCTGGTCGGTCATTCCCCAATCGGAGTAGGCGACGAACGGCGGTGCTGCCGCCGCCGTGGTGACGAACCCGCTCGCGTCTCCGGCGGCGAGGGTCTTCCGGGCCGAGTACACGTTCATCGTGCTCGAGATACCGGCGAGTTTCGGCATGCCGACGGAACGCGCGTCGATGGTTGCCGCAGGCACCGACGGGAGCTCGGGGGCGGCGCCCAGTCTGCGGGCCGAGTCCGCGATCAGCGATCCGTCCTCGGCGGTCACCGCGACCCGTCGTCCGAGCTTGCCGGCCAGGTCGTGCACCAGTTTGTCGACGCCCGACCAGGTCGGATGATCCGCGGCGTACTTCGACAACTCGCCGTAGATCTCGCCGTCGACCTGCAACTGGCCTGTGTTCGCGTCGATCTCGCCCTGCAGTTTCTCCGACGTGCTGTACGTCGCGATCAACGCGGTGGCGATCACCGCCCCGAGTGCGACGGCGAGCGACAACCCCAGGAACCGGATCAGCACGCTACGACGCATGGCTCACCTCGGCCAGTTTGTAGCCCACGCCGTACACGGTCTTCAGGTACGCCGGTGCGCCCGGCGACGGCTCGATCTTCTTCCGCAGGTTCATCACGTGCACGTCGACGGTCCGGTCGAAGACGTAGTGGTCGAAGCCGAACGCGTGCTCGAGCAGCTGCTGCCGCGAGAACGCGCGTCCGGGCGACGCCGCGAGGCAGGCGAGGATCTTGAACTCGGCCGGGGTCAGGTCGACGAGCTTCCCGGTCAGCCGCACCTCGTGCCGGTTCGGGTCGATCTCCAGCTCGCCGATCCGGTACACCTCGCCCTCGGACCTGATCCGGGTGCGGCGCAGCACGGTGCGGACCCGGGCGACCAGTTCGCGCGGGTTGTACGGCTTGGTCAGGTAGTCGTCCGCGCCCAGGTCGAGCCCGAGCAGCAGGTCGTCCTCGGTGGAGCGGGCGGTCAGCATGATGATCGGTACGTCCATGCCGTTGGAGGAGTCGGCCCGCAACACGCGGCATACGTCGAGACCGTCGACCTTCGGCATCATCACGTCGAGCACCAGCAGGTCCGGGCTGCGCCGCCGGGCCTCGTCGATCGCCTCCCGGCCGTCGTGCACGACGACGGTCAGGTGCCCTTCCCGCTCGAGGTACCGCCGGATCAGCTCCGCCTGCTTCAGGTCGTCTTCGGCGACCAAAATCCGCGCTGGCATAGCCCTCAATGTCCCCGACATTGATGAGAATCCGATGAAGATCGGCTGAGAGCATCGGGTGCAAACCGGTCCTTCACAGGTTCTTCATGGCCGGGCACCCAGGCTCGACCGCCATGAAGACGAAAACTGCACTCGCCGTGCTGGCGGTCCTCGCGCTGACCGCCTGCGGGAACGACAAGGCGCCGGTCGCGTCCGACCAGAAGAGCGGCAAGAGCCCGCTCGCGGAGTACATGGGCGACGGTTTCGTGAGTTCGTCCGGCGGCGGCTCGTTCCGGATCGCGACCCGGGCCGGCGGTGCGCAGCAGCCGACCGAGGAGGACCTGGCCAAGCAGCGCAAGGTCGAGGACGCCACCGCGGCCTGCATGAAGACGGCCGGATTCGAGTATGTCGCCGTACCGCCGGAGCAGAACGCGAAGGGAAAGTTCAGCGACGCGTTCAACCTGCCGCCGGACAAGTTCGCCGCGCAGTACGGGTACGGGATCAGCACGATCGACTGGTCGAAGGCCGGTGACGACGACACCAACCCGAACACGAAGATCCGCAACGCGCTCTCGCCGGCCGCGCAGAAGGCGTACGACAAGGCGCTGAACGGACCGAATGCGACCGGGAACGGCGCGGTGGTGATCCAGGGCGGCGACGACGGCGGCCCGAGCACCAACGGCGGAACCGACCTCGGATGCCGTGGCAAGGCGGTCAAGCAGGTGTACGGCGACGCGCGAGGCAACGTCGATTTCAAGAAGTTCGACAGCCTGTTCAAGGACATCCAGGCGCTGCAGAAGCGGATCGACACCGACCAGCGCGTGGTGGACGCGACCAGCGCCTGGTCCGACTGCATGGCTGACGCCGGGCACACCGGTTTCACGAAGGTCGACGATCCCCGCAACCAGGTGCAGCAGAAGCTCGACGCACTCACCGGCAACAAACCGCCGGCCAAGAACGGCCCGTCCAAGACGCTCACCGGGCCGCCGTCGTTCGACAAGGTCGACTCGGCGAAGCTGTCCGAGCTGCGCAAGTTCGAGATCGACCTCGCGGTCGCCGACCAGAAGTGCAAGGCCGGTGGGTACGACGAGGCGTACAAGAAGGTCCAGTACGCCGCCGAGAAGGAGTTCGTCGACCAGCACAAGGCCGAGCTCGAGGCGTACCGCGACGAAATGGCGAACCGGTGACCGCTTCGCCCAGGTCCCGTCGCCGGGTGCTGGTCGGGGTGGCCGGTGTCGCAGTGGTCTCGCTCGGGGTCGGGGTCGCCGCGGGCAGCCGGATCAGCTCGCCGGAGGACGCCGCCGCGAAGACGGCGCCCCCGTCGGCGTCGCAGATCACCGTGCCGGTCGCGAAGAAAGCCCTGTCCAGCAAGGTGGTGGGCCGCGGTGACGCGTCGTTCGACGGCGCGGTGAACATCCGGGTGGAGACCAGCGGGCTGACAACGGCGCCGATCGTGACAGGCAAGGTCCCGGCGGTCGGCTCGACGATCACCGAAGGCAAGGCGCTGCTGGAGATCACCGGGCGTCCGGTGATCGGGCTGGCCGGCGTACTGCCGATGTACCGCACGTTGTCGCCGGGGAGCAAGGGACCGGACGTGCTGCAGCTCGAGCAGACGCTCGACCGGCTCGGGTACGACCCGGGGACGGTCGACGACGAGTACACACTCAGTACGTCGGCCGCGGTGGAGCAGCTGTACGAGCACGCCGGCTACGAGGCCCCGGAGCCGGACAAGCAGCTCACGCAGGCCGTCGACCAGGCGAAGAAGCAGGTCGAGGCAGCGAAGAAGCAGCTCCGCCAGGCGCAGTCGCAACTCAAGGCAGCCAAGGACGCTCACGCGAAAGACACCTCGGTACAGCAAGGTGCCGTCGACGACGCGGAGGAGAACCTCGCGGATGCCCAGGACGCCCGGACGGAGGCCGAGTCGAAGGCCGGTACGCCGTTGCCGGTGTCCGAGGTCGTCTACGTGAAGACACTCCCGCGCCGGGTCGACGACGTGAAGGTCGAACGCGGCGGCACCGTGAACGGTGTGGTGATGTCGGCGAGCGGCGCCTCGCTGGTGGTCACGCTGAAGGTCGACGCGGAGACCGCACAGCGCCTCAAGGCCGGTCTCGCGGCCTCCCTCGACGTCGACGGTACGCCGATCGCTGCGAAGGTCCGACGGATCACGAAGAACGGCAATCAGTACGACGTGGTGGTCGCGCCGAACGCGCTGACGGCGAGCCAGCTCGCGCTGCTGCGGGACGCCAACGTCCGGGTGACGATCCCGGTGAAGAGCACCAGCGGCAAGGTTCTCGCCGTACCGGTGGCTGCGTTGTCGTCGGGGTCGGACGGCGCGTCACGGGTCGAGGTACTGCGGAACGGGAAGGTGGAACTCGTTCCGGTCACGGTCGGCCTGTCCGCGGACGGATTCGCGCAGGTGACGCCGAAGGGCGACGCGAAGCTCGTCGAGGGCGATCAGGTGGTGGTCGGGAAATGAGCACCGCGGTTGCCTTGCCGTCGCCGGTCGTGGAGATGATCGGGGTCCGGCGGTTCTTCCCGGGGCCGCCCGAAGTACGGGCGATCAAGGGCATCGACCTGACCATCGGGCAGGGGGAGTACCTGTCGATCGTCGGACCGTCCGGATCCGGGAAGTCCACGCTGCTGCATCTGCTCGGGTTGTTGGACAACCCAACGGATGGGGTCTACCGCCTCGACGGTGTGGACACGATGAGCCTGCGCGAGCGGCGGCGCGCCGTACTGCGTGGCGAGCGGATCGGGTTCGTCTTCCAGTCCTTCCACCTCCTCGACCATCGAACCGTGCTGGAGAACGTCGCGCTGTCGATGGTGTACGTCGGGGTGCCGGGAGCGTCTCGCGCGGGCGCGCGTCGCGCTGGAACGTGTCGGGCTGTCGCACCGGATGGAGTTCGCGCCGACGACGCTCTCGGGTGGAGAACGCCAGCGGGTCGCGATCGCGCGGGCACTGGTCGCCGAACCGAGCCTGCTGCTCGCCGACGAGCCGACCGGAAACCTGGACAGTACGAACGCGGAGGCGATCCTGAGAGTGTTCGACGAACTGCATGCCGACGGGATGACGCTGGCCGTCATCACCCACGACGACCACGTCAGCCGCCGGGCGCAGCGCCAGGTCCGCATCGTCGACGGAACCCTCCAGTGGTAACCCCAGCAGGCCCCCCGGACCCGACCGGCGGGCCGTCCACCTCAACCGGCACCGGGCCGCCGTCAGGCCGGCGCCGCGCGCGCCCACGCCTCGCCCTGGCACGGCTCATCGGACGCGCCTCCACCCCGCACCCTCCACCTCACCCAGGGCGGTCCCGGCTCAGGTCTCGACCTGCTGTGCGGGATCTGCTCGACGAGGCGCTCGCCGGCGTCGCCGCGCGGCCTACCCGGCTCATCCTGACCACCCTCGGCACCGTTCTCGGAGTCGCGGCACTGGTTGGGACGGTCGGGCTCGGGCAGACCGCGGCCGGGCAGATCACCCAGCGGTTCGACCTGGCCGCGGCGACCCGGGTGGTGGTGTCGCCGGACGAAAAGGCCGGCCAGGAAGGCGAGGCGGCGACCCAACTCCCCTGGGACGCACCCGAAAGGATCCAGCGCCTGAACGGTGTGGACGCGGTCGGCACGGTCAGCAGCCTGGAGATCGGCGACGACCTCGTGCAGAACGTGACCGGCCTGGACACCGGTGCGGGCAAGGCGCTGCCGGTGATGGCAGGTTCCGCCGGCCTCTGGGACGCCGTACGCGCGGTGCTCACAACCGGAAGGTTCTTCGACGACGGCCATGACCGGCGCGCCGACAAGGTGGTTGTCCTGGGCAAGCATGCCGCGGAGCGCCTCGGCATCAACCGGGTCGACTCGCAGCCGGCCGTGTTCATCGGCGACGAACCGTACACGGTGATCGGCATCCTCGAATCGGTCACCGGCCGCGCCGACCTCAACGACGCGGTGGTGATGCCGAACGGCACGGCGCGCCAGGCCTACGACCTGGAGTCGCCGGACGCGGTCGAGATCCGGACGGCGGTGGGCGCCGCGCAACTGATCGCGAAGCAGGCACCGATCGCCATCCAGCCGAACGACCCGAGCACCCTGAGCGTCGACGCCCCACCCAAGCAGGGCGCCGTACGCAAGGGAGTCGAGTCCGATCTGAACGCACTGTTCCTGCTGCTCGGCGCGGTCGCGCTCCTCGTCGGCGGTCTCGGCATCGCGAACGTGACCCTGCTGTCGGTGCTGGAACGCATCTCCGAGATCGGCCTGCGGCGCGCGCTCGGAGCGGCCCGAAGACACATCGCGGTGCAGTTCCTGGTGGAGAGCGTGATCGTCGGGTTCCTAGGCGGTCTCCTCGGTACGGCGGTCGGCGTGATCCTGACCGTCAGCGTGTCCTGGATCCGCGACTGGACCCCGATCCTGGACAACCGGCTCGCATTCGGTTCACCCCTGCTGGGTGCGTTCATCGGACTGGTCGCCGGAACCTACCCCGCCTGGAAGGCCTCCGCCATCCAGCCGATCACCGCGCTGCGCGGCACGTGAGTAGAGCAGGGCGGTGATCGCGAAACCGGCCACGATCAGCGCGAGCACCGGGTAGGACTTCCCGCTGTCGGGCAGGATCGCCGCGCCTAGTGCGGCCGCGGAGACCTGCCCGACGTTGAAGATCATGTCGTACAGCGCGAACACCCGCCCGCGGTACACGTCGTCCACCCGCGTCTGCACCAGGGTGTCGACGCTGATCTTGATGCCCTGCGCGCAGAACCCGGTGAGGAACCCGCCGATCACCAGAGCGGGCTTGGTGTAGAACCCGATCGGTACGGCGCTCACCACCGCGGCGCCGACGAACAACCAGGTGATCCACTGCCGCAGCGACAGCACGCGGGTGCCCCACGGCGTGACCAGTGCGGCGACGAACAGCCCGGCACCGACCGCACCGGTCGCGATCGCGAGGCCGCCGAACGCCTGGTCCAGCTGGCCCGGGCCGTAGAAGTAGTTGCGGTACAGCAGGATCATCGCGACGGTCATCAGCCCGAAGAAGAACCGCAGCGAGCCGATCGCGGCCAGACCGAGCGCGGCCTGCCGGCGTTCGCGGAGGTGCCGGCCGCCGTCGACCAGTCCGGCCGCGATCGTGCGGAGCGCCTCGAGGATCCCGGGTTCGTCGCCGTTCAGGTCCGGACCGAGCTGGTCGCGGCGGAGCCGGAGGGCGAGCAGGGCCGCGGCGGTGTAGATGACCACCGTCAGCCCGAGGACGGCGAGGTCGGAGTCGACAAGGAGCTTCACGCCGGCACCGATCCCGCCGCCGACCAGGAACGACGCCGTACCGGAGGTCGGTGTGACCGCGTTGGCCATCACCAACTCGTCGCGCTCGACCACATGCGGGAGGCCGGCGGAGAGGCCGGAGAGCAGGAAGCGGTTGGCGCCGAGCGTGAGCAGTACGGCGAGGTAGAACAGCACGCCCGCGTTGCCGGCCGCGACGATCGCACCGACACCGATGACGAGCGCGGCGCGGGTCAGGTTCGCGCCGAACAGGATCTGGCGGCGCGACCACCGGTCCAGCAGTACTCCGGTGAACGGGCCGAGGATCGAGTACGGCAGCAGCGAGACCGCGAACAGGCCGGCGATCGCGGCGGCGTCCGGCGCCCGCTCGGGCGAGAACAGCACGTACGACGCCAGCGCGACCTGGAACACCCCGTCCCCGCACTGCGACGTCAGCCGAACCGCGAACAACCGCCGGAAATCCCGTCGCTGCAACAGCGTCCACAGATCCCGGATGAACCGCACGCCTGCACTGTAACCGCAGACCCGGATGCCCAGGCCATCACAATCACGCCCGCGGAGCCCGCCCCCGCGGGCCCAGCGTCGACGGCGCCGATTGTGATGGGCTGGGGATCCGCACTACCCGAGTCGTTCGGCCGCGGACTCGCCGCGCTTGCCTACGGGTTCGACGCCCCGGACGGCGCCGAGGCCGAGCAGCGGCATGTTGCCGTAGATCGTCTCGGTGTGGCCGGCCGGCACGACGTACGTCTCGTGCCAGATGCCGACGGCGCCGCCCTTGTACGAGTTCCGGAAGAAGTCGACCCACGCGGGCCGGTGGGTGCGCCCGGTGTCGCCGGCGAACGCCTGGAGCTTCTCGACCGACTCCCAGTACTGGATCAGCGTGACCCCGCGCCACGTCGGCAGCGTGCGGAAACCGAGCAGCCCGCCGTCCTTGTCCTTCGACAACTCCCGCAGCATCGGCCCCATCGCCCGCGCCACCGGCAGCCACTCGTGCACCTTGAACGGCGAGTTGACCCGCATCCCGATCAGGAACACGACCACCTCCCCGTCGTACGCCGCCGTCTGCCGCCCCTCGATCACGTCACCCATGTCCGTCCCCCTCACCCTTAAGGAGATAGTCCACCAAGCCCGCTGTCCGACCAAACATCGGAAAGTGCGCTCGAGGCGCATGCTCAATTCAAGGCTGTGTTAAGGCCAGGGTGGGACGCGCCGGAGGTGGTGGCGGTGACGCTGGGCCGGAGTAGTGTCGATATGCCGGTGTAACGCTGTGTTGCCCGCCGGTTACGATGGTTTGGTTCTGAGCCGCAGCGCGGATGGGATGTTCATGGCTGAATCACAGGACGCCGACGTCGACTCGGCGATGTACGAGCAGCTGAGGCTCGACCGGCCGCATGCGGCGCGCGTGTACGACTACTTCCTGGGCGGGAAGGACAACTTCGCGATCGACCGCCAAGCGGCCGAGCACCTGCTGAAGGCGTTCCCCGGCTGCCGTGTGACTGCCCAGACGAACCGGATGTGGATGCACCGCGCCGCGCGGTACGCCGCCGAGCAGGGCATCAGCCAGTTCCTCGACGTCGGCACCGGCATCCCGACCAGCCCGAACCTGCACGAGATCGTCCAGCAGGTGATCCCCGAGGCGCATGTCGTGTACGCCGACAACGACCCGATCGTGCTGGCCCACGCCCGCGCCCTGCTGGCCAGCGGGCCGAAGGGCCGCACGGCCTACCTCGACGCCGACATCACCGTGCCCGGCTCGGTCCTCGGGACCGACGAGGTCAAGGAGCTGCTGGACCTGAGCAAGCCGGTCGCGCTGAGCCTGGTCGGCGTGCTGCACTCGCTCGCCGACGACCTGAAGCCGTACGAGATCGTGCGCGGCCTGCTCGAGCCGCTCGCGCCGGGCTCGCTGCTGATCATCTCGCACGCCACGCAGGACTTTGCCCCGGAGATGTGGGACCGCGCGGTCCAGGGCTACAAGTCCGACGGTGGCGGCAACGCGCAGGTGCGCCCGAGAGAGGAAGTCATCCGCTTCTTCGACGGCACCGAGCTGGTCGATCCGGGCCTGGTGTCCCCGATCCGCTGGTATCCCGACGAGGAGACCCAGCGGCGCGTGGATTCGGGGGAGTTCACCGAGATCATGGCCAGCCTGTGGTGCGGGGTCGGCCGTAAGCCCAGTGTCCCGTAAGCGATGTAACTTGACGCTATCGGCGCCCAGGCACGCACCTCGGCGCACTTGGCCAGCGCCCACGATGCTCCGCATCGAGGCCACTGACCAAGCACCCCGATGCACGCACCTGGACACCGCTATCGTTCAAGCTACATCGCTTACGGGACACTAGCTGATGGAGCGCGAGGCGTATCCGCACCACCTGGAGATCACGCTCCGGTGGAAGGACAACGACGTGTACGGGCACGTCAACAACGTCGAGTACTACAGCTTCTTCGACACGGTCATCAACGACTTCCTGATCCGCTCCGGAGGGCTCGACATCCACGGCGGAGACGTGATCGGGTTGTGCGTGGACTCGCAATGCACGTTCAAGCAGCCGCTCGAGTTCCCGGGTGTCGTCGATGCCGGGTTGCGCTGCGGTCAGCTCGGCAACTCCAGCGTGCGGTACGAGATCGCCTTGTTCCGCGAGGATTCCGGGCAGCCGGCCGCGACCGGGCGGTTCGTCCACGTGTTCGTCGCGCGGGCCGACCGCCGCCCGGTTCCGGTGCCCGACCGGATCCGGGAAGCGCTCGAACGGATCACGCCATGATCGTGCGTGGCGCCGTACTGCGGGAGATGGGTCTGCCGACGCCGTACGCCGACTCGCGGCCGTTGCACGTGGAAGAGCTCGAACTGTCGCCACCTGGACCGGGGGAGTTGCTGATCCGGATCCGGGCGGCCGGGCTGTGCCACTCGGACCTGTCGGTCATCGACGGATCCCGCCCGCGGGTGCTGCCGATGCTCCTCGGTCACGAGGCCACCGGCGAGGTGGTGGAGTCGTCGGCCGAAGGTTTCGCACCGGGCGATGTCGTGGTTTGCGCCTTTGTCCCCGCCTGCGGCAAGTGCGCGCCGTGCTCCGAAGGCCGCCCCGCGCTGTGCGAGCCCGGCGCCGTCGCCAACACCGCCGGTACCCTCCTGACCGGCTCCCGCCACCTCACCGGAGGGTCAGCGGGTGTGCATCATCATCTGGGCGTTTCCGGGTTTGCGGACCATGCGGTGATCTCGGGGCATTCGGCGGTGAAGATCGACCCGTCCCTCCCGCCACAGATCGCGGCGTTGTTCGGCTGCGCCGTCATGACCGGCGTCGGCGCTGTCGTGAACACGGCCCGGGTTCGCGCAGGCCGCAGTACGGCGGTGTTCGGTCTCGGCGGTGTCGGACTGTCCGCCCTCCTCGGCGCCGTACTCGTCGGAGCACACCCGATCGTCGCCGTCGACGTCGTACCCGCGAAGCTCACGTTGGCGCAGGAGCTGGGCGCGACCGCGGTGGTGGATGCCCGCGACACCGACGCGCTCGAGCAGGTGCGGGCAGCCACAGCTGGCGGAGCGGAGTACACCTTCGAGACGGTCGGGAGCGCGACCGTGCTCGAGCAGGCGTACGCCGCCACGCGCCGCGGCGGCACCACGGTCACCGTCGGCCTGCCGCATCCGTCGCAGGCGTTCAGCGTGCCCGCGGTCAGCCTGGTCGCGGAGGAGCGAACGGTGAAGGGCTCGTACCTCGGATCGTCGGTGCCGTCCCGCGACATCCCGCGGTACGTCGCCCTGTACCAGGCCGGCCGCCTGCCGGTGGACCGGCTGCTCACCGCGACGGTTGGGCTCGACGACCTGAACCAGGCCTTCGACGACCTGGCCGCCGGTACGTCGATCCGTCAGGTGCTGCTCTTCTGAAGGTTCTCGGCCGCCTTCTGGAAGGTGTCCTCGTTGCGGTCGCGCGCCTCGTCGGTGTAGTTGTCGCCGAAGAACTCCGCGGTCGCGATCGGCCGGATCTCGAGCTGCCCGGAGGTCTGCGGGTCGCCGGCCGTCTTCGCGTCCGCCGCGATGCAGCGCCAGCCCCACTCCTCGGCCTCTTCGCGGGACGCCACCTCGATCAGGCAGAACCCGGCGATCAGCTCCTTGGTCTCGGCGAACGGGCCGTCGACGACGCGCCGCTGACCCTCGTCGAGTTGCAGCCGGAAGCCGTGCGAGCTCGGCAGCAGCCCATCGCCCGCGAGCAGCACGCCCTTCTCCGCCATCTCGGCCATCACGAGGCCCATCGCGGTCAGGCCTTCCTCGCTCGGCGGCTGCCCGGCCTCGGACTCCTCGCTCGCCTTGAACACCATCATGAACCGCATCGGACCCTCCCAAGTCGGCGTTAAATCCCGAGACGAATCTATACAGCGCCGGGGGTTTCGGGCAGGCTACGCACAGTGCGTTCGCGTACACCGCTCGTAAAGATGTCAAGTGAGGCACGCCGAGGAGCCCGCCCATGCCCACCCGCCCCCGCCCCCGGTCACGTCGAATCGCAGGTCTCGCCTGTACAGGCGCCGTCGTCTTCGGAGCCCTGGCCGTCGCGCTCGGTAACCAGGCCGACGCCAAGCAGCCGGCTCCGCTCACCATCGACCAGCTGCTCGGACAGGAGCTTCAGGGCCAGGCCGCCCTCGGCCGTGTCCAGTCCCGGCTCGCCGAGGTCGCCGAGAAGAACAAGCTGTCCACCGAGCACCTGCGGCAGATCCTGGCCAGCGACAAGACCGCGTGGCTGGACCACGGCGGCAGGCTGTTCTACCGCGAGCCGGTCGCCACGACCGTCGAACGGAAGGCCGCCGCTACGACGTCGCCACGGTGGGCCAAAACCGCAGTCCCTGCTGCCACCGGCCCCGCGTTCGAGTTGCACAGCAAGCCCGGCTCCAACCGCGTGATCTACCTCGACTTCACCGGTCACACGATCACCGGTACGGCGTGGAACACCAACGGCAAGCCGTCGACGGTGAACATCACGCCGTACGACACCGACGGCAATGCGAGCAACTGGAGCACCGCCGAGCAGGACGTCGTCCACGATGTCTGGGCCCGCGTTGCCGAGGACTATGCGCCGTTCGACGTGGACGTGACCACGCAGCAGCCGACAGCGGCGGCGATCGACCGCGCGGGTGCAACCGACCAGCAGTACGGCACGCGGGTGGTGATCGACCCGACGACCTGGTACCAGTCGGGGTGCGGATGCGGCGGGGTTGCATACGTCGGGGTGTACGACAACACCAGCCAGCACGCGTACTACCAGCCGGCGCTCGTCTTCACCAAGGGCGTCGGGACCGGTGCGAAGAACATCGCCGAGGCCGCGGCGCACGAAGCCGGTCACAACGTCGGCCTTTCGCACGACGGCACGTCGACGGTCGGGTACTACGCCGGACATGGCGCCTGGGCCCCGATCATGGGCGTCGGCTACTCCAAGGCGATCAGCCAGTGGAGCAAGGGCGAGTACTCCGGCGCGAACAACAAGGAAGACGACTACGCGGTGATCGGCCAGAACGGGCTGGCGTTGCGGGCCGACGACCACGGCAACACCACCTCTGCTGCCACGACTCTCACGCTCGGCGTCGGCGTGAAGGGGATCTACGAGAAGGACTCCGACGTCGACGTGTTCGGCATCGACCTGAAGGCGGGCACCTTCCAGTTCGCCGCGAACACCGCTGCCTCGGGTGCCGATCTGGACATCAAGCTGCAGTTGCTCGACTCGTCGGGCGCTGTCGTCGCCACCGCGAACCCGGCGGCCGGGCAGTCCAACGCAGCCACGCCGACGGGTCTGAGCGCGAGCATCAGCCGTCAGGTCGCGGCCGGCCGGTATTACCTGCGGATCGACAACTCCGGCTATGCCGATCCGCTCACCACCGGCTACTCGACGTACGGCAGCCGCGGCGCCTACACCGTCCGCGTCACCGCTGCCTGACCTACGAGTCACCCGGGGCCGTCGATCCCACCGAGATCGACGGCCCCGGGTCTTGGGGGGACCGCCCACCCCGGGGGACGTGAGGAGAGAGCCGTATGAACAGAATCCGCCGCACCGGTGCACTCGCGTGCGCTGGTGCTCTTGCCTTTGGAGGTCTGACGGTCGCGCTCGGCGGCCAGGCCGAGGCGCAACAGACACCGGTCGACCAGTTGCTGTCGCAGCCACTCGCCGGTGGTCAAGCGCTTGGCAAAGTCCAGTCACGGCTGGCCGAGGTTGCCGCGCACAACGGAGTACCGACGGACCAGTTGCAACGGATCCTGGCCACCGACAAGACGGCGTGGCTCGATGCCGACAGCAAGTTGTTCTTCCGCGAGCCTGGGCTGACGACCGCACAGAAGGCGCCGGACGTGTCGCCTCGTTGGGCGCTCACCGCGGTCGAGGGCGCCACCGGTCCCGCGTTCGAACTGCACAGCAAGCCCGGCTCGAACCGCGTCCTCTACCTGGACTTCGACGGCCACACCATCACCGGTACGGCATGGAACGCATCGAAGGGCATCGACCCGGTCAACGTCTCGGCGTACGACACCGACGGCGATCCGGCCACCTTCGGTACGGCGGAACAGGACGTCGTGCACGACGTCTGGGCCCGCGTCGCCGAGGACTACTCGACCTTCGACGTGGACGTGACGACACAGGAGCCGCCGCAGTCGGCCATCGATCGATCCGGCGCGGCCGACGAGCAGTACGGGACGCGCGTGCTGATCGATCCGGACACCTGGTACCAGTCCGGGTGCGGTTGCGGCGGTGTCGCGTACGTCGGCGTGTACGACAACTCCAGTCAGCACGACTACTACCAGCCGGCGCTGGTGTTCACGAAGGGCGTCGGAACCGGGGCGAAGAACCTCGCCGAGGCGGCATCGCATGAGGCCGGGCACAACGTCGGGCTTTCGCACGACGGCACGTCGACCGTCGGGTACTACCAAGGACACGGCGCGTGGGCGCCGATCATGGGCGTCGGGTACTACCGCGGAATCAGCCAGTGGAGCAAGGGCGAGTACGCCGACGCGAACAACAAGGAAGACGACTACGCGGTCATCGGCTCGCACGGCCTCGCGCTCCGCGCCGACGAGGCCGGCGACACGACGGGTACCGCCGCGGCGCTGACTGTCGGCACCCCGGCGTCCGGGATCATCGCCGCTGAGAACGACACCGACGTGTACCGCGTCGAGGTGGGTGCTGCGGGCAACTACACCGCGATCGCGAGCCCCGCCGCGGTCGGTGGCAACCTGGACATGAAGCTGGATCTGCTGGACGGCTCGGGCGCTGTCGTTGCCTCGAACGACCCGGCCTCCGGCCAGACCGACGCCGGTACGCCGACGGGTCTCGGTGCGAGCGTCACCAGCAACCTTCAGCCAGGCACGTACTACCTGCGAATCGACAACGTCGGGTACGCCGATCCGCTGAACACCGGCTACTCGACGTACGGCAGCCGCGGCGCATACACGCTCGGCATCTCGCCCTCCTGAACCCCTGTGGCTGGTCGATCTCTGGCGGACCGACCAGCCACAGGTCTCAGGTCCTGCGCCGCCGGCTTCCGGCTACGGACATCAGATCGAGCGTTCCAGCGGGGCGGTCAGGGACTGTGGAGCGACCTCCAGCCGGTCGAACCGCCAGCCGTCGGGCGTCCGCCGGGCTCCGTAGTAGTGGATGGCGGCAGCGATCTCCTCGGTCATGTCGTGGCGGACGAGCACCGCGAGGTCGTTCGCGCGCACGGTCGCGGTGTCGCCGTCGATCTCGATCACCAGGTTGGACTTGTTGTGCAGGGTCCGGACGTAGGTGTCGTGGCCCTTGCGTGCGAGTTGGACGAGCGCCTCGATGCCGACGGCCGCACCGCGGAGCGACTGCACCACGACATCGTCGGTGAACAGCTGGTCGCTCTCGTCGTACCGCAGTTCGTCGATCCACAGGCTGTGCCGGGCGACCAGCTCGGCGAGCTCGCTGCGGTCGATGAGTTCGCGGATGTCCTTCATGGTCGGACTCCCTAATGATTAGGCGGACTAACATTGGTGATACCAATGAATGTAGATCGTTAGTCCGACTAACGCAACGGCGTACGCTGTGCGTATGGACGACGACCTGCGGTTCGATCACGGCGACCAGACGCCTGAGCGGCTGAGGGCGCAGCTGTCCCGCCTGGTCGGGATGACTGCGGCCCAGACGCAGCGCGTTTCGAGCGAGGCGCTCCGCGCCATCGGCGCCCACAAGGACCACTTCGTCGTACTCGCGGCCCTCGCCGAGTTCGGGCCGGCCAGCCAGGCCGCGGTCGCGGGGCGGGCGCGCGTCTACAAGAGCGACCTGGTCGCGGTCCTCAACGAACTGTCGGAC
>DASXXB010000472.1:0-2063 GCA_036503355.1 Kribbella sp. | reverse complement strand
GGTCGCCGCGGTGATGGGGGAGATGGGGCGCGCGTACGACGGTGGGTATGCGGAGTACGCGTTGTTGCCGAACGCAACGTTGATGCCGATCAGGTCGAGCCTTCCGTGGGAGACGCTGGCGGCGCTGCCCGAGACCTACCTGACCGCACGGGGCTCACTGGATGCGCTGGGCCTCGAGCGTGGCGGGCGCCTGCTGATCCGTGGCGGTACGTCGTCGGTCGGGATGGCGGCCACGGCGATCGCGGCCGGCCGGGGCGTCGAGACGGCGGTGACCACCCGGCAGCCCCGTAAGGCGGCCGCGCTCGAGGCCGATCATGTGCTGGTCGACGGCTCGGTGCGCGACGTCTGGCCGGACGGCCCGGACTACGTACTGGATCTGGTCGGCGCACGAACCGCGGTGGACTCGTTGCGTCTCGTCCATCGCGGCGGGACCGTGTGCGTCGCGGGTTCGCTCAGCGGCTGGCTGATCGAGGACTTCGAGCCGATCGCGATGATCCCGACCGGGACCCGGCTGACCGCCTTCCACAGCGAGACGATGCGCGGCCGCGCCGACGTACTGCAGCGGATCGTCGACGAGGTCGAGGCCCGCGTCTACCGCCCGAACGTTGACCGGGTGTTCGAACTGGACGACATCGTCGCCGCGCACCGGTACATGGAGGACGATCAGGCGACCGGCAAGGTGGTCGTCACCCTGCGGCACGAGTAGGCGACCGCGTCCCGCCCGATCCGCGTGATGATCAACGTGGCCGATCCGGACCCCTTCGGCGCGAGCCTCTTGCGCAACTGCGCGGGGTCGAGGTCGACGCCGCGCTTCTTGATCTCGAGCGTCCCGATGCCCTGACCGCGGACCCAGGCCCGGAGTGCCTTCTCCTTGTACGGAAGCTCTTCCAGCACCTCGTACGCCGACGCCAGCGGAGTCCCGACGTACTGCGTGGCAGTGACGTAGGCGATGCGCGGGTCGAGCAGCCAGCCGTCGACGGCCGCAGCGACTGCGGTGACCAGACCGGCCCTGACGACAGCACCGTCCGGCTCGTAGATGTACTGCCCGACGGGGCCGCTCTCGGCTTCCGGTGCATCCGTGACGGTCGCTCCGCCCGGCAGGAGCGTGGCGCGTCGAGAGACCCCAGTGGAGAGCTGCCCTGACCAGAGTGCGGCCTCCTTCACCTCGCCGGCGTCACTGATCCACTCGGCCTCGACGCCGGCGGGGATCGCGTCGTGCGGGATGCCCGGGGCGACCTTCACGCAGGCGGTCCGCTTCAGCAGGCCGGTCACGAACGACCAGGGCGGCGAGTACGCGTTGTGGTCGAACACCCGCCGCCCGTCGGCACGGCGCGCCGGGTCCGCGAACACCACGTCGTACGGCGTGAGGTCGGTGGACTCGGCCTCGCCGACCAGGACGTCACCTGCCAGACCCAGTGCGGACAGGTTGGCGCGGGCGGTGGCTGCTGTCTCCGGATCGCGCTCCACACCCGTGACACGCAGCCCTGCACGTGCGGCGCTGATGAGGTCGCCGCCGACGCCGCATCCCAGGTCGACCACACTCGCGCCGGGCAGGGTCGCTGCGAGCCGCGCGGCGCGGTGGGTGGCCACTGTGGTGCGTGTGGCCTGCTCCAGACCGTCGGGGGTGAAGTACATACGTCCCGCGTCGGAGCCGAACTTGGCGACGGCGCGGTGCCGGAGCGCGGCCTGCGTGACCGCAGTCGTGACCAGTGTTGCGTCGTACCGGCGTCTGAGTGTTTCGACCAACTGGAGCTCGCCGCCGGGGCGAAATCCGGCACAGGCAGCTGCCAGCACCTCGGCTCCCGGCCCGTCGAGCAACGCCGTCACAGTCACCCGGCAACCTTAGAGCGCGAGATTCGTTTGGCACTCGAGTTGACCGAGTGCTAATCGCGGCCTAGATTCGGTGTTGGCACTCTCGGTAGGAGGGTGCCAGCGGTCCGGCCTCTGACCCCCGCGACGGCAGGGGAGCGCGACCACATGTCACAGACAAGCGAATTCGACCGTGGAGGTCAGCAAGTGTCGGTCACGATCAAGCCGCTCGAGGACCGCGTCCTCGTCGCGCC
>DASXXB010000471.1:0-31052 GCA_036503355.1 Kribbella sp. | reverse complement strand
CTGGATCACCTTCGGCGACGACGGGTCGGCCGGGTCGACGGTCTTGCGGTTCACGATGATCGGCAGCCCGAGGATCCCGTCGTGCCCGGCCATCAGGTCGGCGAGCCGGTCCAGGTCGATCCACAGGTTGTTGGTGTTGAACGTCTTGTGCCGGGAGACGTCCTGGAAGTACCGCGTGTCCTCGTCCGCGACCTGCGCGCTGTCTCGCAGGATCAGCCGCCCGTCGGACTTCCGGACCGCGACGTGCCCGCCCTTGCGGTCCGATCTGGTCCGCCGGCAGACCTCCATCCCGAACGGTACGTCGTGCTCGGCCATCCAGGCCGCGATCCGCGGGTCCGGGGTGGCGCCGAGGTTGTCGGCGTTCGAGATGAACGCATGCCGGAAACCGTGCTCGCGGAGCGCGTCGAGGGTGCCCGAGGCAACCAGCGCGGTAAAGAGGTCGCCGTGGCCGGGCGGGCACCAGGCGAGCTCCGGGTCCGGCTCCCATTCGGCCGGCGTCAGGTCTTCGGCGAGCAGCTTCGGCTCCATGTTCTGCTGGAAGTCGAGCGGCAGCCCGTCGACCGCGAGCCCGTCGTACTCGCCGAGGATCTGCAGCGACTCGGCCTTGGTGCGGAACGAGTTCATCAGCACCAGCGGCAGCGGTACGTCGTACGCGCGCCGGGTACTCAGGATCTGCCGGGCGATGATGTCCAGGAAGCTCAGGCCGTCCTTGACCGGCAGCGCGGACTTCGGTCCGGTGACGCCCATCGACGTACCGAGGCCGCCGTTGAGCTTGATCACCACCGTCTCGGCGAGCGCCGCGCGCATCGCGTCCGGGTCGGTGTCCAGATGGTCCAGGTGCGGCAGCTCGCCGACCGGCTCGATGTCGTCCTCGCGGATCTTCCCCTGCTGCCCGGACTCGAGCAGCCGGTAGTAGTGCGTGAAGACGCGTATTGCAACGTCGGCCGCACCGGCCGCACGCATCTTCTCCTGCGCTTGTCTGAGACCCACCTCACCCATGCACCAACCCTAGGGGACACCAGCCAATCCCAGTGTTGCCCGCGTCACGCTCCCAGGGAGCCATGGAGGGAACCCTAGGATCAAGGGGTGTTCTTGACGAAGGCTGTGGCGCGGCAGCGGTTCCTGGAGGCGCGGGCGGGTCGGCCCTGCGCTGAGGGACTGCTGGCGAGCGCCCAACAGGCGCTGCCGGACGTGAACCGGATCGCTCTGTACGTGTCGATGGGCCCGGAGCCGCAGACCGGCGCGCTGATCGACTGGCTGCTCGCGACGCACCGTGAGGTGCTGCTGCCGATCCTGTACGCCGACAACGACCTCGGCTGGGGTATCGCACCTGGTGCCGCGGACCTCGTGCCCGGCCGGCTCGGCCTGTCGGAGCCACCGACCGACCTGGGCTCCGACGCGATCGCCACCGCCGACCTGGTCATCTGCCCGGCCGTAGCCGTCGCCAAGGACGGCGTACGCCTAGGGCGTGGTGGCGGCTCGTACGACCGTGCCCTCGCCCGCGTCCGCCCCGGTACGCCGATCTGGGCGGCCGTGTACGACGCGGAGATCGTCGACACGCTCCCCTGCGCCTCACACGACCAGCCGGTGGACGCGGCGCTCACACCCAGCCGCCTGGTCCCCCTGCGAGTACCAGCCGCTGACTGAGGCCCCTGCCGCACCAGTAGTGGCGCAGTACGGCGTTCGCTGTTGGACTGGGCTGATGCTGCAGACGTACGTCGAGAGCGGAGTAGTACCTGGCCTCATCGGCCTGGTGAGCCGTGGCGAGGAGACGCACCTCGAGGTCCATGGGAGGACGGCGTACGACGGACCGGAGCTGGAGCGGGACAGCCTGTTCAGGGTCTCGTCGTTCACGAAGCCGATCACCGCGGCCGCGACGATGCTCCTGGTCGACGAGCTCCGGGTGTCGCTGGATGCGCCCGTGGCCGACGTACTGCCGGAACTCGCCGATCCCGTCGTACTGCGGGATCCGGACGGGCCGATCGAGGACACGGTCCCCGCGGAGCGGGCGATCACGGCGCGGGACCTCCTCACGTTCCGGCTCGGTCTGGGCGAGTCGGACAACCCGGCACTGCGAGAACGTGAAGCCGAGCTGCAGTTGCACACCTTCGGACCGCCGGTACCCCGGACTCCGCTGGAGCCGGACGAGTGGATGCGCCGGATCGGGACGTTGCCGCTGCAGTACCAGCCGGGTGAGCGCTGGCTGTACTCCACCGGTTCGCACCTGCTCGGCGTACTGATCGCACGGATCACCGGGCAGCCGTTGGAGGAGTTCCTGCGTGAGCGGCTGTTCGAGCCGTTGGGAATGCGCGACACCTCGTTCACCGCAGTGGATCCCGATCGACTCACCACGGCGTACATCGGGGAGGACTTGCTCGACCCAGCCGCCGAGAGTCAGTGGCTGACGCCGCCGCCGTTCCCGGACGCAGCCGGTGGGCTGGTGTCGACCGTGGACGACTTCCATGCCTTCACACGCATGCTGCAGAGCGGGGACCTGCTCTCGAAGGCCGCAGTTGCTGAGATGACCAGCAACCAGCTCACGCCGGCACAGCAGGCCGCGGCCGTGGACTTCCTCGGGCCTGACACCGGCTGGGGCTACGGAGTGTCCGTCAGCGCCGACCGGTACGGCTGGGCCGGCGGCCTGGGCACGCTCTGGTCGACGACCACCGACGGGACCATTTCCATCCTGATGACCCAGCGGGCGCTCTGGACCTGGCCGGAGGAGCTGTTCGCCGAGGCCAGCGCCCCCGCTTGGTAGCTGCTAGCGATCTGGCTTGGTGAAGGTCAGGGAGTGTTTGCGGGTCGCCTCGACCGCGCCCTTCGTGTAGGCCCACGGGAGGCTCTCGCCCTTGACCCACAGCTTCGTCTGGTCGGTGTAGTTCGACGAGAACGCGTGCCCTGAGACACCTGTCAGGTTGACCCAGCGGGACTTGTCGAAGTCCGAGAGGTCGACGACCATCCGCATCGACGGTGTCGACGTCACGTCGTACCCCTGGGAGGCGTCCCAGGAGGTGGCGTCGACGATCGACGTACCGCCGCCCAGCTCGTACGGCCCGCGGTTGAAGATCTTCCTGACCAGGCTGGGGGCGGCGGGGCCCCCGAGGCTCTGATTGGCCAGCGTGAGCTTGTGCAGCTTTCCCCACTGCCAGTTGACAGGCTCACGTGCCATCTTCTGGGTGATCTCGGTGCGGGCGTTGACCAGAGACTCGCGCAGGATGTCGTCGCGGCTCTCCCGCTGCGGAGTCCGGATGTCGTCCCACCAGGCGCTGTTCGGCTGGGCCAGCAGGGTGTGGACCACCTCGAACCAGCGGGAGCCGCCGTCCGGCCAGGTGCCCGCGGGGAGCTGGTCGTGGAAGGTCAGTGCGAGCAGATTGCGCCAGACGACGTTGTAGTACGCCGCGGCCGCGGAGTCCGGCGGCTGGGTGAAGTCCCACTTCCGCAGGGTGTCCTGGCCCTGCTTGTCGAACGCGTCGTCGATGCTGATCCGCAGCAGGTACGGCACCAGCATCTCGGCGGACTTGTTCTTGGTGTCCAGCTGGATCGACGTCATAGCGTTGACGTCCAGCTTCCCGGCCGCCTTGATCCGGTCCAGGATCTGCTGCGAGCGGTATCCGTAGTCCCAGGAGTTGGTCAGGTAGTACGTGTAGGTGTTCGGCACCACGGCCTGGTTCGCGGTGACGATGATCCCGCTCGGCGGATCGAACTCGGTCGGCAGCGCGTCGAACGGGATGTAACCCTTCCAGTTGTACTTCGGGTCCCAGCCCGGCACCGGCCAGTCGCCGCGACCGGTGGACCGAATCGGGATCAGCCCGGGCGACTGGTAGCCGATGTGGCCGTCGGTGTCGGCGTACACCAGGTTCTGCGAGGGGACCTGGAACTCCTGCGCCGCGGAGCGGAACTCGGACCAGTTCTGCGCGATGTTGATCGCGAACAGCGCGTCGGCGGTCCGGCCCGGCTTCAGCGCGGTCCACTGCAGCGCGACGCCGTACGCGGTCGGGTACTTCGCCTGCGTGGCGGCCAGCTCGCCGACCTTCTTCTCGTCCTCGCCGACGTCCGAGATCAGCGGACCGTGCCGCGTCGTACGAACGGTGATCTTCACCGGCTTGTCCTGGCCGGCCACCTTGAACGTCTCCTCGCGCGTAGCCATCGCGCGCCATCTGTTGTTGTAGAGCACGTTGTTGCCGTCGATGCGCTCCAGGTACAGGTCCTGGACGTCGGGGTCGAGGTTGGTGAAGCCCCAGGAGATCGCGTTGTTGTGGCCGATCACCACACCGGGCAGACCGGAGAAGCTGAAGCCGGAAACGTCGAACGGACAGCTCTTGCCGACGTTGTTGCAGTGCAGCCCGACCTGGGTCCAGATGCCCGGCATGGTCGCGCCCAGGTGCGGGTCGTTGGCCAGCAGCGGCTTGCCGGTGGTGGTGTGATCGCCGGAGACCACCCACGAGTTCGAGCCGACGCCGTCGCCTTGGCCGAGCAGTTGTGGCAGGCCCTTGGCGACCTTCTGCACCGAGTCCAGCGACTTGAGCAGGTCCTGCGTGAGCATCCCCCGCCGGACCTCAGGACTCACCTGTGCAGTGGTGAACTTGCCGTTCTTGCCGACCGAGCCGGCCGCCATGATCGGCTGGTTCCGGTCGTAGGGGTACTGCGGGTAGAGGCTCTCGACGTTGCGCGCGGGGAACGCGGACAGCAGCTTGGTCCGGGTGATCTCCTCGTCCAGGTTGCCGCCGAGGTCCCACGCCATCGCCTTCAGCCAGGAGAGCGAGTCGGCCGCCGTCCACGGCTCCGGCGTGTAGTTCTTCGGCCCGCCGGGCTGCAGTGAGAGCACGCCGTACTCCAGGCTGAGGCCGGAGCCCTGGTGCTTGGAGAGGTACGCGTTGACGCCGCGCGCGTAGTCGTCGAGGTACTCCCGGGTGGTCGGGCTGAGCAGCGGCAACTCCTGCTCGGCCACCCGTCGCCAGCCGAGCGTCCGGGTGAACTTGTCCGTCTCCAGGGCGCTCTTGCCGAACAGCTCGGTCAGCCGGCCGGACGTCACGTGCCGGCGGAAGTCCATCTCGAAGAACCGGTCCTGCGCGTGCACGTAGCCCTGCGCCGCGAACAGGTCGGCCGGGGTGTCGGCGTAGATCTGCGGGATGCCGTTCGCGTCCCGGACCACGCTCACGTCACCGTCGAGCCCCTCCAGATCGATCGTCCCGTCGTACGTCGGGAACGAGTGGCGGACGACGTAGACGACGGTACCGGCGATCACCAGGAGGACCGTGGCGAGGGCGATTCCGCTGATGATGACGACTCGAAGCAGGCGACGCACGGACCAACCGTAGAGAATCCCCCCGCCCTCCCCAAATGGGGTCCCTCACAACTTTGCGTTGCTCTGCGTCCGCTGGACATGGACGCAGAGTTGAGGTAAGCGAGGGTGGGTTTGGAATACTTCGGGCGCCTGGCGCATTATTAGCAGTCGGGTAGTAGGAGTGCCAGCGGCTTGAAGGGAACCGACCGTGCCGACGTACCAGTACCAGTGCACCGACTGTGGCGAAGCGCTCGAGGTGCGCCAGAGCTTCAGCGATGACGCCCTGACCGTGTGCCCGAACTGCCAGGGCAACCTGCGCAAGGTGTTCAACGCCGTGGGTGTCGTGTTCAAGGGGTCCGGTTTCTACCGCACCGACAGCCGGTCGTCCGGCAAGGGTTCGGTGCCGGCCAAGGCCGAGTCGTCGTCCGCCAGCTCCACGTCGTCCTCGTCCGGCTCCTCCGGCTCGTCGTCGTCCGGTACGTCGTCCGCGGGATCGTCCGGTACTTCGGGATCCTCCTCGTCGAGCGGCTCGTCCTCCTCGGGGACCAGCGCGGCCTGACCGCCCCTGTGGATAACTGAGAGGCGGCTGCCGGCGAAACTCGTACTTTCTCTGGCATGACGATCCCCTCCCTGCTTCGTGACCTGATCCGCGCCGCCCGGTGGCACCGTCGGCTCCTCGCCGGCGCCGCCGCGGCGGCCGCGGTGTACTTCGGACTCCTGGCCCTCTCCCCCGCACCGCCGCCGACAGTCAAGGTGCTGGCCGCCGCGCACGACCTGACAGGTGGCTCGCCGCCGACCAGCGGTGATCTGCGGACTGTCGAACTGCCCGTGAGTGCTGTGCCCGCGGGCGCACTCAGACCTGACAGCAAACTGACCACCCGTGTGCTCAGCGGACCGGTCAGGGCCGGCGAGCCACTGACCGACGCCCGCTTCCTCGCGCCACCCGCAGTGCCGTCCGGTTCAGTCGCTTACCCGTTCCGCGTCGACGACGCCGACGTCACCACCCTGCTGCGCGTCGGCGACCGCCTCAATCTGTATGCCGCCGGCAGCACGACGGCTGAGGCCGCACGGCTGCTCGCCCGCGCCGTTCCTGTCGTCGCGTTGCCGGAGCCGCGGTCGACCACCTCCGGAGCGCTGATCGTGGTGGCCACTGCGCCGGAGGTCGCCGGCAGACTGGCGCAAGCCAGTACGAATTCGCGAATCACCGTCGCCATGACACCCGACACAGGTTAGTCACCTAGCGAGGTCGCACAGACACGTTATGTCATGCCACGGCGCGGTACCTGGCCCTCGTCTGCGGACGGCCCTACTTTGTCCCGGTACAACTATCCGCTTCGTGGAGGCACCATGCTCAAGGGCTTCAAGGAATTCGTGTTGCGCGGAAACGTCGTCGACCTCGCGGTCGCCGTCGTCATCGGCGCAGCGTTCGGCACGGTCGTAACCGCGATCGTCAACAACCTGATCAATCCGCTGATCGCGGCGATCTTCGGCAAGCCGGACATCAGCAAGGCGATGACGTTCACGATCAACAACGCGACTTTCTCGATCGGCGCCATCCTCCAGGCAGCACTGAACTTCCTGTTCATCGCGGCGGCGGTCTACTTCGTCATCGTCATGCCGCTGAACAAGCTGGCCGAGCGCCGGGCGCGCGGGCAGGAGCCCGAGCCGGACCCGTTGACCACCGACCAGGAGCTGCTCACCGAGATCCGGGATCTGCTCCGCACCCGCCAGCCGTAGAACGTGCCACCAGCAGGTGGGCGCAAATCCTCAGCCCCTGAGCTCGCCGACGCCCACCTGCTCACCGGCGTACCGCATCCAGCGGTACGGCACCGGCTGGCCGTCGTTCCACTCCTCCATCAACGCGGCAGGGACGTCGACGAAGCCGCTGCGGTGATAGGCCCGGATCGCCGGCGCGTTCTCCGGACGGACCCGCAGGAACACCTCCGAATACCCGGCGTCGAGCGCCGGCACGAGCAGTGCCTGCACAAGCTCAGCACCGACCCCACGACCCCGCACGGCCGGGTCGACGATGATGCGGGCGAGTTCCACCTCATCCTCCTCGTCGTCGAGCCAGATCTCGCCGTACCCGACCGGCCGATCGTCGTCGAACAACAGATAGGAGTGGATGTCCGCGTCGTCCTGCCGCCAACTCGTCCGCAGTTCCTCCGGGAACGGGTAGACAACCCGCCCGGACAGCAAAGCGACTTCCTTCTCGTTCAAGGCCCAGCCCGCGACCTGCACGCCGTACCCGTCGTCGAACCCCCGAAGCTCCACGCTGAATCCCCTCAGTTGGCGAACTCCACGATCGTTCGCACCAGCTGATCCAGGTACGGCGGGCTTCCTGCCCGAAAGGCGGGCGTCGGCGGTTCGGGACACCCAGCCAGCTCACGACTCCCCCGGATCGACTGCAGCAACGAGTCGACCGTCTTCCGCTGATGCGACGGATTCTCCGGCACCGAAGGCAGGACCGCCACCCGAATTCGTGTCAGTGACACCAGGTCCTCGTCCCGGACACCGCGCAGAATTCCACCCGTCAGCAGTCCGTCCGCGACATCGGCCGGACAGCCGCGGCTCATGAGCCCGGCCCGTGCACGTTCGTTGGCGGCGGCGTCGTCGCCGGTAGCGGGCCACGCCAGCAGCAGCCGATCGACCAGTTCCGGAAACCTCAACGCCAGCAGCACCGCGACCGAACATCCATTGGAGGCGCCAACGATTCTTACCGGTCCCGGACGTTTCACCAGGTGTTCACCCAAAGCTGCGACCTCGACGTCCCATCCACCTGCCTGCAGCGGCCGGTCGGGAGCAAGGACCTCCATGCGCCCGGCGCCACTCACACTGTCCACACCGTCCATACCATCCGCATCGTCCACGCCGTCCCGGGTCAGCGCTGCGGTCAGGCCGGCGGTGATCCCCGTCGTACCCCAGAACGCGTCCGCGTCCATGGGCTCCCACAGGCCGCCATGGACGAGCAACAGTGACGCGGTCATCCGTGGTGCGGGGGGACCTCGTTCAGGATGCGATCGTCGTCGTCGCTACCGAAGTCGTTGTCACCCCAGGTCCGCGGGTCGTCGTCACGGGTCTGCTCCGGCAGCAGCGGCTCGTCGTCTTCGTACGGGCTCGTCATGCCTCCAGATTACCGAGTCAGCGGAGGCCTTCGGGATCGCGATTCGACCTGATCGAATCCTGGGCGGCGGAGTTGTCGCCGATCTCGCCGGGAGCGGGCCGGCGTGGGCCGAGGGCGGCCTGGACAAGCGGTGCGATCCCTGGCTCACCCTGCCAGCGGCCGTTCCCGTGCACACACCACGCGGCCAGCACGGCCAGCGTCGGCGTGGGCAGGCCGGCGATCCGCAGCGGGACGGCGTTCTGGAAACCGAACGTGATCATCCAGTTCTCGGTATCGGGATAGAACTCCTGGACGGCGCTGTAGTAGAAGCTCATCCAGCCCTTCGCCGGCAGGTGACACATCAACCGCAGGTTGGTCGCCAGTACCGGAAGCTCCTGGACGTCGCGCCAGGACGGCTGCATGTCCCGCTTCGCGGCAGCCTTACGGCCTGCGTTCACCGCGGCGTTGGCGGCCATCATGCCGAGCACCATGCCGGGTTTGCCGATGAAGAAGCCGCCGCTGGTCGTGTAGCGCCCGTTCCCGCCGTACAGCCGTGAGTACTGCGCGGTGGTCTGCAGATACGCGAACTCGTTCGGCTCGAGGACGACGCCGTACACCTGCAGCGGCTGCGGAGCATTGCCGTCGAGCAGCCAGCGCGCCCAGTCGATACCGAGCTCCCACTCCCGCTGCGCCGCCGCGTCCGCATTCGCCTTCTTCCTCGCCACGACACAGCATCCTAGGTGCGCACAGCGACGTCGGCAGCTTCATGGGTGGCCGGGGGCGGCCAGTGCGCAGAGGTTTCAGGTGTGTCTCGGTTGCGGCTCGATCAGACGGCGTGACCGGATAGACGCGTCGCCGTGATGTTGCGGGGACGCCGGGTGAGACCCCGGTCCACCATCATGTTGCCTTGCCAACCCGGAAGGACCGAGTCGTGAGTGCACAACGGACACGGGGCCTGATCGGTGCGACGCTCGTCGTGGCAGTACTCGGATTCGCCGCCGCCTGCGGCACCGAGGAAGCCTCGTCCCCGCCCGCCGCCCAGCCCACGGATACCCCGACCCCGTCGCCCACCCCGAGCAGCTCTCCCAGCGGCACACCGAGCATGGACTGTCCGCAAACCATCACCGCTGTCCGCACGGCCACCGACAAGGTGGTGTGGGGCCAGGGCGCCGCAGCCTCGAAGTTCACTCCGGTCAGTGTGACGATCTGCCAGTACGACGCGAAGGCGACCGGGCAGGACTACGCGACCGTGACCACCAAACGCACCGGCAAGCAGGCAACCGACCTGCTCGCCCTCGTCGACGCGGCGAAACCCGTCGCGAAGAAGCCGAGCGTCTGCACCAAGGAACTCGGTCCGACCTACGTACTGCGGTTCACCGACAACGACCGCGGCGTCCTGTCGTTCACCGCCGAGGCCTTCGGCTGCCACCGCCTGGTGGCGACCTCTCTCGAGGGCCAGGGCAAGCCCGGCGCGCTGCCGGCGCCGCGCCAGGTGACTGCCGAGCTGACGAAGTCGCTCGGTCTCCGCTGACCCCATAGCGGACGCGCACCCCGAAGCCGTCCGCCGTGGGGTCAAGTCGCGCCTGCCTTGCGGGTCCCTTCCGAGGTCGACCCGCGAGGCAGGCTGCGGCGATCACCGCGCCCAGAATCTGCTGCAGCAGAGATCGAACTGTGCAGCAAAGACTGCATCAGCTGCGCGGCTCGATGCGTCTAATAGATGTGAGGAGTTGTACGGCCGGCCAGGGAGTGGCGAGTGGAGTTCGAGGAGTACGTGTCCGCCCGTGGACAGGAACTGGTGCGGCTCGGGTTCACGGTCTCCGGCGACTACCAGCGCGCGGAGGATCTCGCGCAGATCGCGTTGATGCAGGCGTTCCGCAAGTGGCGGAAGGTGCGCAACGCGAACGATCCACACCACTACGTCCGGCGGATCCTGGTGAACGAGTATTTGTCGATGACCCGGCGGCGCTCGTTCAGCGAGGCGCCGACGGCCGACCTGGATCCGCAACACACCGTGCCCGACCACGCCACCGGCATCGCGAACTCCGACGACCTGTGGCAGGCGCTGGCAACGCTGTCCGCCCGTGAGCGGGTCGTGCTGGTCCTGCGCTACTACCAGGACCTCGACGACCAGACGATCGCCGACATCCTCGGCATCAAGCCGTCCTCGGTGCGTGCGACCGCAAGCCGGGCGCTCACCTCGCTGCGGCAGCGGCCGGCATATTCAGAGGCCAGTGATTCCCATCGCGTCAATGAGAGGTTGAAGTGAGCGACACCGATCTCGAGGACGACCTGCGGGGTACCTTCGAACGCGCCGCGGCCTCGGTGCCGCAGAGCGCGGACCTGACCGAGCGCGCCACCACGGGCGCCCGGCGCGCACAACGCCGTACCTGGGTAACCACCGGCGCCGCCGCCGTCGCGGTGGGTGCGGTGGCCGTCGCGGTTTTCGGCCTGACCGGCTCGCAGAACAAGCCGGCCCAGCCGCCGGTCGCCGGCAGTTCCCAGCCGGCCCCGGTGACGCCGTCGGCGCAGGTGATCACGGCGCAGACCGTGTCCGGCACCTGGCGACCGCTGCAGTTGACCGGCTTCAAGGCGCTCGCAGCGGCCCGGCCGGACGACCCAGTGCTGATCTTCAAGCCGGACGGGACCTGGACGGGCTCCGACGGCTGCAACGGCCTGCACGGGACGTACAGCATCGGCCAGCGCGGCGCCTTCTCGGCGACCTCCGGCCCGCAGCACATGATCGGCTGCGAGAACGTGCCGCACACCGCCATACTGACCGCCGCCAAGCGGGTCGGGATCAGCGGCGACACGCTGGAGTTCTTCGGCGCCGACGGCGCTCGACTTGCGAGCTACGCTCGCGCACGGTAGCCGAATCTGCTCGCGGACTGTGATCGCCTCTTGACGGAACGGAGTGCCGGACCGGACCATCTAGTGGTTTGGTTCACCGATCTTGGGAGCTCCGTGCGACTCTCCGTTACCGTCCCTCTGGTCACACTCGGCTCAGTCTCACTCTTCGCAGTCGCCCTCACCGCGCCCTCGTCCGGTGCCGTGACGGGTGCCGCGGCGTGCTCGCACGCGCAACCGAGCGCAAGCTCGACGGAGGCAGCCCGGCTGGCGCAGCCGACGTCACGGTCCGACGCGCGACCGCTCGGCGAATCGCTCGGTGACGGCATCTCGGCCGCGATCCGCTCGCTCGAACCGTTGGACGCCACCGGCCGCCCGACCTCCGGCCTCCCGTACGGGTTGAGCCAGGGCGTGGTCGGCGTGGTCGGCTCCGCCACGACCGGCTACGAGGTGGTCGTCGATTCTGCGACGGTGGACACCAAGAAGTACCAGTCAGCGATGGCCCGCAACCTGCCGACGGCCGGCAAGCAGATGGTGAAGGTCCAGCACAGCTGCCGCTCGGCGAAGGCCATTGCCGACTCGTGGAACGCTGTCGGCAAGCGCGCCTGGTCCTCGGACGCATCCCGTACGACGTTCGCGGCCGACCTGGACCCGGTCACCGAGAACGTCGTCGTCGAGTACGACGAGGCGACCACGTCCCCCGCCTCGCTCGCAGGCCTCCGCGAACTGTCCGGTGTACAGCTCGTCGCCGGGTCACTGGCCCGCACAACGCGGCTCAGCGACACCCCGAAGGGCGGCCACTGGGGCGGTGCGCGGATCACATCCTCTTTGAAGAACTGCTCCGCCGGGTTCTCCGTCGTACGGAGATCCAACGGCCGGCGCGGAACGGTCACCGCCGGCCACTGCGGCACCCCCGGCACGGTCTGGAAGTCCGGCACCAACTACTACGGCACCACCACGCTCCGCACGAACTACCCGGACTACGATCAGTCCCTCGTCACCGGCAGCTCGTACGGCGCGAAGATCTGGACCGACGGCCCCGGCGACACCGCCAACACCCGCACCGTCACCGGTGGCGGCGACCCCGGCGTCGGCACCGTCGTGTGTCAGTCGGGCAGCTTCAGTACCTCGGTCTGCAACCTCACGGTCCGTTCGACGTCAGCGCGGTACTGCGACTCCGACGGCTGCACGACGTACGTCATCCGAGCCACCCGCGGCGGCCTGGTCGCGATCATCGGCGGCGACTCGGGCGGACCCGTCTACACCCGTCGCGGCACCAGCTCCGCCACCATCCGCGGCATGGCGTTCGCCGGCGCGGGATGCGCCGCCTCCCGCTGCACCACCCTGTTCGCCGAACGCTACAACTCCATCACCGGCCACCTAGGCGTCACAGCCCTGACCGGCTGACGCCCTCAGCGCATCGCCCGATCGCCGAGGACCGTCTGCACAGTCGTCATCGGAAGGCATTCCGCGGGCGTGGCCGTTGCGGTGAGATCGTGTGTATTCAGCATCAACCCCAGCGTCGCCTGTCGCGCGAACGCAGGTGCGATGGGTACGGCGAGATAGCGCATCACCCGCAGTACGCCGAGGGGCACCCGCTTGATCGCGATCGCACCCTGCGCACGAGCCAACTCAACGAGGGTGACGTTCTCCGGACCCGCTACGTCGAGGACTCGTCTGATGGTCGACGGTTCGGTGAGGCAGTAATCGACGACAGCCGCGACGTCGGCCACCGACACGACGTTGAACGGGTTCTCTCCGGCGCCGAGCACGACGGCCCGTCCACCCTTGCCTCGCACGACCTCGAGCCACAACTCGAGGAAGGAAGTAGGACGCAGGATCGTCCAGTCCAGGTCGGTGGTCTGCAGGTGTTGCTCGGCCGCGTACTTGGCCCGGAACAGCGACGACATGTGGTCGGGGGCCGCATCCTTGATCGACATCAGGACGAACCGACGTACACCTGCCTCTCGTGCCGCGTCGATCGTCGCGATACACGCCTCTCGATCGACCTGATCCGGCCCGGCACCGCGCCCGCCCAGCAGACCGTGAACGCACCACACCGCCGTGTCGCAACCTTCGAGTGCCGTGGTGACAGCCGGCCGCGACCGTACGTCGCCGATGACTTCCTCGTAGTCGACGGGCGTAGTACTCCGGCTCCGCGTCAGCACCCGCACTCGCTCGCCACGACGGATGAGCCGTTGCACCAGGAGCGAGCCGAGCCGACCGGTGCCGCCGGCAACGAGAATCACGATGGCTCCGCGGGCGAATGCAGCGCCGAGGCAACTGCGGCGTTGACGTCGGCACTGCTCGTGTCGAGAGGCTCGAGGTAGAACCTGGCAGCCGTCGCGAGGCCGTTGTCGACTGTGAACACGACGACACCGCGCATGTGGTGCTCGGCGCCGTCGCGACGCGTGCCGTCCATCTTCCACTCGGTCCAGACGGTGTCGCCGGTCACCGCCAGCGCCGTGACCTCAGCAGCGATGTCCGGGACGCCGCCGAAGATCGTCGTCCAGTTACGCCGTACCTGGTCGTTGCCGACGAAGCCGCGCGCGGGATGCACCGGTGTCTCGTTGACGTAGTCCGCAGCGAACAGCCCGGTCAGCGTGTCGAGGTCGTGGCGGTTGACCGCCTCAATGAGCTCGACGACGAACCGCTCTGCGATGGTTTCCATCGCGCACCACCCTTGGTTACACTACTGTGTATTCAATACAGGACTATGGAACCGAATGTCGAGACACGTCAAGACCTCACGCGAATACGATTCGTCGGCTCGCCGCCGGCAGGCCGAGGCCAACCGGCAGGCGATCCTCGATGCCGCCCACGAGCAGTTCCTGACGCACGGGTACGCCGCAACGCGGGTGCCCGCGATCGCCCGGGCAGCAGGCGTCTCCACCGAGACCGTGTACAAGGCCTTCGGGCCGAAGCACGCACTGGTCCGAGCGCTCTGGGAACGCGGCCTCGAGGGCCGGCAGCCCGTTCCCGCGCCCGAACGCAGCGACCGACTGATCGCCACCGAACAGGACCCGAGGACCGTGCTCGCCGGCTGGGCGCGCTTCTCGATGGAGCTCTCCCCCGAGGGCTCTCCGATCGTGCTGCTGATCCGGGACGCGGCCGCCCATGACCCGGACATGACCGCACTACTGACCGAGGTGGAGCAGCAGCGCCGCGACCGCATGCACCACAACGCCGAACGTCTCGCGGCACGCGGCTGGCTGAAGCCCGGCCTGACTATCGACCGAGCCGCCGACATCCTCTGGACCTATTCATCGGCCGAGCTCTACGAACTGCTCGTACTCAAGTCCAACTGGCCACTCGCGGCCTACGGCGACTTCATCTCCACAGCCCTCGCCGCCGCATTGCTCGACGACAACCTCCGCTAAGCTGTCCCCGCGTGCGCCCCCGTAGCTCAGGGGATAGAGCGTCGGTTTCCTAAACCGTGCGTCGCAGGTTCGAATCCTGCCGGGGGCACCTAGTGATGTGGGCGGATGCGGGTCGGTTGCTGCTGAGCTGAGCCCGTGGCACGGACGTTGGAGGGTGTGTCCGAGGCGTCACGAGATCGGGGGCGGCGTCAGGACTTCAAGTACGCGTCGATCTTTGGGAACAGGTCGGACAGCGGTTGGTGCATGTTGAGTTGGAGGTAGTTGGTTGGGGGGCGTTGGATTCGGGTTGTCGATTCGCGGAACAGGGTTTCGCCGGGGGCCGGTTCGGTGGGGGCGTCTGTTGGGGCGGTGTTCACGCTGGGGCGGTGGGTTCTTAGCCTGGGGCGGCGGCTGAGTCGTTCGTCGAGGAGTTTCAGGTCATCGATCTGGCATTCGATGTAGCGGTAGGTGGCGTTGTGTTCGGCGGCGATCTGCATGCCTTCGGTGAGGATTCGGGGCCAGAAGCACGGGCTGTCCATGACCACGGAATGGCCTTGGGTGAGTAGGTGCCGGGCCTGGGCGTACATGACCTCGTACGACGCCCTGGCGCTGTCGGCGAGGTCGAAGCCTGCGTCGAGGACAGCGGTCTTGAGTACGTCGTAGTCGACGGCCACCGCACCGAACCTCTCCACCACGTGCGCAGCGACGGTGGACTTGCCGGCGCCCGGGACGCCCGACATCTGAAGCAGGAACATCCTCTTCCATCCAATCCGCTCCGAGGAGCCGGCGAGCCAGCCTAGCAACGCAGGACCGACGTCGACCGGGCGCTCGGTACTGTGTGGGCTGGTCGGAGGGGAAGGAACGCTGGTGCACGTTGTTGTCGGCGCTGGGGCCGTCGGGGGTGCCGTTGCACGGCTGCTCGCGGCCAAGGGTGAGCGCGTTCGGGTCATCACGCGGTCGGGCAGCGGACCGGACGGGGTGGAGCGGATCGCGGCTGATGCGAAGGCGGGGCTGACGCAGTACGTCGAGGGTGCTACCGCCATCTACTCGTGCGCGGGACCGGCGTACGACCAGTGGGCTCAGGAATGGCCGCCGCTCAACAACGCACTGATTGCGGCGGCCGAGTCGTCCGGAGCGGTTCTGGTCAGTACCGGGAACCTGTACGGGTACGGCCCGGTCGACGGGCCGATGACGGAGGACCTCCCGCTGCGGCCGAACACGGTGAAGGGCAGGGTACGGGCGGAGCTCTGGAGCCAAGCCCTCAACGCGCACGAGGCGGGCCGGATCCGTACGGCGGAGGTCCGTGGGTCCGACTACCTGGGCGCCGGGGCGGTGTCGCCGTTCAGCGTGACCGTGTTGCCGAAGGTGATCGCGGGCAGGCGCGGCGCGATACCGGGCGACCTGGACGCGCCCCACAGCTGGACGTACGTCGGCGACGTCGCGCGGACACTCATCGCGGTCGCCGGCGACGAGAACGCGTGGGGCCGGGCCTGGCACGTGCCGACGCCGGAGCCCCTCTCGGTGCGGCAGTTGGCGCAGCGTGCCGCCGTACTGGCGGGTGCGCCGACGGCCAGGGTTGGCTCGATGCCTACCTTGGTACTGCGGCTTGCGGGTCTGGTGGACGCGGCCGCGCGGGAGATGGTGGAGATGCAGTACCAGTGGCAGCGACCGTTCGTCGTCGACTCGACCGCGGCGACGGTTGCCTTTGGCATCGAAGCGACAGCGACCGACGACGCGCTCCGGGAAATGATCGGGAAGGGCAGTAATGAGTCCTAGCAGGCAGGGCCGGGGATTGCGCCGGCTCGTCGTGACGCTGGTGGTACTGGCGATCCTGGTGGTCGTCGTCGACCGGATCGCGGCCGTCGTCGCACAGAACCAGCTGGCGTCGATGGCGCAGAAACAGGCGGCGAAGTACGACGTACGGTCCGCCGACACGACGGTGAAGATCGGCGGCTTCGGGTTCCTTCCGCAGCTGTTCAAGGAGGACTTCTCCAAGGTCACCCTGACGATGGGGAAGCCGGCGTTCTCCAAGGTTCCCGGCGAGAAGCTGACGGTCGACATGCAGAACGTGCACGTGCCCCGATCGCTGCTGTTCCAGCAGACCGGCACGGTCACCGTCGGCACGACCGACATGCAGGTACGGCTGTCGCCGCGAGAGCTCGGCCGGCTGGCGGTCAAGGCCACCGGGCTCGAAGGGCTGTCGATGGAGGTCGTCGGCGGGAAGCTGCACGCGAAGCTGGCGTCGAACGGGATCAACATCGACGTACCGGTCGTTCCGCAGGTCCAGGACGGCAAGATCGCGCTCGAACTCGGGGAGCTGTCCGGATCGATCCCCGCGGCCGCCGCGACCGCGATGAAGTCCGAGCTCGCGCGCGGCGTCGACCTGCCGCAACTGCCCTTCGACGCCCAGCTCACGCAGGTCGATGTACAGGACAACGCGGTGGTGCTGTCGGCGACGGTGAAGGACCTCGAGTTCACCCGCTGACTCCCTTGGGTTGCGATGGTTCGCGATATATCGTCGAACTATCGCAATCACTTTCGTGAGGGACGGGTGGTCGAGATGACCGGATCGGCGTACGCCGCGGGGTTCCCGTGGCAGGACTTCGTGCGGCAGTTCGAGCGGCACTTCGGGCGCGGCTGTGCGGGCCTGGACGAGATCAAGGAGGAGCTGCGCGCGGCGATGACCGGTCGCCGGACGCACAAGGGGTACGGCGGTGGGCACCAGCAGCACTTCGGGCCGCCGTGGGGGATGTTCGGCGGCGGGCAGATGTTCGGGCCGCCGTGGGGACCGCCGCCGCGGTGGCGCGGGCCCAAAGCGCGGCGTGGCGACGTGCGGGCAGCGATCCTGGCCGTGCTCGCGGAGCAGCCGATGAACGGGTACGGCATCATCCAGGAGATCGCCGAGCGCAGCGGTGGCGTGTGGAAGCCGAGCCCCGGGTCGATCTACCCCACGCTGCAGCAGCTCGAGGACGAAGGGCTGGTGACCGCGGACGCCGAGGTCGGGCGGCGCACCTTCCGGCTGACCGACGAGGGGCGGACGTACGTCGCTGAGCACCAGGACGAGGTGTCGGCGCCGTGGGAGGCGATGAGCGCTCCGTCCGGCGAGGACGAGAACGGGTTCAAGCCGCTGTTCGGGCAGGTCGCGACGGCGATGTGGCAGATCCTCGCCAGCGGTACGCCGGAGCAGCAGGCGCGAGCGCGCGACGCCGTCGCCGAGTTGCGCCGCAAGCTGTACGGGATCCTCGCCGAGGAGGACGACGGTACCGAGCAGGACCGTTCATGAGTTCGGAGGACCGGGACCGTCGTCGCGGCGGTCCCGCCGGACGCCGCCGGCGCGACTGGCAGGGCTGGAACGGACAAGGCTGGAACAGGCAAGGTGGGAACGGACAGGGCTGGAACGGGCAGCGCAGTTGGGGCGGCGACTGGCACGCCCGCGGCTGGAGCGGCGACTGGCGCGCCGCCGCCTGGAGCGACCCGGACGACCAGACCCGGAGCGGGTCCCAGCACGACGCCGACCGCAACGCCCCGTGGAACACCGGACGCGAGGACGCACAGCGCGACGCTCCCTCGGGTCCGGGGCGCGAGAGTGCGCGGCGCGACCGCCCCTGGGATACGGGAAGCGAGGGCGGTGCTGGTCGGGATCGTGGTGCGGACGGTGAGGTATGGCAGCGGAGCGACGTACCTGGGAAGCGGGTGCGGATCGGGGATGCCGAGCGCGATCAGGCCGTGTCGTTGCTGAGCGATCACTTCGTGGCCGGGCGGCTGACGCAGGTCGAGTTCGAGGAGCGGAGCGAGCAGGCGACCCGGGCGCGGTACGCCGATGAGCTCGAGCCGCTGTTCGACGAGCTGCCGACGTCGATGGAGCTGCAGCCGGCGCAGGCCGGAAACCTCCGGCGCCGCCCCGGTCCGCCGCCCGCGTTCCTGATGATCGCGCCGTTCCTGATGATCGCCCTGGTGATCAGCTCGGTGGCGCTGGCCGCACCGTGGCTGCTCTGGGGCATGTTCTGGGTCGTGATGATCAGCGGCATATCCCGCCGCCGCTGGTACCACCACCCCCACTGATCACCGCCGCCCACGAGCCCGCGGGATCTCCTCCGCGAACTCGACGACGAATCCGTCCGGGTCTGCAACGTGGACCGTCCGGTGTCCCCACGGACGGTCCACCGGACCGCTGAGCAGCGGTACGCCGGCCGCGGCGAGCTGCCCGGCGTACGCATCCACGTCGTCCACCATCACGACCACCTCCCCACCGGCCCCCGGCGTCACCGCCCGCCCGGTCAACCACTCCGCCCGCCGCCGCTCGTACAACCCGAACCGCAGCGCCCCGGCGCCGAACTCCGCATACCCCGCATCCGTGAACTTGTACGCGAACCCGAGCACATCCCGGTAGAACGCCACCGACACATCCAGCTCCCCGACATACAAAATGACGTACCCGATCTCCATGACGTCATTGTCGTTGGGTGTGCGTAGGGTCGGGTGCGCGTATGACGGTCGGGCGCGGCCTGAAGATTCCCGAGCCGCGGCTCGACTGGACGCGGTGACCTGACGACGGTACCTGGCGATCGCCGTACCGATCACGGCACCCGCGTGAGCCACTCCTCGGTGCCGAACTTCGCCGCGACGCGCTCCTCGGCCAGCGCCACCGTGTCCGCGGAGATCGCGCCCTCCGACAGCCCGTAGCGGTCCCGGAACGTGCCGACCATCCGCGAGATCACGTCCGCACGATCGAGACCGGTCTGGCTGCGCAACGGGTCGACGCGCTTGTTGGCGCTCGTCGTGCCCTTGTCGGACAGCTTCTCGCGACCGATCCGCAGTACCTCGAGCATCTTCGACGCGTCCATGTCGTAGGCCATCGTCACGTGATGCAGCACGGCCCCGCCCGCGAACCGCTTCTGCGCGGCGCCCGCGATCTTGCCGGCCGGCGACGTGATGTCGTTGATCGGCTGGTACGTCGCGGCGATGCCGAGATCGTTGAGCGCGCCAACGACCCAGTCGTCGAGGAATGCGTACGAGTCCACGAACGACAGGCCGGAGACGAGCGACTCCGGCACGTACAGCGAGTACGTGATCGTGTTGCCCGGCTCCACGAACATCGCCCCGCCGCCGCTGATCCGCCGTACCACGGTCACGTCGTGCTTGGCCGCGCCGTCGAGGTCGACCTCGTTCCGTACGGACTGGAAGCTGCCGATGATCACCGCGTTCGACGCCCACTCCCAGACCCGCAGCGTCGGCGGGCGCTCGCCGGAACCGACCTGCTCGGTCAGTACTTCGTCCAGCGCCATCTGCAACGCCGGCTCCCGCGGTACGTCGTGCACGAACTGCCATTGATGGTCACGCCAACCGGTTGCCCCGGTCAACGCACGCCGTACGGCGACCGCGACGGCCTCGGGCGAGAACCCGAGCATCTCGACGCCGTCGCCGAGCGCACCGCGCACCCGGGCCGCGATCTGAGCCGCCGCGGTGTCCACCTGAAGCCCCGCCAAGGCACCGTTGATGCGCTCGAGCGCGTCGTCCGGCTCGAGGAAGAAGTCACCGGAGAGCTGCGCGGACCGCACCCGGTCGTCCACCACGTCGAGGTCCGCGACCACGAGCTTCCCACCCGGAACCTTGTACTCACCATGCATGTCCAGGATCAACCTGCCCGGGACGGAGGATGTTCCCCTAGGCGGCGAGCTTGAGTTGGACGGCGACCTGGCGGACGTGGGTGCGGACGGTGTCGATGTCCGGGGAGGCGTCGACCTCGTGGTGGATGCCGCGGGTGGCGTAGAAGTCGATCAGGGGTGCGGTCTGCTCGTGGTAGACCTCGAAGCGGCGCCGGATGACGTCCTCGGTGTCGTCGCTGCGGTGCTCGATCTCGGCGCGCTTCAGCAGCCGGGCGACGAGCGCGTCCGGGTGCACCTGCAGGACCACGGCCGCGTCGAGCGAGCGGCCCTGGCCGTCCAGGATGCCGTCCAGGACGCCGGCCTGGTCGAGGGTCCGCGGGTACCCGTCCAGGACGAAGCCGGGACGGGCGTCCGGCGCGGCGAGCCGGTCGCGGACCATCGCGTTGGTGACGTCGTCGGGCACGTACTCCCCCGCGTCGAGGTAGCGCTGCGCGGTCCTGCCGAGCTCGGTTCCTTCCGCAATGTTCCTGCGGAAAAGGTCGCCGGTGGAGATGACGGGCACACCGAGATGTTCGGCCAGGTGGCCGGCGTGGGTTCCCTTGCCCGCACCAGGCGGCCCCATCAGCAAGACAGTCGTCACCGCGCGCTCCTGACTCTTGGTAAGTCCCCTAGATTATGGGACTTGCCGCGGACGCGGTACGGCGTAGATCACTCCGATCTTTCGTCGTAGGTCACACCCGCGCGTTACTGTCCGCAAGCGTCGTCAGAATTCCATCTCCGGACGGAGTTCGATCACGTCGCCCGGGCCGGCGAACTTCGCGGCCAGCTCTTCCGCGCGCGCCCGGGTCGGGCAGTCCAGCACGAAGAAGCCCGCGAGCTGCTCCTTCGATTCGGCGTACGGACCGTCGGTGCTGACAGGCTTCCTGCCCTGCCAGCGGAAAGTGCGCGAGGTCGACGGTGCGTCCAACGCCAACCCGCTGACCAGCTCGCCGGACGCTGACAGCTCGGCGAGCATGGCGTCGAACTCCTTGCCCATCGCCGCCCGCTCGTCGGCCGGGACCGCGCGGCCCACCTCGGTGAAGTCGATCGTCGGGTGCCCCCACGGCTGCGGGTTCGAGTGGATCAGGACCACGTACTTCATCGCAGAACCTCCAGTGTCGTGCCGGTACGCCGTACTGCGCCCGTGCACCCCGGACGTCGGAGGTGCGAACAAGCCCTCGACATTTTGCCCCAATGTATTCCAGCTCACATCTGGTCACACTCGCCCGCGACGTTCCGTCAGCGCTTCAGAATCCCAGAGAACGGAGCGAACGCCATGAGTACGATCCTCGTGACTGGCGGGACCGGAACGATCGGCCGTCAGGTGGTGCCGCTGCTCCAGGCGGCCGGCAGCAAGGTGCGCGTCCTCAGCCGGCATGCGGGCGACCGCGGAGACGGCGTCGAGTACCTGGCCGTCGACCTGCTGAACGGCGACGGTCTGGACGAGGCCGTGGACGGCGTCGACGTGATCCTGCACCTGGCCGGCGGGCCGAAGGGCGACGACATCGGCACCCGCAACCTGGTCAAGGCGGCCGAGCAGGCGAAGGTCGGTCACCTGGTGCACATCTCGGTGACCGCGGTCGACCAGCTACCCCTGACCTATTTCAAGTCCAAGCTCGGCGCCGAGCAGGCGGTCCTCGGATCGTCGGTTCCGTCGACCGTACTGCGGGTCGCGCAGCTGCACGATTTCGCTTGGAACACGGTGCGGATGATGGCGAAGCTGCCGGTGATGCCGGTGCCGGGCGGGATGCGGCTCCAGCCGGTCGACGGCCGGGACGTGGCCGCACGACTCGCCGAACTCGCTCTCGGCGAACCGCAGGGCCTCGTCCCCGACCTGGTCGGACCGACGGTTTACAGCCTGTCCGAGCTCGCCCGCGACTACCTACGGGCCACCGGCAAGCACCGGCTGTCGCTGCCGATCCGCGTGCCGGGCAAGGCGGGCAAGGTGTACCGCGCAGGCGGCAACCTGACCCTGACCGGCGCCGACGTCGGCACTCACACCTGGGACGAGTTTGTCGCGGCGCAGGTGTAGGGCGCCAGCAGTTCCACGAGGTCCGGCGTACGGCGACGCGCGATCCCGGCCAGGAAGTCCGCCACCTGGACCCGGGGATCGTCCCGTGAATCGACCTGCAGGAACGACCGCAGCGGCGCAGGCTCGACCCGTTCGGCGAGGAACGCTCCCAGTCGAGCCACTCGCCCCGGCGTCAGCGCACTCTGCTCGTCGTGCACGACGGCGACCGAACGACCGCCGGCGCTCCAGTACAGCACCGTCTCGGCGAGCGCCGGCACCAACGGCTCCAGCGGCGGCGGAACCTCCGGATCCTCGTCGATCAGCCGCTGCATCACCGCCTCGACCCGCGGGCGGGTGACCCCTCGCAACACCGGAATGTCGGCCGGCATCGTCGCGAAGAACCGGTCGATCGCCGCATGGTCCATCAACCGGACCCGCTTCGTCCGCGTCAGGTCCACGAACGCGGCCAGGAACCCAGTCCGTTGCCGCAGCGCAGCGACAGCCTGCGAGTGATCCGTACCGAGGCTGGTGCCGGCGCCGTACGAAGGCTCCTCGGTGAACAGCTCGAGCACCCGCGCGGCGACGTACCCGGTCTTCTCGATGGCGTGGACGTGCGCATGCCCGCGCAGGGTGCTGAGCAGCCACTCGAGCGCGGGCCGTTGCTCGGGACGCAGCAGCTGGTTCGACTTGTACTCCGACCGGCGGCGGAGGCTGGTTCGCAGTACGGCGATGATGCCGGCCGCGGTGGGAATGTCGAGATCGACACTGGCATGGGTGATCACGGGCGAGACGGGGTCGAGCAGGTTGGTTCCGGAGAACCCCGACTCGTCACACGCGATCTCGACCCACGACTTCGACGTCATAAGGCTCCAAGGGCTGACGAACTGCACGCTTCAGGGCCCGTCGGCATCGACGGGCTTGATCGGACGCGGTGACGCGTGATCAGTAAGCGGCAGCAGCCGGAGCAGCAGACATGGGTCCATCATGGCCGGGCCGGCACGAGCTGGCGATGAGTTTTCCGGTTCTCGCTCGTCTCAACGAGACATTCACCCACCAAGGAGGAGCGAGATGGCGAAGGTGCTGTACTCCGTGACACTGTCCGTGGACGGCTTCATCACCGGACCGGACGGCGACATGCAATGGATGCGGCCGTACCTCGGACCGAACCCGGAGGTCGACGACCTCGTCGCGCGGATCGGCGCGATCCTGGTCGGCCGGCGTACCCACGACGGCGACGATCCGTACCGTGGCGAGCCGGCCGAGGGGCAGGCGTTCGGCGGGGGCTGGAGCGGGCCCGAGTACGTCGTCACGCACCGCCCGCCGTCCGATGCGAGGCCTGGTGTCACGTACGTCGACGACTTCGCGAAGGCGCTCGCGCAGGCGAAGGAGGCAGCCGGCGGCAAGTACGTCAGCGTGATGGGTGCGAGCATCGCCAAGCAGTGCATCGAGGCCGGCGAACTCGACGAGGTCCTGGTCCTGTACGCACCCGTCCTGCTCGGCGACGGCACCCGCCTGTTCAGCCATCCCGGCGGGCGGACCGTCCGCCTCGAACGCAAGAGCGTGACCCAGACCCCGCTGTCCACCAGCCTGTGGTTCGAGGTCGTCTAGAAATCTGCGCCTGCTGGATGCATGAGGGCGCGGATTTCTACGGAGCGGTTGGCTGCTCGGGCGTCCGGTAGGAGGTGGGCGAGTTCGACGGCCCGGTCGCGGGTCTCGACGTCGATCACGTAGTACCCGTCGATCAGGGTCGGTTCGCTCGCGGGAAGCTGGACGGACAGTTGTGGATCGGCGAGCTGTTCGCCGCCGACCAGTTCGCCGGCGTCGCGAGCGACCCGTTCGAACTCGTCGCGCGGCAGCCGTGGGTCGCCGGAACCTTGCAGGATCAGTAGGAATTTCATCGGCGCGCTCCTCTCGTACACAGGACGGAGCCGAGGGCCGGGTTTTGACATGATGGGCCGATGTTCGTGCGGACAGAACGCCTGACAGTGCGCCGCTTCACGGCCGCGGACGCCGAGCGGTTCGCGGCGTACCGCTCGGATCCGGACGTGTCCCGCTTCCAGGGCTGGGAACCGCCGTTGCCGTTGGCCGAGGCGCTGCAGACCGTCGAACGGTTCGGGCAGGCCGATCCGGAGGCGGCCGGCTGGTTCCAGTACGCCGTCGACCTGGACGGCGTACTGATCGGCGATCTCGGCGTGAACCTGGCCGACAACCTGATGCAGGCAGACGTCGGCTTCACGTTCGCAGCCGAGTTCCAGGGCCAGGGTTACGCGTCCGAAGCGGTACGAGGGCTGCTCCACCACCTCTTCGTCGACCGCGACCTGCACCGGATCAGCGCGGAGGCCGACGCCCGCAACAACGCGTCGGTCCGGCTGCTCGAACGCGTCGGCTTCACGCGCGAAGGTCTGCGGCTGTCCAACACGTGGTTCAAAGGCGAGTGGACCGACGACGTGCTGTTCGGCTACCTGCGGGACGACTACCTCACCCGGCAGCAGCCCACGCGCGCGCCGTCAGCCTGATCGACCCGTCGGTCTCGATCGGCAACCGCGCCCGTACGGCGTCCCGCAATGCCTCCTGCTCCGCGACCTCCAGACGCCGCAGGTACGCCGGCGCCACGCCCTGCCCGCCGAGGAACGGCTGCCAGTAGTCCTCGAACGACTCGAACACGGTCGGTACGACGATCTCCCGCGTCCGCACGTGCGCGAACCCGGCCTCGCGGAACAGTCCGTCGAGGCCTTCCGCCGTACAGAACGGGAACCGGCGGCCCTCGTCCTCGTCGCGGTCCTGCGGGCGGAGCTCGGCCATCGCGTCGAAGAAGTACCGCATCAGCTGCATCCCGCCCGCGTAGTCCCAGACGTAGACCGCGACCGTCTTGCCGATCTGGCGCATCCGGCGCAGCGCCTCGACGCGCTCCGGGATGAAGTTGAGCACCAGCCCCGCGACCACGACGTCGTACGGACCGGCGGGCAGCTCCGCCGCGGACCGGACCTCGAAACCGGCCCGCGGATCGTCGACAGCCTGCCGGGCGTACTGGACGAAGCCTTCGGACGGGTCGATGCCGAGCACCGACGCCGGGTTCGCCGTAGCGAGGATCGTGCTGGTCAGCGCGCCGGTGCCGCACCCGACATCAAGCCAGCGCAGGCCCTCCGGACGGTCCAGCCACGCGACGAACTCGGGCGCGACGAGCCGGCTCCACCGGCCGACGTACGACTCGTAGATTCCCCCGCTCGACCACTCGCTCACTTCCGCAGGATAGAGGGCAGCGCGACTCCCGTCAGGGTCTCGGAAACCTGCCACAGGCGCGCGTTCGTCGCCGGGTCGGTCGCGGTCCTCGGGTTGCGGACCAGGCTGGTCTTGCCAACCAGCCCGAAGAGTCCGTCGGGCCCGTAGTACTCCCCTGACCTGGCCGCGGGATCGGCGGCCGCGAACAGCAGCGGCTCGGTGCCGGTCTCCACGTCCTGCTTGGGCAGGGGGTTGTAGCTCATCATCAGCCGGTTCAGCGTCGACGGGCGCTCTCGGCCGAGGGCAGCACCGGCGGTTTGCAGGTTCGTCCGGGTGTAGCCAGGGTGCGCCGCGACACTGGTCAGGCCCCAGCCACGCTCGACCGACAGCTTCGCGAGGTGGTTGCTCAGCATCAGGTCGGCGAGCTTGGACTGCGCGTACGACGCGGTCCGGCGGTACCGCCGGGTCTGCCACTGGAGGTCGTCGAAGTCGATCTTGCCCAGGTACGCCGCGCCGCTCGACATGGTGGCGATCCGCGGCGCCGGGGCGGCCAGGATCAGCGGAAGCAGCCGGACCGTGAGCGCGAACGGGCCGAGGTAGTTCGACCCGAACTGCAGCTCGAACCCGTCCTTGGTGCCGATCCTGGTCGGCGGGGTCATCACCCCGGCGTTGTTCACCAACAGGTCCAGGTGCTGCTCGTCGGCGGCGAGGCCGTCGGCGAACTCCCGCACCGACGCCAGGTCGGCCAGGTCGATCCGGCGGATCTCGAGCTGGGCGTCCGGGTGCTCGGCGAGGATCTCGGCGCGGGCCGCCTCGCCCTTGGCCGGTGTGCGGACCGCCATCACCACGCGGGCTCCGGCAGCGGCGAGGCGCTTGGTGGCCTCCTTGCCGGTACCGCTGTTGGCACCGGTCACGACGACGAGTTTGCCGGTCTGGTCAGGGACCTCGTACATGCTGCACGCTCCGTAAAAGACTGCTGGTCTGTTATTACCTCGACAGTATCAGACCGTTGGTCCGATAACAACAGACCGTTGGTCTGTAGAATGGGGGGATGACCTTCCAGCGGGCCCGGAGGCCGGAGCAGCGGGCCGAACGACGGCAGACGATCCTCGCCACGGCCGCGACGATGCTGACCGAGATGCCGGTCGCGGACCTCAGCCTGAACGAGCTGAGCCGTCGCGTCGGCCTGGCGAAGTCGAACGTGCTGAACTACTTCGACTCCCGCGAAGCCGTCCTGCTCGAGCTGTCGAGCAGCGAGCTGGCGGCCTGGGTGGAGGACCTCGCGGCCGCGCTCGACGACGTACCGCCGGAGCTGTCGACCAACTCCCGCGCGGCGCGGTTGATCACCGCCGTGGTCGGCACGCTGGCCGCGCGGCCGGTGCTCTGCGACCTGATCAGCGCGCAGGCGGCGGTGCTGGAGCGGAACGTGACGACCGCGACCGCGCTGACGTTCAAGCGCGCGGCCGCGGTCGCGTACCAACGGATGATCGAGGTGGTGGCCGGCGTGCTGCCGGAGCTCGGCCGGGAGGGAGCGGGCCGGTTCATCGCCACCGCGAGCCTGCTCGCGGGGTCGATCTGGTCCCACTCCCATCCAGTCCCGGCCATCCTGGCCGCCCACGAGGCCGATCCGAGCCTCGAGGCGATCCGGATGGAGTTCGAGCCCGCCCTCACCGACGGGCTGCGGACCCTGCTGTACGGCGCGTTGCCGCGGCCGTGATCACGACAGGATCAAGGCAGGATCAGGGCAGGTAGTAGTTCGGGTTCGGCAGCTTGAAGGTGCGGTCGGCGAAGCCACCCTTGAGGTCGGAGAACTGGTCGCCGAAGTTCGCGACGATGTCGTAGCCGAGGGACTCGATGTGGGCGCGGGTGGCCGACTTGTAGTGGATCGTCGTGCACTTGCCGCCCGGGTCGGCCGCGCAGGCCTGCTTCAGGTAGTCCGGGTAGTCGGCGACGTCCGGCTTGGTGAACAGGCCGTCCTCACCGTTGCTGAGCGCGGTCGGCTTCGGGTAGCCGGCGTCGACGCCGACTCCGTCCTCGGTCAGGTTGCCCAGCGTGGCCTTCTCCTGCGTTGCGCCGCGGCCGGTCAGGAAGAAGATCGCGTATCCCTCGCGCTCAGCCGTCTTCACCAGGTCGACCATGCCGGGCACGGCCGGGAACTTCTGGTTCAGCACGTAGTCCGCGTTGGTGGCCGGGTTGAACGCCCAGTTGCTGAAGATCTCGTAGTTCCAGGTGGCCAGCGTGGTGTCGTCGACGTCGAGGACGATGGCCTTGGTCTTGCCGGTGTGGTGCGGGACCGAGATCCAGCGCGTGCCCGCGGCGGCGACCTTCTGCGCCTCCTGCGCGTAGTTGCTGTCCGCGGCGAAGTTGCCGGACCCGAGCGGGTCGCCGTAGTAGTTGCGCAGCTGCTGCCGCAGTACGTCGATGTTCGTGACCTGCTTCTCGCTGCGCGGCGTCGACGTCTGGATCGCCGGCTGCTGCGTCGCGGCGCCGGCCGAGTACGCGACCCCGCCGACGACCGATGTCATCGCGACGGCGGCGACGCTGGTCAGGACCATGCGGCGAGACGGCCGGCGCCAGGAACGAAATGCCATGGTGACCTCTTCAGAACGGGAATGCTTGCCAGAGCAAACTAACCCCGGAGCCGGCTGATCGACCACGTGACAAGGGGAATCCTGCGTTCAGAGCGGCTTCACGTAGCGGTGGCAGGGTACCGGCAACGTTCCGCGACCGGCTGGTGCCTGATAGTCGAAGGCGCCGTCGTCGGTCCAGCCGTTGCGTTCGTAGAACCGGCGGGCCCGCGCGTTGCCGGTCGCCACGGCCAGCCACGCCGTACCGTGCCCGTTCGCCTTCACCTGCCGCTCGGCCTCGGCGAGCAGCGTTCCGGCGACGCCCGATCCGCGATGATCGCGCCCGACGTACACCTGCTCGACCTCGTCCCCCACCACCATCACGAACCCGGCGACCTCACCGTCGGCAACTGCGACCGTGGCGTCCGCGATCCGCTCCCCCGCGCGCGTCCAGAACGATTCCTCGGTCCGTACGGCGACCAGCTCGGCCGGCACATGTCCCAGATGGCCGTCGCGCCAACCGTCGTACCAGATCGCGGCGATCGCGTCGGCGTCTCCGGCAGCAGCGGGCCGTACGGTCACTCGGGGTCGTACGCCAGGTTCGGACGGAGCCACCGCTCGACCTCCTCCACCCCGAGCCCGCGCCGTACCGCGTAGTCCTCGATCTGGTCGCGGCCGATCCGGCCGACGCTGAAGTAGCGCGCCGCCGGGCTCGCGAAGATCAGGCCGCTGACCGCCGCGGCCGGCGTCATCGCGAACGACTCGGTCAGCCCGAGGCCGAGCTTGTCGGCCTCGAGCAGCTCGAACAGGTCCTTCTTCTCGGTGTGGTCCGGGCTCGCCGGATACCCGAGGGCGGGCCGGATGCCACGGAACCGCTCCGCGTGCAGATCTTCCAGCACCGGCTGTACGTCGGGCTCGAACCAGGCCCGCCGCGCCTCCAGGTGGATCCACTCCGCGAACGCCTCCGCCAGCCGGTCGGCCAGCGCCTTCACCATGATCGCCTTGTAGTCGTCGCCCAGTTCCTCGTACGACTTCGCCAGCGTCTCGGCCCCGTGGATCGCGACCCCGAACCCGCCGAGGTGGTCACCGGACGGCGCGATGTAGTCGGCCAGGCAACGGTTGTGCCGCCCGGCCGGCTTCGCGGTCTGCTGTCGCAGCATCGGGAACGACCGGTCCAGCCCGTCGAGAACGATGTCGTCCCCGTCGCTGTGCGCCGGCCAGAACCCGTACACGCCTTCGGCCGTGAAGGATCCGTTCGCGATGATCTCGTCCAGCAAGGCGTTCGCGTCGTCGAACAGCTCCCGCGCGACCGGCTGCTCGAGGATCGCCGGGTACTTCCCCTTCAGCTCCCAGGCCAGGAACAGGAACTGCCAGTCGATCATCTCGCGCAGCGTTTCGATCGACGGTGAGACCCGCTTCAGTCCCGTGAACGCCGGCACCGGCAGCTCGCCGTACTCCACCGGCTCCTTGTTCGCCCGCGCCTCGGCCAGCGTCAGCATCGGCGCTCGCTGCTTGTTCGCGTGCTGCTCGCGGAGCCGCTCCTGCTCGATACTGTTGCTCTTGGCAAGCTGTTCGGCGCGGTCGTCGTCCAGCAGGTCGGACACCACGCCGACCACCCGGGACGCGTCCAGCACGTGCACGGTGGTGTTCTCGTACGCCGGGGCGATCCGGACCGCGGTGTGCTGCTTGGACGTGGTCGCGCCACCGATCAGCAGCGGGAGCTTCAGCCCGCGGCGCTGCATCTCGGTCGCCACCGACACCATCTCGTCCAGCGACGGCGTGATCAGCCCGGACAGGCCGACCGCGTCCGCGCCCTCGGCGACCGCGGTGTCGAGAATCCTTGCCGCAGGCACCATGACGCCGAGGTCGATCACCTCGTAGTTGTTGCAGCCGAGCACCACGCCGACGATGTTCTTGCCGATGTCGTGGACGTCGCCCTTCACGGTGGCGAGCACGACCTTGCCCTGGCCGCGGACCATCTCCGCACGGCCTTCGCGCCGGGCCTGCTCCTTCTCCGCCTCCATGAACGGCTCGAGGTAGGCGACCGACCGCTTCATCACCCGGGCGCTCTTCACCACCTGCGGGAGGAACATCTTGCCGGCGCCGAACAGGTCGCCGACGATCTTCATGCCGGCCATCAACGGCCCCTCGATCACCTCGAGCGGGCGGGGCAGCTGCTGCCGCGCCTCCTCGGTGTCGGCCTCGATGTAGTCGACGATCCCGTGCACCAGCGCGTGCGACAACCGCTCCTCGACCGAACCCTCGCGCCAGCTCAGGTCGACCTCGCGCTGCGTGCCCTTGCCCTTCACGTTCTCGGCGAAGGCGACCAGGCGGTCAGTGGCGTCGTCGCGGCGGTTGAAGATGACGTCCTCGACCAGCTCGAGCAGGTCCTTCGGGATGTCCTCGTACACCGCGAGCTGGCCGGCGTTGACGATTCCCATGTCCAGACCGACCTGGCCGGCGTGGTACAGGAACGCCGAGTGCATCGCCTCCCGGACGATGTCGTTGCCGCGGAACGAGAACGACAGGTTCGAGATGCCGCCGCTGATGTGCACGCCGGGACAGCGCTGCTTGATCAAGGGCAACGCGTCGATGAAGTTCTTCGCGTAGTTGTTGTGCTCGGACATCCCGGTGGCGACGGCCAGCACGTTCGGGTCGAAGATGATGTCCTCGGCCGGGAACCCGATGCCGGTCAGCAGGTCGTACGCACGGCCGCAGATCTCCACCTTGCGCTCGACGGTGTCCGCCTGCCCCTGCTCGTCGAACGCCATCACCACCGCGCCCGCGCCGTAGTCCCGGATCTTGCGCGCATGCTCGAGGAACTGCTCCTCGCCTTCCTTCAGGCTGATCGAGTTGACCACGCCCTTGCCCTGCACGCATTTCAGCCCGGTCTCCAGCACCGACCACTTCGAGCTGTCGATCATGATCGGGATCCGGGCCACCTCGGGCTCGGTCGCGATCAGGTTCAGGAACGTGGTCATCGCCTGCTCGCTGTCCAGCAGGTCGGCGTCCATGTTCAC
>DASXXB010000470.1:0-6903 GCA_036503355.1 Kribbella sp. | reverse complement strand
GTGAGGTATTACTACGCCGAGCATCAGGCCGCTTATCGACGGCTCGCGCGGGCAGGTCTGATGCAGTGGAACGACCTTCATGGCGAGGGTTGGACCTTCGACGACTTCCCTAACCGCGGGTTTCTCGAGAGCGTGCTCGGTCGGCTGCCCGGCGGCGGTGACGTACTGGAGTACGGCTGTGGCACCGGGCCGGCCGCCTGCTTCCTCGCGGAGCGCGGGTTCCGGGTCGACGCGATCGACCTGATCCCGGAGGCGATCGACCTCGCGCGACGATTCGCACGGGAGCGCGGCGTGGAGGTCAACTTCAGCGTGCAGGACGTCTGCGCATTGCCACCCGGCAGCAAGCGGTACGACGTGATTCTCGACAGCTACTGCCTCCAGTCGATCGTTACTGACGCCGACCGCGCCAACCTCCTGCGCGCCGTACACGACCGGCTGAACGGGTACTACGTCCTCTCAACAGCCATGTACGACCCACAACGCGTCTACGGCGACGGCTTCCGGTACGACGCCCGTACCGGCATCTGCTACCAAGAAACCCCGACACCAACCGCCGACGCCGTACAACTCGACGGCACCTGGTACCTCCCCCACCGCCGCCACCTACGCCCCAAAGCCCTACAAGCCGAACTACAACAAGCCGGCTTCCAACTCCTCACCCACCACGCCGGCAACGTCCTGGCTACCAGGCGCGCTGGAGGATTGCCGTAGCTTCGGCGAGGGACAGGCCTGCTGCGCGGGCGGCCGCGGCCAGCTTGACCGCGGCGGCGTGGGTCGCGGCGTCGTTGATCTGGCTGCGGGACGCGAGCACGAACGTGCCGTTGCGGCCGCGGGTCTCCACCAGTTCGTCGGCCTCCAGCTCCTTGTAGGCGCGCGCCACCGTGTTCACCGCCAGCCCGAGATCCAGCGACAACTGCCGCACCGTCGGCAGCCGCGTGCCCCGCGCCAGCTCCCCGGCCCGGATCAGCGCCTCGATCTGCGACCGAACCTGCTCGTACGGCGGCGTCAGCCCCACCGGATCGACCGTGATGTCCATCCGCTCAGCATCTCAGAGGACGCGCCGCCTGGTCGCGCGACCTCTCAGGTGAAGTCCTCCGCCGAATACGCCTTCTGCTCGACCAGGACCAACCAGTTGCCCGAGTTGTCCCGCAGTACCGCCTCCACACCGTATGGACGATCCGCGGGCTCCTGGATGAACTCGACGCCCTTCGCGGTCAGCTCGGCGAACGTCTTGCGGCAGTCGTCCGTGGCCAGACCGACTCCGTGCATTGATCCCTTCGCCATGATCCGCCGGATCCACCCGGCCGACTCCTCGTCCATCGGCGGACCGGGCAGCATCAGCGCCAGCTCCAGTTCGGGATGGTCGGGCTGGTGCACCGTGCACCACCGGAAGTCGGGGAGCTTGATGTCGTCCCCGACCGCGAACCCGAGTTTCTCGGTGTAGAACGCCTTCGCCTCGTCGATGTCGTTCACGTACACGGTCACCAAGCTGACGTTGGTAATCACAGTGCCTCCCAAATCGTGGTGAGCAGGACGCTAGCCGTCCGGCTCCGCCCCGGGCTTCTCCGGAATTGCGGAGTTCAGTCCCAGCATGAACACGAAACACCCCGGGATCCGCGCCCCCGCCTGGGTCCGCTGGTACTGCGCCGGCGACACTCCGACCAGCTCGGTGAATCGCTGCGAGAACGACCCGAGGCTCGAGTACCCCACCAGCGCGCACACCTCGGTCACGGTCAGGTTCGTCGCCCGCAGCAGGTCCGCCGCGCGCTCGATCCGCCGCCTGGTCAGGTACGCCATCGGCGTCTCGCCGTACGTCGCCGCGAAACACCGCAGGAAGTGGTACTTCGACACTCCCGCCGCGGCCGCCAGCGCCGCCAGGTCGAGCGGCTCCGCATAGTTGCGGTCAGCAACGTCCCGGGCCCGCCGCAGATGCGGCAACAACTCCACCGGTACGACGCTCACACCGCAAACCCTAGGTACTTTCGGCACGTACCGAAAGACTGGCGGCGCGCTCAGTCCGGCTTGGAGCATCGGCGGCATGAGAGTCGGACAGGGTGGTACCGGGCCAGGCGTGCACACGCCGGACGGCAGTGCGGTCGAGCTGTACGAGGTCACGTCGGTCCACGGTGAGGACGAGTTGATCGACGGCGCGATCGGGCCGAGCAGCAGCATCTTGGAGCTCGGCTGCGGTACCGGGCGGATCACCCGGCCGCTGCTCGACCGCGGCCATCAGGTGGTCGCGGTCGACGAATCACCGGACATGATCGCGCACATCACCGAGACGGACACGATCTGCTCGACGATCGCCGACCTCCGGCTGGACCGGACGTTCGACGTGGTGCTGATGATGTCGTACCTGATCAACGTCGCCGACGGCGCCGAACGCCACCGCCTGCTGGAGACTTGCGCCTATCACGTTCGTCCGGGCGGCTCGGTACTGCTCCAGCAGGAGATGCCCGGTCACCGGCACGCCCCCGCCGTGCTGGAGGACGAACGCCGCCGGATGGTGATTGCGGACGTCGAGGACCTCCCCGGCGGCGCGCAGGCCGCGACGCTGACCTACACCATCGGAGACCGGACCTGGTCCCAGCGCATCCTCACCCAGAACCTCTCCGAGGACGAACTGGCCGGCCAGCTCGCGGAGGTCGGCCTGCAACGCACCGACTACCTGACCCCCGACCGCACTTGGGTCCGCGCCCGCCCGCTCTGACGCGACCCCGTGCCTGACCGAAGGTGCCGGCCGGAGAGACCCGGCCGGCACACGTGGGCGTTACCTAGCCCCTACTGCTTGTCCTTCGGCTCCGGCTTCGCGTCGACGCCGGCTTCCTTGCGCTGCTCCGGCGTGATCGGCGCCGGGGCCGCGGTCAGCGGGTCGAAGCCGCCGCCGGACTTCGGGAACGCGATCACGTCGCGGATCGACTCGGTGCCGGCCAGCAGTGCGGTGATCCGGTCCCAGCCGAACGCGATCCCGCCGTGCGGCGGCGCGCCGAACTTGAACGCGTCGAGCAGGAACCCGAACTTCTCGGTCGCCTCCTCGTCGGTCAGGCCCATCACCTTGAAGACCCGCTTCTGCACGTCCTCGCGGTGGATACGGATCGACCCGCCACCGATCTCGTTGCCGTTGCAGACGATGTCGTACGCGTACGCCAGCGCCGACCCGGGGTCGGTGTCGAACGTTTCCAGCGACTCCGGCTTCGGCGACGTGAAGGCGTGGTGTACGGCGGTCCACGCGCCGGACCCGACCGCGACATCGCCCGCGGCGGTCGCCTCGTCAGCCGGCTCGAACAGCGGCGCGTCCACGACCCACACGAACGACCACGCCGACTCGTCGATCAGACCGCCACGACGGCCGATCTCGAGCCGCGCCGCGCCGAGCAGCGCCCGCGACGTCTTCACCGGACCCGCGGCGAAGAAGATGCAGTCGCCCGGCTTCGCACCGACGTGGTCGGCGATGCCCGCGCGCTCCTCCTCGGACAGGTTCTTCGCGACCGGCCCGGCCAGCTCGCCGTCCTGCCCGACCAGCACGTACGCCAGCCCGCGGGCGCCGCGCTGCTTCGCCCACTCCTGCCACGCGTCCAGCTGCTTGCGCGGCTGGTCCGCACCACCTGGCATCACGACGGCACCGACGTACGGCGCCTGGAACACCCGGAACGGGGTGTTCTTGAAGTACTCCGTGCACTCGACGAGCTCCAGGCCCATCCGCAGATCCGGCTTGTCGGAGCCGAACCGCGCCATCGCCTCGCCGTACGTCATCCGCGGGATCGGCGTCTGGACGTCGTACCCGACGAGCTTCCAGAGCGCGGCCAGGACCTCCTCGGCCAGCGCGATCACGTCGTCCTGGTCGACGAAGCTCATCTCGATGTCGAGCTGGGTGAACTCCGGCTGCCGGTCGGCGCGGAAGTCCTCGTCGCGGTAGCAGCGGGCGATCTGGTAGTACCGCTCCATGCCGGCCACCATCAACAGCTGCTTGAACAGCTGCGGCGACTGCGGAAGCGCGTACCACGAACCGGGCTGCAGGCGGGCCGGGACCAGGAAGTCGCGGGCGCCTTCCGGCGTGGACCGGGTCAGCGTCGGCGTCTCGATCTCGACGAAGTCATGCTCGGCCAGCACCTGCCGGGCGGCCTGGTTGACCTTGCTGCGCAGGCGGATCGCGGAGCCGGGACCCTGGCGACGCAGGTCGAGGTAGCGGTACTTGAGCCGGATCTCTTCGTTCACCGGCGTCGCGTGGTGCTCCTCGACCGGGAACGGCAGCGGCGCGGCCTCGTTCAGCACCTCGACCTCGGTGGCGATGATCTCGATCTCGCCGGTCGGCAGGTTCGGGTTCGCGTTGCCCTCGGGGCGCGGCGAGACCTCGCCGACGATCTTCAGGCAGTACTCCGAACGCAGGCCGTGCGCGGCGTCCTCGTCGCGGATGACGACCTGCACGGTGCCGGTCGAGTCGCGCAGGTCGATGAACGCCACGCCGCCGTGATCGCGCCGCCGCGCCACCCAGCCCGCGAGGATGACGGTCTCGCCGGCGTGCTCGGCGCGCAGCGAACCTGCGGAACGGTTACGGATCACGACTTCTCCTCTGTGACGATGCTTGGTCGTAGGTCTTCGGCCGGCGGGGCCCACGTGGCGGCGTCGGCCGGAACCTGCTCACCGCTGCGGATGTCCTTCACCTCGGGCCCGTTCTCGGTGCTGAACCAGACGAACGGAATCCCCCGCCGATCAGCAAACTTGATCTGCTTCCCGAACTTCGCAGCAGCCGGCGCCACCTCGACCGGGATCCCGCGACTGCGCAGCTGCGCGGCAGTCCGCATCCCGTCCGCCCGGTCCTCCTCGGCGTTGAGCGCGACGAGGACCGCCGTCGGCGTACGACGGGAGCCGGTGAGCAGCCCCTGGCTGACAAGGCGGTGCACCAGCCGCGACACACCGATCGAGATCCCGACCCCGGGGTACGTCGTCTTACCGTCGGACGCGAGCGCGTCGTACCGCCCACCTCCACCGACCGAGCCGAACGACTCCTGGCCGACCAGGTAGATCTCGTAGACGGCGCCCGTGTAGTAGTCGAGCCCGCGGGCGATGCGCAGGTCCGCCATCAGCAGCCCCGGAGCGTGCTCGGCAGCCGCAGCCATCACCTGACTGAGCTGGTCGAGCCCCTCGTCGAGGATCGGGTGCTCGACGCCCAGCGCGCGCACCTGGTCCGCGAAGGAGGTGTCCGTGCTGGAGATGTCGGCCAGCTGCACCGCGAGCCGGGCCTGCTTGTCCGTCGCGCCGGCCTCGATCAGCCGCTCGACGACCTTCTCCGGGCCGATCTTGTCGATCTTGTCGACGATCCGCAGCACCGTGGTCACGTCGTCGAGGCCGAGCCCGCGGTAGAAGCCCTCGGGGATCTTGCGGTTGTTGACCTTGATGACGAACTCGGGCACCGGCAGCTTGCGCAGCGCGTCGGCGATCACCAGCGGCAGCTCGACCTCGTAGTGGTTCGGCAGCTCGCCGGCGTCGATGATGTCGATGTCGGCCTGGGTGAACTCCCGGTACCGGCCCTCCTGTGGGCGCTCGCCGCGCCACACCTTCTGGATCTGGTAGCGCCGGAACGGGAAGACCAGCTTGCCGCTGTGCTCCAGCACGTACCGCGCGAACGGAACGGTCAGGTCGAAGTGCAGTCCGAGGGCCGCGTCCTCGTCCGCCCCGGCCGCGAGCCGCCGTACGCCGTAGATCTCCTTGTCGGCGTCCTCGCCCTGGTTGGACAGGCGCTCGACCGGCTCGACCGCACGGGTCTCGATCGACGCGAAACCGTGCAGCTCGAACGTCTCCCGGATCACGTCGAGGAACTGCAGCTCGACGATCCGGTCGCTCGGCAAAAACTCGGGGAACCCGCTCAGAGGGGTCACCTTACTCATATCTGTGGAATCTCCAGGTCCTGCAAGTAGGGGTTGGTCGCCTTCTCCCGGCCGATCGTGGTCTGGCCACCATGACCCGGCAGGACGACGATCTCGTCGCGCATCGGCAGGATCTTGGTGGCCAACGTATGCAGCATCGCCGGATGGTCGCCGCCAGGCAGATCCGTCCGGCCGATCGACCCGGCGAACAACACGTCACCGGAGAACAGCACCGCGGGCACCTCTTCCGGCCCGTCGTACGGCGTCGTGAACGTGACCGAGCCCTTCGTGTGGCCCGGTGTGTGGTCGACGGTGAGGTCCAGGCCCGCGAGCTGCAGCGACTGCCCGTCCTTCAGCTCCGCGACGTCGTCGGGCTCGGCGAACGAGTGGTTGCCGCCGAGCAGCATCCGCGCCGTCTCCGGGCTGATCCCGGCCATCGGGTCGGCCAGCAGGTGCCGGTCGTCCGGGTGGATCCAGGCGGTCGCGTCGTACGTCCCGCAGACCGGCAGCACCGAGAACATGTGGTCGATGTGACCGTGCGTGAGCAGCACGGCGACAGGCTTGAGCCTGTTCTCCCGGACCACCTCTTCGACGCCTGCGGTCGCGTCCATCCCGGGGTCGACGACGATGCACTCAGCGCCCTGGCCGGTGGCGACGACGTAGCAGTTCGTACCCCACGCACCCGCGGGGAACCCGGCGATGAGCACGACAGACCTTCCTGGATCACGGTTCCGGACCCACCAAGGCTACCGGTCGGGATCCGGCGATCTCGAACCGGATTGTGATCCAACCCCGTTGCGCCTGAGCTGGGAGTTTGTGATTGTTCAGGGATAAGCGTCGAGAAGGCAGCTCGACGCGCCCAGGCCGGGCCTGTCCACGTGGTTGGACCGGGGACTGACCAGAATGGGCACGAGCGCAGTGCATACCGCCGGAAGGGGCGAGTTGTGGCCGGAGAGAACTGGGGCCGGGTAGCCGAGGACGGAACGGTCTTCGTACGGACGAAGGACGGTGAACGGGCGGTCGGCCAGTGGCCGGACGC
>DASXXB010000469.1:0-7418 GCA_036503355.1 Kribbella sp. | reverse complement strand
CGTCGCGAACACCAGCATCGCGATCACGCCGATCGCCATCGGCAGCGGCGCGATCACGAACCAGGTCGACTCCACGTCGGCGTTCGCGTTCGACAGCAACATGCCGGTCGAGTGCTGGTGGTGCCACTCCAGCGGAAGCTTCAGGTACTGCCGGGTGACGCGCCGGCGGTACGTCGCCTGCAGCCGGAACTGCATCACGCCGGCCCCCAGCCGCCGCCCGACGACGCCGATCGCGTTCAGGATCGCGATCCCCATGAAGAGGGAGATGAGCGCCGCGATGGTGCCGCCCTTGACGTCACCACGCTCGAACGCCGGCCGGATCAGGTGGTCGGTGGACCAGCCGAGCGCCCAGCCGCCGGCCACGGTCATCCCGCCGTACAGCATGCTGGCGAGCACGGACAGCGCGAAGATGCCCGGCTCCTCCCAGATCGCGACCCGCAGCACCCCGAGACCTCTCCGGGTGACGCTGCCCTTGTCTGGGACTCTCGGGACAGGCAAGACGGACTCCAGGGCAGTCAGGTGCATACGCGGGACACAGGCATGACAACGATTGACATTCTGCCATTACCCTCCGACAACTACGATCGAGAATGTGACCGACTACAGCCGGGTAGAACGACTCGCTCTGTGTGATCTGTTCGAACAGGTCGGCCCCGCGGCGCCGACGCTCTGCGAGGGCTGGGACGCCTACGACCTCGCAGTGCACCTGTATGTCCGCGAGGCGGATCCGGCGGCCGGTCCCGGGCTGATGATCTCCGCGCTCGCGGACACCACGGAGCGGCGGATGAAGCGGGCCAAGGAGCGCTACGGGTTCGCGGAGGTGGTCGGCAAGGTGCGCAACGGGCCGCCGCGGGCGTCGCTGTTCGCGGTGCCGAAGGTCGGTGCCCAGTTGAACACGACCGAGTACTTCGTGCACCACGAGGACGTCCGCCGAGCGCAGTCGTCGTACGACGTCCGTGAACTGCCCGCCGAGCAGCAGGACGGCCTGTGGAAGGCGGTCCGCCTCGCGGCGAAGGGCATGATGCGGAAGGCTCCGAGCGGCGTCGTGCTCAGCCGCCCGGACGGTACGACGGCCGTCGCGAAGCGGCCGGACGAGCGCGGCTCGGTGACCGTGACGGGCGAGCCGGCCGAGCTGGTGCTGTTCTGTTTCGGGCGGCAACAGGTGGCCGACGTACAGCTGGACGGCGACGCGGAGACGGTCGAGCAGCTCCGCAACGCCTCATTCGGCGTGTGAGTGGTTGCGCCGGGCGCGCTGGATCAGGCTGCTCACGACCGTCGTGAGGATGACCAGCACGATCGCCGCGACGACGCCCTCCCACGGCTCGTCGAAGAGCGCGTAGCCGAGCAGCCCGATCGCCATGTAGACCGCGGCCCACAGCGACGATGCTGCCAGGTCGACGATCGCGAACCGCTCCCACTTGTATCCGGCGAGCCCGGCCGCCAGCAGCACCGGCACGCGTCCGCCTGGGATCAGTCGCGACGTGAGCAGGACGCCGATCTCGTGCTCGGCCAACCGCTCCCGAAGCGTGTCCAGCGACGCGTTGTTGCGCAACCAGCCGATCCGCTTGGCCAGCCGCTCACCACCGAACCGGCATCCCGCGTACACGATCAGGTCACCGACGTACGCGCCGGCCGCGCCCGCGATCAGCACACCGACCAACCCGATCGGGTGACTGTGCGACGCCAGTACGGCGCCCGCCGACACCGCGGCACCGGTCGGCAGCACCGGAAGCACCGCCCCGATCAACACGGCCCCGGCGAGCGCAAACAAGTACCAAAGATCGAACCTGGTCTCCCCGGTCATGCAGACACCTCGAGCGACTCGCCCGGCACCAGGACTTCCACCTTCACCGCGGGATCCACCTCGGTCATCGCGGTCTTGAACCTCTCCCCCGGTGGCAGGAACAACTCCGGCTTGATCCAGTCGCAGCCGATCGGCCAGAACGTCCCGAAATGTACCGGCACCGCCGTCGCCGCGCCGACCCGGCGCACCGCCTCGGCGGCCCGCACCGGATCCAGATGTCCAGGACCGAGCGACGGCCCCCACCCGCCGACCGGCACCAGTGCGACATCGACCTGACCGGTCTCCGCCGCGAGACCGTCGTACAGATCCGTGTCGCCCGCGAACCAGACACTCGGCGACCCGTCGATCCGGTACCCCAGCGCCGGACCGGCGTACGACGACCACGGCAGCCGCCGCCCGTCGTGATGAGCCGTGATGGCGGTGATCTCGACCGACCCGATCCTGAGCTGGTTGCCCGGAGCAACTTCGATGCACCGGTCGGAGTACGCCGGACCGCGGTCGGCGTGGATCAGCTTCGCCGCCCCGCGCGGCACCACCAGCGCGGCGTCCGGCGAGATGAACGGCAACGACGTGAGATGCAAATGGTCTGCATGCAGGTGGGAGACGAGCACCGCCTCGCACTCGCCCGCCTCGGGCAGCGGAGCCGGGCCACGACGGCGGCGCAGGTGCGCGATCCGCGACGTCAGCACCGGGTCGGTCAGGAGCCGCGTGCCGTTCGCCTCGATGGTGGTGGTGGCGTGCCCCCACCAGGTGATTCGCACGCTTCAGGCCTCCACCTTCGACTCGACCGGTTCCTGCTGCTCCTTGCGCTGGCCCAGCTTCTCCAGCCAGCTGATCAGCACCTCGTGCATCGCGTCGGAGCCTACGGGAGGCTCGTTCAGCACCCAGCGACTCGGGTGCACCAGCACGGCCTCGGTCTGCCAGCCGCCGATCCCGCCGTGGCATCCGACCAGCTCCTCGAACGCCGCCACCTCGTGGGTGTACTCGTCGAGCCGGCTGACCACCACGAGATCGCCGTTGTGCGGCATCTCCGCCTGCCGGAGGATCGACGCCGCCGCGTGTTCGCCGTACTGCGTCAAGGGGTCCTCGCCCTCCACTCGGCCGGAGCGCAGCACGTGGACCCCTGCGCGGCCGATCACGACCGGACCTTCGGCGAGCGAGTCGACGACCACGAACCCGATACCGGGATGGGTCGCGAGGCCCGGGATCAGCTTCGGGTGCAGCAGCTCGATCTCTTCCAGCGGCACCCGGCCGGGCGTGGTCGCGAGGTAGATCAGCGCCAGGTTGCCGGACGCGGTGACGACCATCTGCTCGTCCGCGGCGACCGGCGGCTCGCAGTCCTTCGGACCGAGCTCCACCTCGCCGGTCTTCACGTGCAGTGCCTTCCGGGTGACCGATCCGGCCACGCTGCGGCGCATCGAGAGCTCGGTGAGGAACGCGTTCACCGGGCCCCAGCCCTCGGACTTGCCGACCGCCTGGACCGGCTCCTTGGTGGTGTCGACCAGGTCGTCGACCACCTCGGCGAGCGTCCGGCCGTAGCGCTGCAGGAACGTCGATCCCTGGCTCTGGCCGTGGTCGGACAGCACGACGATCTCGTACGAGTGCGGCAGGATCTCGATGATCCGCTGCAGCGCGCCGAGCACCCGGTCCAGGCCCTCCAGGGTCTGCAGCGACTCGGCGCGGGTCGGGCCGGCGTGGTGTGCGACCTCGTCGTAGTCGACGAAGTCGCAGTAGATCACCGGCGTGCCCTTGACCAGCTCGTCGGTGATCAGCGAGACGTTCAGGTCGCGGAGCAGGACGTTGGTGATCGCGCGCAGGAAGATGTACCCACCGCCGCGCTTGACCCGCGGGACCAGGTGCCGGGCGCGCTGCCGGCGGGCCTGGTGCAGCTCCTTGATCATCTCCGCGACGCACAGGATCAGGCCGCGCGCGGCGCCCTGCGGACTCGAGAAGAACCGGACGTAGCCGCGGCTGCGGCTGTCCGGCAGGCCCGCCCGGCTGAACACCAGCTCGCACCTGTCCGCGTCGCCCGACCAGTTGTTGCTGATGCTGACGCCGCCGTCGGCGAGCAGGCCGCGCCCGGTGGACATCCGGGCCTCCAGCTCCGCCGCGTCCCGGCCGCGGTTGGTCACCATCACCCGGCCGGTCTCCTTCTCGTACCACCGGAACGCCGGGATGTGCTTCGAGCCGCCGTGCAGGATGCCGGCCTGGCTGGCAGGCGTCGTCGCCGGTACGCCGGTGTGCCAGGCGACCATCGAGTGGTTGCCGCTGCGGATCCAGCCGCCGAGGGTCGGCAGGTTGCCGGCCAGGACCATCCAGTTCAGCAGCGGGGCGGACAGGCCGTCGATCTGGATGATCAGCATCCCGGTCTTCGGTGCGGGCTGGATCCGCCGGGCCCGGCGGTGCACGACCCGCATCACCTCGGCGACGTACGCGTCGTCACTGCCCGCGTACGCGACCCAGCCGACGAAGGCGCTCACCGACGACATCACGATCGAGACCAGCACCGGCGCCTCGACCCCGCCGTGCAGGGCCACGCCGGGGTCGACCGTGATGCCGAGGTACACCACCGCGAACTGCGACAGCAGACCGCCGACGAGGACGCCGATCGACCCGATCAGCACCGCGATCCCGGCCAGGATCCAGCGCATCAGCACCGAGAACACCGCCAGCAGGACGACCAGCCGGAAGATCGGCAGCCGGCCGTCACTGCTGATCTGCGGCAACGTCCAGAACGTGATGATCAGGGTGATCAGCGACGCGAGTCCGCCGTACAGCATCGCACCAAGACCACGTCCGGTACGCCGGAGATCCAGCCATACCGGACGTCGTCGCCGGGCCTTCGACACCTGTTCTGGTGGTTTCGCCATCGCCTGCTTCCCCGTCGTACTTGTGCAGTACGAGAGTACGGGGTCGCGCGGACGGTTCTACTGCACCTCGAGGTAGTCGACCTCCGTGTAGAGAGTGCCCTTGGTCAGCCGGATCGTGTTCCAGCCGGCGTTCAGCGTCACCGGGACGGCGCTCTGCTGCCAGTTGTCCCAGCCGGTGACCGGGTAGCTGACCGAGCCCGCGTTGTTGCCGTTGACAACGAGGCCGTGGCTCGCGGTGGACGCCGAACCGTTGGCGTACCCGACGTAGAGCGTGTAGCCGCCGGCCACCGGGGCGAACACCGTGTTCTCGACCCAGGAGTCCGCGTAGTCGATGTACGCGACCACCTTGCCGTCCGACGCACCCGCCGCGTTGGATCGCACCGAGCAGTGATTGAGCGTGCCACGCTCAGCTTCGTACCGGACGCGGCTGCCGCGCACCACCGGGTAGTCGTTCGCGTACCCGATGTCCGCGACGTACAGGTGCCGGCCGCCGTTGACCCAGCCGTGCAGGAACACCTTGCCGCCGACGACGTCGGCTCCGCCCGGCCCGCACACATGGTTGTCGAACGTCGCGGTGGTCATCAACGGCCGGTACGCCGTGGTCCACGGGCCGCTCAAGCTCGGTGAGGTCGCGTACGACGTCAGGTAGTTGCAGTCGCTGTACCCGCCGCCGGAGAAGAACAGCACGTACTGCGAGCCGCGCTGCACCAGGTCCGGCGCCTCGATCACGCCACTCGAGGTGAGCATCGCGGTGTTGCCGCCGACGAGGGTCCGGCCGTTGTCCGCGGTCCGGGTCAGCCAGAGCGTCGACGGCTTGCTGATCGCGTTGCCGTCGTTCTTCCAGACCAGGTAGCGGGTGCCGTCGTTCGCCACGAACGTGTTCGGGTCGATCGCCCCGCCGAGGTCGAGCGGGCAGATCAACGGCGCCGTACCGACCGGCTGGAACGGGCCGAGCGGGCTGGTGGCGGTGGCGACTCCGATGCACTGCCGGCCGGACGCCTTGTGCCACGCGGTGTAGGTGAGGGTGTAGGTACCGTCCGGGTTCGGGTGGACGTCCGGCGCCCAGGTGCGGCCGGGCTGGGCCCACGCGCTCGACGGGCCACCGGGCATCGCGTCGCCGCGGACGGTCCACGGGCCGTTGGCGCTCGGCGCGGTCGCGACCGGAACGGTGCCGCGGCTGCCGTTGGTCGCGTACGCGTACCAGGTGCCGTTCTGCTCGAAGACGTCCGGGTCGGGGAAGTTCTCGCCGATGATCTCGCTCGGGAACACGGCCGCCGTGGTCGCTGCGTGGACGGCCGGCGAGAGGACAGTGCAGAGGCTGAAGACGGCGAGTACGACCGCCAGAAGTCGTTTCATGGGTGACTCCTCAGGTGGGGCGGATACCTGTGGATCCACTTTTACATCGATTCACCTGAAATACCACGCCTCGATTGCTGGACCCCGGAGAATCTGAGGTAGAGACTCCCGCTAGTTGGTTTCCGCCTGGATTGAGGGAGTCTCTCGTGAGTGGTTTACCGAGGATGTCGGGGCGCGGGATGGTCGCCGCCGTCGCCACGGTCGCGGCCGTGGCCGGCGGTGTCGTAGGACAGTCGGCCGCGGCGCCGACCGCAGTACACCAAGCAGTCCGAGCAACGGCGTTGCAGCAGCGGCTGGACGGCCTGCTGAACGACAGCCGGTACGACGGATCGCAGGTCGCGCTCGTGGTGCGCGACGCGACCACCGGCGAGACGCTGTACGACCGGAACGGCGCGGAGCGGCTGCTGCCCGCATCGAACACCAAGCTCTTCACCTCGACGGCCGCGATGCACGTCCTCGGCCCGTCGTACCGCTTCCACACCGACGTACTCGCCACCGCACCCGTCCGCGGTGGACAGCTGCTCGGTGACCTCTACCTGAAGGGGTACGGCGACCCGACCGCGCTCGCGTCGGACTACGCCGGTCTCGCGAAGCAACTGAAGGCAGCCGGCGTCCGGCGGGTCTTCGGCAACCTGATCGCGGACGACTCGTACTTCGACCACGTCCGCCTCGGCGACAGCTGGGCCTGGGACGACGAGCCGTTCTACTACAACGCGCAGATCTCGGCGCTGACGCTGGCGCCGAACACCGACTACGACTCCGGTACGGCAATCGTCGAAAGCCGTCCCGGTGCAGCCGTCGGCGCACCGCTGCAGCTGAACATGGTCCCGGCGAACGGCGTACTCAAGATCGTCAACACCGCCACCACCGGGGCGGCCGGCTCCTCGAACACGCTGAACGTCGAACGTGACCACGGCACGAACGTCGTCCGGGTCAGCGGCTCGTTGCCACTCGGCGCGTCGGTCGACCAGGAGTGGGTGACCGTCTGGGAGCCCGAGCTCTACGCCGCCGACGTGTTCCGGCGCGCGCTGGCGGCCGAGGGCATCTCGGTCAGCGGCACGATCAAGAACGCGGCCACTCCGGCCGGCGCCGGAAGACTGGCCCGCGACGAGTCGATGACGGTCGGCGAGCTGATGACGCCGTTCCTCAAGCTGTCCAACAACATGCACGCCGAGACGCTCGTCAAGACGATGGGCGCGGTCGCCATGTCCAATCCAGCCGACGGCAGCTGGCCGGCCGGTCTGGGCGTGGTGACCGACTACGCGAAGAGCCTCGGCGTCGACACCAGCCGCATCCGGCTGTCCGACGGCTCCGGCCTGTCCCGCAAGGTCAACGTGACCGCGGACTCGGTGACCGACGTACTGATCGGCGCCCAGAAGGAGTCGTGG
>DASXXB010000468.1:0-8091 GCA_036503355.1 Kribbella sp. | reverse complement strand
ACAGGTCGGGTACGACCACAGCTATCTGTCGCAGGTGGAGCGCGGGCAGCGGCCGGGCTCTGCCGACCTGGCGCGGCTCTGCGACGAGCAGCTCGGCACTGCCGGCCGGCTGACTGCCACGTTCGCGCAAAGGCCTGCACGGACACGACAGCAGGCAGACCCGTTGGAGGCGGCTTGGCGAGGGCTGGTCGGCACGCTCGACGCGGGCGCTCCCGCCGAGCTGTTCAGCCACTGCCGTACGGTGCCTCCGGCCGCGCTGTTGCCAATCCTGCTGGCTCAGCTGGGCGGTGCAGACGGCACGGAGGCAGTCGAGCTGAGCGCACTGATCGCGGAGACGCTGACAAGGCTGGACGACCGCAGCACGGCGCGGCGCTGGTGGTGGGCTGCCCGAAGCGCCGCGGACAGCGTCGGTTACGGCGGGGTCGTGCGCGCCAGGGAGACGCTCTGCGGGTTGGCCGAGCGCCGCGCGTTGCCCGAGCTACTGGAGTTGGCGGACGAAGCGGTTGGCCTCGATCGTCAGAGCTACCTGCCGCGGGCAGCGCGAGCATTGGTCCTGGCGGAGCTCGGTCGGCATCAGGATGCACACGGCGCGTTGCAGGAGCTGATCGGCATCGGCGACGAGCTCGCACCGACGTACCAGCTGCACTGGGCGGAGGGACGCGTGTGCACTCTCCTTGGGTACGGCGTCGCCGGCTGTGTGTTGCTGGAGCGCGCGCGGGAGCTCTGCCCTGAGCACTGGGTCGGCGAACGCGCCAAGCTCGACCTGTGCCTTGCCGAGTGCCTAGCGGTTGCGGGAGAGCCCGCAGCCGGCCTGGCGATGGCGCTGCGAGTGCTGGTAGAGCTACCGGACGAGTGGCACGACTCCTTGCTGTACGACGCCGCCGAGCGCGTGCTGCACGTCGTACGGGCGCAGCCGGGCTCGGCCGAGCTGACGTGGTGGCTGACGCGGAGTGGTCGGAGTGTGGGCGGCGGGTCGAGGTAGACGCGAGAGCAGGGGTAGCGTGCGGCAAGTGACAGGTGAACAGGTAGTGACAGACGCATGGGACTACGCGGTCGAGCTGCGGAGCGACCCGGCCAGCGCGGAGGCTCGGGCCGCCGTGCTCAAGGACCCTGCGTTCGGGCAGTCCTTCACTGACCACATGGTGGTTGCCAACTGGTCTGCCGACCGCGGATGGCACAGCCCGAAGGTCACGGCGTACGCACCGCTCTCGCTCAGCCCTGCGGCTGCTGTCTTCCACTACTCGCAGGAGATCTTCGAGGGCCTCAAGGCGTACCGGCACGCGGACGGATCAGTGTGGGCCTTCCGCCCGGACCGGAACGCCGCCCGATTCACTGCGAGCGCTAAGCGGCTCGCACTGCCTAAGCTGCCGGAAGAGGAGTTCGTTGCGTCCCTGCGCGCGCTGGTGACCGTTGACGAGGCCTGGGTGCCGTCGGCCGAGGACGGCGAGACCAGCCTGTACCTGCGGCCGTACATGATCGCCACCGAGGCGGCCCTGGCCGTCCGGCCGTCCAACGAGGTGTTGTTCGGCGTCATCGCCTCCCCTGCTGGCCCGTACTTCAACACCGGTCCTAAACCTGTCTCGATCTGGCTGACCACATCCACGATCCGCGCCACCCCGGGTGGGACGGGCGCGGCCAAGTGCGGCGGCAACTACGCATCGAGCCTGGCCGGTCTGGCCGAGGCAGTTGCGAACGGCTGCGAGCAGGTCGCGTTCGTCGATGCCGTCGAGCACAAGTGGCTCGAGGAGATCGGCAGCATGAACATGTTCTTCGTGTACGCCGACGGCCGGATCGTCACTCCCGAACTCTCCGGCTCGATTCTCGAAGGCGTGACCCGCGCCTCGGTCCTCGAGCTCGCCGCCGACCTCGGTCACCCGGTCGAGGAGCGCCGGATCTCCGCCGACGAGTGGCGCGACGGCGTCCGGTCCGGCGAGATCACCGAGGTCTTCGCCTCCGGCACCGCCGCGGTGATCACCCCGATCGGCCGGCTCGCCTGGCCCGACGGCGACCTCACCATCGGCGACCACTCCGTCAACCACGGCGTCGGCCCGGTCACCGCCAAGATCCGCGGCACTCTCCTCGACCTCCAGTACGGCCGCATCCCCGACACCCGCGGCTGGCTCACCCGCCTCGCCTGATGCTGTTTGTCCCCGGCTCCGGTTAGGTTGGCGTCATGGCCGAGTCCAAGGGGAAGTCTGCGGCGATGGAGTTGGAGGTCGGGGAGCGAACGGTGCGGATCTCCAATCCGGATCGGGTGTACTTCCCTGCGCGCGGTGAGACCAAGCTCGACCTGGTGAAGTACTACCTGTCCGTGGGCGACGGGATCGTGAATGCGCTGCGGGAGCGGCCGTGCATGTTGCACCGGTTCCCGGAGGGGGTTGCGGGCGAGAAGGTGCATCAGAAGCGGCTCCCGCACGGGGCGCCGCCGTGGATGGAGACCGTCCGCGTGAAGTTCCCGCGGTACAACCGGACCGCGGACGAGCTGTGCGTCACCGAGATCGCGCACGTCGCGTGGGCGGTGCAGATGTCGACGGTCGAGTTCCACCCGTGGAACTCACGGCGCGCCGACACCGAGAAGCCCGACGAGTGGCGGATCGACCTGGACCCGATGCCCGACTGCCCGTTCGACCGGGTACGCCGGGTCGCGCACACCGTGCACGAGGTCCTCGACGAGCTCGGCGCGGTCGGCTACCCGAAGACGTCGGGCGGCAGCGGGATCCACATCTACGTCCGCGTGCAGCCCGCGTACGGCTTCACGGACGTACGGCGGGCCGCGCTCGCGTTCGCGCGTGAGGTCGAGCGACGCGCACCGGAGGACGTGACGACGACCTGGTGGCGCAAGGACCGCGACCCGCGACTGGTCTTCGTGGACTTCAACCAGAACGCCCGCGACCACACGATCGCGGCGGCGTACTCCGTGCGCGGCAACCCCGAGGGCACCGTGTCGACCCCGATCCGCTGGGAAGAGGTCGACGACGTGAACCCGAAGGACTTCACGATCGCGACCGTCCCCCAGCGGTACGCCGAACTCGGCGACCTCCACGCGACGATCGACGACAACCCGTACTCGCTCGACACCCTCGTGGAGTGGGCCGACCGCGACGAACGCGAAGGCGCCGAGGAGCCCCCGCCGCCGGAGGACTGACCGGCGGACCTCCCGCACTCACCAACCACCATCCCTCCCCGCAGGCCACGCGTGCGTCGGCGTGACCGGCGCGCACGGCGTGCGCTCGGTGAGTGGCTCAGGTGCGGACCTCCAGGCCAGCACAATCGCGCCGACCGGGTTGCTCCCCGCGGGAGATGGGCATCGTCGGGTGATTGCGATGGCCTGCCGATCCGCCCCTTCACACCTCGCTTAGGATCCACAGGGTGCAGACCCTGGACTCAGCCGCCGCCTATCAGCGCGCCGTCGAGTTGGCGACGGGTGGGCGGCGGCAGGTTCTCGGCATCACCGGAGCACCGGCGGCGGGCAAGTCGACGTACGCCGAACAACTCACCGCGCAACTCCGAGCCGACGGTCACAACGTCGCGCTCGTGCCGATGGACGGGTACCACCTCGCGCAGTCGGTCATCGAGGCCGCCGGACTCGCCGATGTGAAAGGTGCGCCGCACACCTTCGACGCCTACGGGTTCGTCGCCATGCTCAGAAGGCTGAAGGAGAGCCCGGACGAGCAGATCTGGGCGCCCCGCTTCGACCGCGGCATCGAGGATTCGATCGCCGCGAGCATCGGCGTCGCGCCCGAGGTCACGCTGGTGCTGACCGAGGGCAACTACCTCCTGCTCGACGAAGCCCCTTGGTCGACGGTACGGACGCTGCTCGATCAGTGCTGGTACGTCGAAGTACCCGAAGACCTGCGCCACGAGCGGCTCGAGGCGAGGCACCGCGCCTTCGGCCGATCGCCCGCGGAAGCCCACGAACGAACCTTCGGGTCGGACGAACGCAACGCACACCTGATCGCCGCGACCGCACCGGCGGCCGACGCGATCATCCAACCCGCTCGATGAACGCGGCCACCCCGTCCAGGTAGAGCTGCAGGCCGAAGTCGAAGTCGGCCTCGTTGTCCTCCTCGAAGCTCCCGACCTCGTCGAACACCCCGGCCTCGACCGTCCGCGCGACCGCCGGATAGACCCGTGGATCCGCGACCCGCCGCAGCGTCGACCCGAACCGCTGGAACGAGTCCGGGTTCTCCGCGTACCCGGCCGCCAGGTCGAAGGCCATCCGGATCTCCCCCTGCACGTAGGTGATGAGGCCCATCACCACGCCGACCTTCGCCGCCTCCGGAAGGCCGGTGTCCTTCAGCGCCCCGAGTGCGGAGTCGAACCAGGCGAGGTTGTTCGGCCCGGCCGGCGGCCCCGAGATCGGCACCCGCGCGTACCAGGTGTGCTTGCGGATCGCGGCCATCACGCCGTCGGCCCAGAACGTCAGCCCGGTCCGCCAGTCGATTCCCTCGGGCAGCGGCTCGGGCCGCTCGAGCGCGGCGTCGGACATGATCACGAGCAGGTCGTCCTTGCTCTTCACATGCCGGTAGAGCGCCATCGTCGAGTTGCCGAGCCGCTCCGCGACCCGCGCCATCGAGACCGCGCTCAGATCTTCCGCGTCGGCGATCTCGATCGCGGCACCGACGATGTCATCGAGCGTCAGCGACGGCTTCGGCCCGCGGCGCGGCGTCTCCCGCAGCCGCCACATCAGCGCGACGTCGGCCGGCAGCTCGTTGTTCTCCACCCGGTCAGTTTAGGACTTGCCGGCCGATACTGCGTACCTGTTACGCTATTTAGCGTACCTAATACGCAGTAAAGGAGGGGCGATGATCGTCGAGGCGACCGGCTTGCGGAAGTCGTACGGCGCGACCGAGGTGCTGACCGGGGTCGACCTGAGCCTGGCGGAGGGGTCCGTGCTCGCGTTGCTCGGTCCGAACGGCGCGGGCAAGACGACCACGGTGCGGATCCTGACCACGCTGACCCGGCCCAATTCCGGTACGGCGAAGGTCGCGGGGTACGACGTACTCCGCGAGCCGGCGAAGGTCCGTGGCGTGATCAGCCTGACCGGACAGTACGCCGCGGTCGACGAGAACCAGACCGGGCGGGAGAACCTGGTGATGGTCGGCCGGCTGATGCACTTAGGCCGGCGTACGGCGCGACGCCGTACGGACGAGCTGCTGGAGCAGTTCGGGCTGACCGGCGCGATGGACCGGCGCGTGAAGACGTACTCGGGTGGCATGCGGCGGAAGCTCGACCTGGCGATGAGCCTGATCGCGCGACCGCGGGTGATCTTCCTGGATGAGCCGACGACCGGGCTGGACCCGGCCAGCCGCTCGGCGATGTGGGACGCGATCGTCGAGCTGGTCCGCGACGGTACGACCATCCTGCTCACCACGCAGTACCTGGAGGAGGCTGACCGGCTAGCCGACCGGATCGTGCTACTGGACCAGGGGCGGATCGTCGCTGCGGGAACAGCGGATGCGCTGAAGACACAGATCGGCGGCGAACGGATCGAGCTGCGCTTCGCTGACGAAGTACAGGTGCTCAAGGCGACCGGTGTACTCGACGGTGTGATCAGCCAGCTCGTACTGAACGTGCCGTCGGACGGTACGGCGGCACACCTGCACCACGTCCTCGACGTACTGCGGGACAACGGGTTGGAGCCGGAGCGCGTCTCGTCGCACCGGCCGACGCTGGACGACGTCTTCCTCGCTCTGACGGCCTAAGGGGTTGCTGATGACACACGCAGTCGCCGACGCGGTGACCATGATCGACCGCAGCGTCCGGCTGGCGCGGCGGAACGTCGACACGTTGTTCGTGTCGCTCTTACTACCGCTACTGATGATGGCGCTATTCGTGTACGTCTTCGGCGGCGCTATCGACACGGGCACGCAGTACGTGAACTACGTCGTACCAGGGATCCTCCTGCTCACTACCGGGTACGGCGCTGCGTCAACGGCCATGGTGGTCGCTGACGACATGAACAGCGGCATGATCGACCGGCTGCGTTCACTGCCCATCCACAGCTTCGCCGTACTCACGGGACACGTCGTCGCTAGCGTGGCGCGCAACGCTACCTCTACGGCGATCGTTATCGTCGCGTCGCTCGCCATGGGGTTCCGGCCGAGCGGTGGGGTGCTGGACTGGTTAGGAACGATCGGTCTGCTCCTGCTCTACGTCGTAGCACTGTCCTGGCTCGCGGCTGCTCTCGGTGTGATCGCCAAGTCGGTCGAGTCGGCCAGCACGCTCAGCTTCTTCATGCTGTTCCTGCCGTACCTCAGCAGCGCGTTCGTACCGCCGGAGTCGATGCCCGCGTGGTTGCAGCCGATCAGCGAGCACCAGCCGATCACTCCGGTGATCGAAACCGTCCGCAGTCTGCTGATCGGGACGCAGCTCGGGAACAACGGCCTGCTGGCGCTGGCGTGGTGTTCTGGTCTGCTCTTGTTCTCGATCGTGCTGGCGACCTCCCTCTACCGACGACGCAACAGCAAGTGATCGACGAACACGCGCCGAATTGAACCGAGCGTGACCCCTTGGCCGGGTTAACGTCAAAGTCCCCCCCAACGTGTGGAGGTCCCACTCCCCCCGGGACCCACACGGACAAGCGCCCCGATCATCGATCGGGGCGCTCTGTTTTTTCTGGCGGTTTGTTTGCGGCCGGTGTCGATTCCGGCCCTCCTGGTTCGACGTATCAGTGAGAGCGACCAAAGGAGAGGATCAGAATGAACACCACCACCGACACCCGGAACATGATCATCACGATGCTCGCCGAAGGCAGCCCGGTCTGGTACGTGGCCGGCATGGTGAACATGCGCAGCCACGACGTCTACCTGATCGGCCGCGAGGCCGGATACCCCGACAAGGCCCGACTGCGCCGAGCCGTCTGGGCCGCCCGGAACCGGGTACCGCAAGCCGCCTGACCCAATCCCTCAGGCCGCTCGAACCGCCGCCGTCCCCTGCCCGGGGACGCGGCGGTTTCGCTTGTCTAGGGTGAGCCCGTGGACGATGTCAGCGTTGTGGATTACCACACGGCCGGGGAGCCGTTCCGGATCGTGACCTCGGTGGACATATTGGGTGCGACGGTCGCGGACCGGCGGGTCGCGGCGCAGTCGTCCGAGTCGATCGACGCCGTCCGGCAGCTGCTGGTGAACGAGCCGCGCGGTCATGCCGACATGTACGGCGGATTCGTCGTTCCCGGCGACGACGACGGCGCCGACTTCGGGGTGGTGTTCTGGCACAAGGACGGGTACTCGACTGCCTGCGGGCACGGCACGATCGCGCTCGCGACCTGGGCAGTGGACACCGGCCTGGTCCCTGCGGGCGATGTCGTCATCGACGTACCGTCCGGTCGCGTCACCGCGCACGTCGGGCCCGATGGTGTTGCCTTCCGCAACGTTCCGTCGTACGTCCTCCGGCGCGCGGTCCGGCTGACGACGTCGCGCGGAGAGGTAACGGCGGACATCAGCTACGGCGGGGCGTTCTACGCGTCGGTCCTCGCCTCGTCGGTCGGCCTCTCGGTGACGCCGGCGTCGTACGCGGACCTGATCGCGATCGGCCGCGAGATCAAGTGGGCGCTCGACCCGGTCGCCGTACACCCGACCGATCCGCGGCTGAGCGGCCTCTACGGCACGATCCTGTACGACGACCTCGGCTCGTGGGCGGAAGGACCGCACCAGCGCAACATCGCCGTCTTCGCTGACGGCGAGGCGGATCGTTCGCCATGCGGGTCGGGTACGTCGGCCCGTTTGGCATTGCTGTACGACGAGGGCCGGCTCGGGTTCGGGCAGACGCTCCGGCACGACTCGATCGTCGGTACGACGTTCCGCGGCCGGGTGGTCTCGGAGGCGCCCGAGGGCGTGATCACCGAGGTCGCCGGGAGTGCGTACCGCACCGGGAGCGCGACCTTCACCCTGGACCCGCGCGACCCGCTGGGCACCGGGTTCGTGCTGCGCTGATCTCAGATTGCGACGGTGCTTGTCGCGCGGGCCCGCTAGGTTGATCCTCATGATCTTCATTACCGCGAAGTTCCGGGTGAAGCCCGAGCACGCCGAGGACTGGCCGTCGATCACCGCCGACTTCACCGCCGCGACCCGCGCGGAGCCGGGCTGCCTG
>DASXXB010000467.1:0-6577 GCA_036503355.1 Kribbella sp. | reverse complement strand
TCCGCGAACCCGACCCGGCTGCGGGCCGGGATCCCCTTGTGTCGCAGGGCGGAAACGAACAGCAGTGTGTGGTCCCGGCAGCACCCCACGACCCGGTCGACCGGCTCCCGCGGCTCCGCGAGCGGCGTACCGTTGCGCGACTGGTCGGTGGCGAGAATCGCCGACACCCAGCGGCTGTCGATCTCGGCGAGCCGTTCGCCGGTGAACTCGATGCCGCCGCCGCGGTAGTGGATCACCAGGTTGCGTACCACCGCGGCGATGCCCGCAATGTCGTCCGGCAGCGCGTCGAACAGTCCGGCGTGGACGCCGGGGTCACTCCAACGGGTCTGGATCGCGTAGTCCATCAGAACGTCCTCTCGTGAATGGGCAGTGCGATGTCGACGGCCGGTTCGTCGCGGGGGAGCAGGTGGCAGTCCGCGCGGTACACCTCGCGTGGCGGACCTGCCTCCGGTACGCCGGACGCGCGGACGTGATCGACGACGAGGTCGTAGGCGAGCATGATCCGCGGGTACGCGCACTCGTCCATCGTGATCGTGCAGTACGCCTCGCGGTGCGCCGGTTCGACCCGGATCCCGATCCGCCCGGACGGGTCGACGAGCCCGTCGAACGGCACGCACACCTCGACGGTCGCCTCACCCTCCGGTGTGACGGCGCCGTGGTAGATCACCCAGGACCCAGCGTTCGCGGTCGCGCCGGCGGCTCGCAGGTACGTCATGATCTCGTCGGTGCACGTCACGATCACACCGATCAGCAGCTGCTGGTTGGTGTCGGCCCGGATCGTCGCGATCTTGGTCGCCGGTACGTCGCGGGTCAGCACGGGGCGGGGTGCGAGTCCCGTCGTACCGGATCGCGACAACCGGTCGCGTAGGTACTGCAGGGTCGCCTGCCGGGACGCGGTGGTCGCCTGCTCGGCGGCCCACCAGCGGTCGAGCCGGATCAGCGCGTCCTCGTCGCTTCCGGCGAGTACTTCGGCGATCGTGGTCAGCGGCATGTCCAACTGCCGCAGCACACTGATCCGCCGCGCCCGCTCCAACTGGTTCTCGTCGTACTGCCGGTAGCCGTTGGCGGGATCCACCTGCGCCGGCGCCAGCAGCCCCGACACGTCGTACAGCCGCAACGCCTTCAACGACAGTCCGGCCCGCCGCCCGAACTCTCCGATCGTCAACACGCGCTCATCAAACCCCCTGCCCCTGGGGCAAGGTAAAGCATCAGCCCGGGAAGGCCCGCAGATCCGGCTCGACCCAGCCGTTTCGCGCCGCCGGCGACGCCAGCGTGCGCGGCTGGTAGAAGTGCGTCAGCAGCCGCTTGTCCAGCAGCCCCGGGTTGCGTCGTACCAACTCCTCGAAGCTCTCGTCCGGCGCCTCGCCCATGTGGTACGCCGTCAGCTCGACCCACGCCCGGCTCACCGTGGCGTTGTACTTCTGCGGCGCCCCCGCGTACCGCGCCGTGCGCTGGATGCCCGTGCTCACCAGGTCGACCGCCCCGGCCGGCCCACACCGCCGTACGGCGAGCCACGTCAGCCGCACGTGCTCCCGGTGACCGAACCGCTCGGCCGTCGTCAGCACTTCGCCCATCAGTTCCTCGAACAGGTCCATCTCCTCACGGTCGACACCCGATGCGCCTTCCGCAAGCGGGTTTCCCGAGGGGTTGTTTTGATGACGGTAACGATATATCGTTAGTGTCATGAAGAATATCGAGGAGGATATTATGAACACCCCCAACGAACTCCGTGGCCGCCGAGGCGGTCACCATCACCCCCGTCGCGGTGGACCGTGGGCGGGCGAAGGCCTGCCGATGCACCGCGGACACGGTGGCCGCGGCCGTCGTTCCGAGCGCGGCTCCGAGAGCGGTTCTGAGCGTGGCTCTGAGCGCGGTTCTGAGCGCGGTCCTGAGCGCAATCCTGAGCGTGGCTCTGAACGGGGCTCGGAGCGCAGCTCGCGTCGTGGGTCCGGTCGTGGTCGTGGCCGGGCGCCGCGCGGCGATGTCCGGACGGCTGTGCTGATGCTGCTCGCCGAGGAGCCGATGCACGGTTACCAGTTGATGCAGGCCATCGCCGACCGCAGCGGCGGGCGCTGGACCCCCAGCCCCGGCGCGATCTATCCGACCATCAACCAACTGGAGGACGAGGGCCTGGTCACCGTGACCGCGGACGCCGGCCGCAAGCTCGTCACGCTGACTGACGCCGGACGCGAGGCGGTACAAGGCCGACGCGAGGCGTCGATCGACCCGTTCGCCGGGTTCACGAACGCCGGCCCCGCGACCGACCTGCGCGGACTGCTCGAGGAGTTGCATTCTGCCACCCGGCAGGTCGCCCGCAGCGGTTCCGAGGAGCAGCAGACCGCGGCGGCCAAGATCCTGGCCGACGCCCGCCGCTCGCTCTACCTGCTGCTCGCCGACGCCCCGGTCAACCCCGTCAACCCGGTCAACCCCGTCAACCCCTCCGAGCCGGAGGCCTGAGATCCAGGTCACCCCGGGGAACGTCCCGTCCGAACCGCTCCTCTTCGAGTTGTCATCCACAACTGAGGAGGGTTCGGGATGCAGTCTCGAAGGATCGTCGCCGGCGTGCATGTCCTGCTGGCCGCGGTGCACGTCTACTGGGCAACGGGCGCAACCTGGCCCGCGCCCGACGAGCGAACACTCTCCCGAGCGGTCCTCGGCGTTCAGCTGTCGTTCGCTCCACAGGTGGTGCTGCCACTCGCAGCGCTGCACCTCCTGCTGGCCTTCGCGGTACTCCGGTCCGACCGGTCCGCAGTCGCCAGACTCGTAGTCGCCGGCGTCGCAGCCGGCCTGGCAGCGCGAGCCGCCCTTGGTCTGGCCTGGGCCTTCACAGACGTCGGTACGACGTTCTACTGGCTCAACCTGCTGCTCTACACACCGGCGTGCATCGCACTGTGCATCGCTGACCTCAAGATGCTGCGAAGGCGGTGGCTGAAGGCAACCGTGGTCGCAGGTCCAGTAGCTGCGGTGACAGCGCTCGTGCTGGTCGCCTACGTGTACCAGCCGTCGGAGCAGCCGCACCCTGCCGCTTCCGTTGACTCAAGGTACGTCGAGACTCCACTGGCTCGAGTGCACTATCTCCAGCGCGGTTCTGGAGCGCCGGTGGTGTTGCTGGCGCCAGGGGCATCGCCTGCGGCCGCCTGGGATGCTCAGGTAGCTGTGCTGGCACGGGACCACACGGTGTACGCGGTGGACCTGCCAGGCCAGGGGGAGACCCGCCTGCACGACGAGACCTTCACCTTTGATCTGGACGGCATGACCGAGGCGCTCGGTCAGTTCCTGGACGCGCTGGACCTCCAGACCGTCGTACTCGGCGGCAACTCGTGGAGTGGTGGCTGGGGACTCGCGTACGCACAGCAGCACCCCGAGCCGGTCAGCAAGCTCGTGCTGCTCGCGCCGTCCGGTCTGGACGAGCCGGATGTCTGGAGCTGGGAGATCTTCAAACAGCCGGTCGTGGGCGAGGCGCTGGCGAAGCTCGGTGCGAACCGGAGCATGGTCGAGTCCGCCGTCCGCGGGCTGTTCGTCCACAAGGAGCTGGTCACGCCGCAACTCGTTGACCAGTTGTGGATTCCCGGAACCTATCGTGACAACGTGCGATCCATGTACGCGCTCGAACGCGGTCTCGACTGGAGTGTGACCGAGCGTGGGCTGCCGTCGACCCGACAGCCCACGCTCGTGCTCTGGGGCGACCGCGACGCGATCCTGCCGGTCGCCCAGGCGGCCCGCTTCCGGAAGTTGTTGCCGAACGCAACCGTGCGGGTCCTGGCCGGCTGCGGCCACGCGCTCACCGTCGACTGTGCGGACCAGGTGAACCCACTCGTCTCGGCCTTCCTGACAGGACCCGGCCTCGGATGATCGAGGAGCATCGGATCCGCGCGGCACAAGGCGGTGACACGGTCGCGATGAACGAGGTGCTCGACGCGCTCACGCCGTACGTCGGGAAGATCTGTGGGCCGATCGCGCTGAACGACGGGCCCGATGCCGCGCAGGAAGCGCTGATCGCGATCTTCCGCGGCCTGAAGGCCCTGCAGAACCCGGCGGCGCTGTTCGGGTGGGCGCGGGCGATCGCCGTCCGTGAGGCGGTCCGGGTCGCCCGTCGCGGTCACCGGCAACAGCCGGCCGAGCTGGCGGAGCTTCCGGCGGCGGACGATCCGCAGCTCGCCGTCGACGTACAGGACGTGCTCCGCAGGTTGTCGCCGGAGCACCGGGCGGTGCTGGTACTGCGGGATCTCGAAGGAATGGACGAACTGGCAGCGGCCGCGATGCTCGACGTGCCGGCCGGTACGGCGAAGTCGCGGCTGCACCGTGCGCGGGCGAGCTTCCGGAAGGCGTGGAGATCATGAACTGGCCACAGGCCGAACTGACAGACGTCGAGCGGTTCCGCGCGCTGGCGGCCGGCGTACCGGGCGCGGCAGTCACCGAACGCGTGCTGCCGCAGGAACCCGACCGGGTGAAGGCGATGCTCGCGGACCTCGACGTGTTCGCGACCATCCAGGCGGACCTCGTGTCGGCAACAGTGCTGGAGCGGGACGGCGACCACGTCGTCGTACTCGCGAAAGGTGCGCGAGGGCAGCGGGCGCGGCTGGAAGGTCAGTTCCGGTCGGGCTGGTGCTGGCTGCAGAGCCGGTTCCTGATCATCGGTATGGCGGTGGCGGCCGAGCCTGCTGGTGGTACCCGCGTCGCGATGACGGGAGGCATCCGCGTGCCGGGTCGAGCAGCGATCGTCCCGGTCAGAGTGCGCCATGAGAGCAGCAAGACGCTGGACCGCCTGGAGCAGCTGCTCAGGGCGTGAGTACGCCGGCGGGTAATGCGGCGAGCAGGGCGTCGGCGTGGCGGCGGTAGCCGAGGTTGTTGGGGTGGAAGGAGTCCGGCGCGAGCATGCCTCGCCACGGCGGGCGCGCGTACCGCGACACCTCGGCCACCGGCAGCCCGCGGGACGTGGCCGTGGCGCTGATCAGCTGATTGATGCCGGAGACGTACGGGCTCACAGCTCCACCGATCCGCCAGAATCTGTCCGGAACGGTCAGGTCCATGACGACGGACGAGGATGGGAGCCGGCCGATCACCTGACGGAGGCGGTCGCGGAATCGGCGCGGCGGCGTCGCGAGGATGTCGTTGTTGCCGATCCCGCAGGTGACCAGTGCGGGCGTCAGACCGTCCAGCAACGGCAGCTGATCTTCCAGCACATGGCGCGTCTGCGCACCGGACCGCGACAGGTTCAGCACCCGCCAGGGCGTCCCCTTCCGGCGTAGCGCGTTGAGCACCTGACCGACGTACCCGTGCAGCGGTGACGACGCGCCCAGCCCTTGGGCGGTCGAGTCACCGAGTACGACCCACAGCGGCCCGACGCCGGTCAGCGCGTCGGCGTTCTGCCTGGTCCAGTAGTCCGCATACGTCCGCGCCTGTACGTCGACGTACGCCACGCCGTCCACCCACCGCCGGATCGCCAACCGGGAACTGGTCCGCTCCGCCTCACCCCACCGCATGATCGCGTGGTGCATCGCTCCGATCGGCGTGGTCAACTTCGGTCCCCCCCCAGAGGTGAACAACAGGTGACCGAAGAATGTACAAGCGGAAGGTTAACAACCTTCAGAGCGCGCGCAGCAGCACCAGACAGCGTGGTGCCAGCGGCACCGTCGCACCGGCTTCCACCTCGGTCACCATGCTGTTGCTGGTGTCCAGCACCACCTCGTACGCCGGCGCCCAGGACGCGTCCGGTACGACGACGTTCCGGATCTCCGGCGTCGCGTTGAGCGCGAGCAGGAACGAGCTGTCGGTCAGCGCGTTGCCCTCCGCGTCGGTGGCCCGCAACGCGTCACCACGCAGGAACATCCCGATCGTCCGCAGGTTCCCGTCGAACCAGTCCGCGTCGGTCATCTCGCCGCCGTGCGGCGCGATCCACGACAGGTCCTTGCGGCCCCCGGGAACGACCGGCTGCCCGGAGAAGTAGTGCCACTGCCGTAGGGCGGGGTGTGCAGCCCGCAACGCCAGCAGCTTCTTCGTCAGCTCGAGGTGGTCGGACCAGGCCGCAGGCAGCGACCAGTCGAACCAGGAGATCTCGCTGTCCTGGCAGTACGCGTTGTTGTTGCCGTGCTGCGTCCGGCCGCATTCGTCCCCGGCGGTGATCATCGGCACGCCGGTGGACAGGATCAGCGTCGACATCAGGTTCGCCATCTGCCGCTTGCGCAACGCGATCACGCCGGCGTCGTCGGTCTCGCCCTCGACGCCGCAGTTCCAGGACCGGTTGTCGTCGGTGCCGTCGCGGTTGTCCTCGTGGTTCGCCTCGTTGTGCTTGTGGTCGTAGCTGACCAGGTCCCGCAGGGTGAAGCCGTCGTGCGCGGTCAGGAAGTTGATCGACGCGAACGGGTAGCGCCCGTCGTCGCCGTACAGATCGCTCGACCCCGAGAGCCGGTAGGCGAGGTCCTTCACGCCGTCGGAGGTGTTCCGCCAGACGTCGCGGACGCTGTCGCGGAACTTGCCGTTCCACTCCGACCACGGCGTACCGAAGTTGCCGACCTGGTAGCCGAACGGGCCGACGTCCCACGGCTCGGCGATCAGCTTCACCCGGCCGAGCACCGGG
>DASXXB010000466.1:0-6538 GCA_036503355.1 Kribbella sp. | reverse complement strand
TACTGTTCTTTCTGCGGTCGAAGCCTGGCCGAAAACTTCAAACCACCATAGCGATCGAGCCAACCGCCCGCTTCGCCACAACGAGAGGAGGTGCCCTGGAAATGATTACCAACACGGTCAAGAAGCCGTTCAGCGACGCTGTAGCGCTGCCGTGCGCCCAGATCCCGGGTGCCTCGCCGCGTCTGCACGTCGCGACCGTTGTGCTTATGGCTTCCGGCGCTGCCCAGTTCCAGGGCGGAGCTGTCGGCGATGCGAAGTACGGCGGTTCGGGTTCTCGAGCATGGAGTCCACCGGTCTGACGAGAGTCAGAGCCGGCACCTCCAGGCCGCGGAACCCACCCAAGGGTCCCGCGGCCCTTTTGTTTGTCAGCACAGTTTTGGCGATTACCAACCGGTAGTTGTCGAGGACGACAAGAGATCAGCACCAAAAGTCACTGGGAGGTGACCGGAATGAGCGTGAGCTTCCTCGATGTCTTCACCGAGGTCGCAACGTCGCAGGACCTGCCCTGTCGGTCCTACGCACCAGAACTCTTCTTCGCCGAATCGCCGGCGGATGTCGAGTACGCCAAGTCTCTCTGCACGACCTGCCCGCTGAAGGCCGAGTGCCTGGCCGGAGCGCTCGAGCGTTCCGAGCCGTGGGGAGTGTGGGGTGGCGAGCTGTTCGTCCAAGGTGTGGTGGTTCCGCGCAAGCGGCCCCGTGGGCGTCCCCGCAAGAGCGACACCGTTACCGCAGCCTGAACGACAACCCAACCATCCGAAACGAGACCGAACGATGACCAACCAGACTTCGCACAGGAGCACCGAAATGCATTTACTCAATGAAGATCTCGCCCGTGCTCATTGTCGGGCTTCACTGAAGGCCGCAGAGCAGAACCGGCGCTTCCGCCTCGCTCACCAGATCGAGAAGGCGCAGAAGCAGGCCGAGCGGGCAGGCCGGCGAGCCGAGAGGGCCAGCGCACGCGCGCGCCTCGCACTCGCCCGCCTCGTCTGATCCACACAATCACAGCCTGACCAGCTGAACCACGAAGGGGCGGCACCCACCAGGGGTGCCGCCCCTTCAACGTTCCTGCATCAGCAGTTGCAGCAGCCCGATCAACGTGATCCCGCTGACGATCTCGTGCCGCGCGATCATTCCCGGTACGTCGGCGATCGGCACCCACTCGATCCGGTCGGACTCGTTGCGCTCGGTCGGTTCCCCGATCCGGGTCACGCTCGCCGCCCGGTACACGAAGTGCCGCGAGTCCATGATCCCCGCCGCCGGCTCCGACCGGATCAGCTCGGTGAGCCCGTCGGCCCGCCAGCCGGTCTCCTCCAGGAGTTCCCGCGCCGCCGCGTCCTGCGGCGTCTCGCCCGGCTCGATGATTCCCATCGGAATCTCCCAGGCCCAGGTGTCGGTCAGGAACCGATGGCGCCACATCAGCAGGACCTGCTCGTCCTGGGTGACGACAGCGGCGGCGATGTCCTTCAGCCGTACTGCGTGGTAGTCGAACCGCTCGCCGTCGGGCTGCTGGACGTCGAGGCGCCGTACGCTCAGCCACTGGTTGCCCCAGACCTCGCCCTCACCGTGAATCACCCATCGCACCCGGTGCAGACTAGTGCCATGGCAAGTGCGACATGTGCGTTGTGTGGCCAGCAGGCGGAGACCGAGGACGCGCCGCTGACCTGGGTGACCTCGTTCGAAGACGGGCGCAAGGTCCTGTACTGCGACCGGTGTGCCCGCGAGAACGTCCGCAACATCGAGGGCAAGCTCGATCAGGTCTACTGGTGAGACTTTTCGACCCGGTGTGTCGATCGCGGGCTGATCCGTTCGACGCAGGAGTGACAACCCTCCTGTGGAAGGACCCTGATCATGACCCTCGCTCCGGAGACGGACACCGTGGCGACCGGCCGTCGGCAGTGGATCGCGCTGGGCGTCCTGTGCCTCGCCACGCTGCTGGTCTCGCTGGATCTGTTCGTGATGCTGCTGGCGGTTCCGGCCGTGACCGAGGCCCTCGGCGCCACCAGCAGCCAGCAGTTGTGGATCCTCGACGTGTACGGGTTCATGGTGGCGGGCCTGATGATCACGATGGGCACCCTGGGGGACCGGCTCGGTCGCCGACGGCTGCTGCTGATCGCGGCGGCCGTCTTCGGGATCGCCTCGATCGTCGCGGCGTACTCGGTCAACCCCGGCATGCTGATCGGCGCTCGTGCGGTGCTCGGCATCGCGGGTGCAGCGATCGCGCCGTGCACGCTGTCGCTGATCTCCACGCTGTTCCCGGACGAGCGGCAGCGGGCGAAGGCGCTGGGCGTGTGGGCCGGCTGTTTCACGGTCGGCGCGGTGGTCGGGCCGATCGTCGGCGGCGTCCTGCTGAACCACTTCTGGTGGGGCTCGGCGTTCCTGATCGGCGTACCGGCGATGGTCGTGCTGCTGATCGCGGGGCCGTTCCTGCTCCCCGAGTACCGCAACGAGCAGGCGGGGCGGATCGATGTACCGAGTGTGCTGCTGTCGCTGGCCGCGATCCTGCCGGCGATCCACGGGCTGAAGCACCTGGCTTCGCACGGCGCGGGGGTTCAGTCGATCGGCGCGCTGGTGGTCGGCGGTGTGTTCGGCTGGATCTTCGTACGGCGGCAGCGCCGGCTGGACGACCCGCTGGTCGACGTACGGCTGTTCACGCGGCGGACGTTCAGCGTGACACTCGGGAGCATGCTGGCGTTCTCGATGCTGTCCGGTGGCGTGATGGTGTTCGTGGCGCAGTACTTCCAGCTGGTTCAGGGGATGACGCCGCTGGCTGCAGGTCTGCCGCTGGTCCCGGGCATGCTGACGACGACCGTCGCCTTCCAGGTGGCGCCGCGGCTGGCCCAGCGGATCCGGCCGAGCGTGCTGATCCCGGCGGGGATCGCGTTCACGGTCGTCGGGATGGCGATGATGTCGCTGGCGACGTCCACGACGGTTCTGCTGATCGCCTTCGCGATCCAGTGCGTCGGCCCGGCCCCGCTCGTCACGCTCGGCACGAACCTGGTCATCGGCTCGGTCCCGCCGGAGAAGGCTGGTTCGGCCGGAGCGTTGACGCAGACCAGCAACGAGTTCGGTTACTCGCTCGGCATCGCAGTACTCGGCAGCGTGGTCACGGCGGCGTACCGCAGCCACATGGACGGCCGGGGCGGCAACTCACTGGGCGAGGCGATCGCCCAGGGCGCCACGGGCGACCTCCTGAACCAGGCGCGTGACGCCTTCACCGGCGGTCTCCACCTGGCCGCGGGCATCACTGCGGTGGCCTTGACTGCCGTAGCGGTCCTGCTGGCCGTGACTCTGCGCGCGATCCCGGCGCTCAGTCGTCGGTGAAGCCCGGTAGCAGTTCCTCGAGCACCGACCGGAACGGTGCCTCCGCCTCGAGTTGCGACAGTACGGCGATGCCGCCGATCCACACGCGGTGGATCAGCAGGTACGACGGCGGGAGGTTGAGGCGCAGGGCGAGCGACGCGTTCGGCGAGCGGAAGTCACTGGTCCGGTTCGCCTGCGCGCGCATCCAGGCCCGGCTGAACTGGAACGTGTCCTCGCGGGCCGGCTCCGCGAACGGCGCCAGGTAGTCCATCAGCTGCTCCGGGTCGATCTCCATTCGCGGCTTGATGAAGCCCTCGGCCTTCAGCCCGTCCCGGACCGCGACACCATCGCCGTTCAGCGAGATGCGCAGCAGCCGCCCGATCGCCGGCGGCAGTCCGTCCGGGAGCCGTGCACAGAGGCCGAAGTCGACCACACCGAGCCGGCCGTCGGCCAGGACCCGGAAGTTCCCCGGATGCGGGTCCGAGTGCAGCAGACCGGCGTACTTCGGTCCGCTGAACATGAACCGGACGTACTTCAGCCCGATCTCGTCCCGCTCCTGCTTGGTGCCGTCGTTGATGTACGACGACAGCGGGCGGCCCTCGATCCACTCCGACACGATGACCGTGGGGGAGTGCTTCACGACCCGCGGGACGACGAACTCCGCGTGGTCCTTGAACGCGTCGGCGTACTGCTGCTGCGCCTGCGCCTCACGGTCGTAGTCGAGCTCCTCGCCGATCCGCTCCTGGAGCTCCGCGACCAGCGGCTTCACGTCCAGGCCGGGGATCAGCGTGCCGATCGTGCGACCGAACCGGCCGAGCTGGCGCAGGTCCGACCGCAGCGCCTCGGCGGCGCCCGGGTACTGCAGCTTGACCGCGACCTCGCGGCCGTCCTTGAGCCGTCCGCGGTGCACCTGGCCGATCGACGCGGCGGCCGCGGGGGTGTCGTCGAACTCGTCGAAGCGGTCCCGCCAGCGCCTGCCCAGCTCCCGCGACAGGATCGTGTGCACGGTCGAGGCCGGCATCGGCGGGGCGGAGTCCTGCAGCTTGGTCAGGGTGGCCCGGTACGGCGCCGCGAACTCCTCCGGCATCGCGGACTCCATCAGGCTGAGCATCTGCCCGAACTTCATCGCGCCGCCCTTGAGCTCACCCAGGACGGCGAACAACTGGTCCGCCGTACGCCGCTGGAACTCGGCGAACACGGCCTCGGCCGGCGCGCCGCCGATGCGCTTGCCCAGGCCGACCGTCGCCCGCCCGGCGGCACCGAGGGGCAGGCTGGCAAGTTTCGCGGTCCGGCTCAGCGCCTTACGAGGAAGGTCCGACACTCCTCCATTCTGTCCGGTCGCCCAAGCCGGGACGACGCAGGGGCGGTGCAGCACCCGTGTCCGGGTCCTGCACCGCCCCTTACGACTTCGTGCGTCAGGCCTTGCCGAGGATCCGGTTCAGGTTCGTACCGCACTCGGGGCACTTGGCCTTCGCCATGCGCGTGCCCTTGTCGTTGACCTTGACCTCGCCGTCGGCGGTGCGCTTGGCCTTGCACTTGACGCAGTAAAACTCGCCGCTCCAGGTCTCTGCCATGAGGGCCCTCTCCTTGCTCTGAATTCCAGCCCGGGGTCTCGCCCCGGGCAGTCGTTGGATGCTAACGGCAGACCGTCCTGCCGTAGGCCGTTCGGCCCAGTCGGGATTCACCCTACGGCCTCCTGGCGCAGGCTCAAGCGCACCTCGGGGTCCGCGTGCCGCCTGAATCCGGCGAGGAAAACCCTTACCGAAACTTTCGGCGACGCAGAACAGGCTCCCGGTGATCCGCTTCCGGAACCGCTCGGCTTCCCCTCCGGGCGGCCCCGGAAGCGGTCCGGGAGCCTGTTGCCGACGACGCTAGGAGACCGCGGCCGGACAGGCAAGCCCACGTTGTCCACGCCTGTGGATAACTCTGTGCGCAACCTGTGGGACACGCCGCCGGGGGCTGTGGGCGATCGGGGGAACAGGGTGTGAACAACAATCGTCGCCGGATTCAAGATCTGGCGTCTGACCTGCGGAAACGCCGGTCCACAGGGTGTGCACGCAAGAAAGTTGTCGGATTCGGGGGGTACATTTTTGAGCCATGGCCGACTCTCCAGCGCGCCCGATCCCGCCGTACGTCGACATCCGTCGCAGCAAGCGCCGCAAGCGCACGGTCAGCGCCTACCGCGACGGCGAGCGCGTGGTCGTGCTGATGCCCGACCGGCTGTCCGCCGCCGAGGAGGCGCGCTGGGTCGAGACCATGCTGGCGCGGCTCGAGAAGCAGCGCAGCCGGTCGCGCGTGTCGGACGAAAAATTGTTGGCCAGAGCACACGAACTCGCGTGTCGTCACCTCCCCGAAGTGCCCGAACCTGCGTCGGTGAGGTGGGTTTCGAACCAAAACAGACGGTGGGGATCGTGCACTCCGGCGGACCGGTCGATCCGGTTGAGCACCCGGTTGCAGTCGATGCCGGCGTGGGTCGTGGACTACGTCCTGGTCCACGAACTGGCCCATCTGATCGAACCGACCCACAACGCGACCTTCTGGGCCCTGGTCCACCGCTACCCCAAAGCCGAGCGCGCCGAGGGCTACCTGGAGGGCGTCTCAGCCGCCGCCTCCCTAGAATTCGACGACTTCTGACCCACCCCCGCCCCGCCACCCCCGCCCCGCCCCGCCCCGCCCGCCCCCGCGCGACCCGCTCCCGCACAACCCGCCCCCGCGCGACCCGCTTCCGCGCGACCCGAGCCCGCGCCGCCCGCTCCCGCGCGACCCGCTCCCGCGCGACCCGCTCCCGCGCGACTCACCCCAGCGCGACCCGCTCCTGCGCCGCCCGCTCCTGCGCCGCCCGCCCCGCGCCGCCCGCCCCGCGCCGACCGCCCCGCGCCGACCGCCCCTGCGCTGACCGCCCCCGCGCACCCCGCGCCGGCGCCGCGCAGCCTGGGGCCTGGCTCGATCGCGACCTTGTGCACCACGTCCGCACGGATCGGCGCGCCGGGTACGGATGTCATGCACAAAGTGAGCCACCAGCAGTTCGTGGCGCTGAGCCGTGGCGCTGAGCCGTGGCGCCGGGCGACTTTGAGCGCCCACCAACCGCTTCGGGGCCGTCCGGGTGGTTGGCCCGTGCTCAAAGACGTGCGAGGGTCGGCCGTGACGTCCCGGCGCGGGCTGTCGCCGTACCGCGGCCGGCTGGGGACATCCGATCACCGGGTGCGTACGGCGTACGGGAAAGGGTGGGGTGGGGTTC